>NZ_KQ976354.1:3809435-4145685 GCF_000346485.2 Scytonema hofmannii PCC 7110
AAACCACTCTCACAACGGCAACAGCATTCCCGTTACGATGAACAACACATTTACTTATCCGCACTCGCAACTTCACAAGCGGTGGATTTTGTCAAACAGCACCAATTGACACTGAATAATTTGGTGCAGGTTACCTGGGGATTGCTCCTGTCTCGCTACAGTGGTGAAACCGATGTCGTCTTTGGTGCCACCTTGTCTGGTCGTCCCCCCGCACTCCTTGGTGTGGAGTCGATGGTGGGGATATTTATCAATACAGTGCCCGTGCGCTGGCAAATCTCCCCTCAGACAGATTTGCTGAGTTTGTTGAAAGATTTACAAACCCAACAGGTGGAATCCGAACAATTTTCCTACTGCTCATTAGTAGAAATTCAAAGTTTGAGTGACATTCCTAGGGGTACGTCTTTATTTGAGAGCATTGTCGTGTTTGAGAATTATCCGGTAGATGCCGATACTTTACAAGACGATGGCGGTTTGACAGTGGCGGATTTTCGAGGGATCGAACACGCAAATTATCCCCTGACAGTTGTCGCCGGACCGGGGGAGCAATTGTGGTTGAAGGTGAGCTACGATACCAATCGATTTGAGCATGAAACGATGAGCCGGATGCTGGGGCATTTTGTCACCTTGCTGTCGGCGATTGTCACCAATCCACATCAACCGATTGAGCAATTGCCGTTGTTAACGGTATCCGAGCAACAGCAGTTATTACTGGAGTGGAACGATACACGCGTAGAGTCACCTCAGCATCAGTGTATCCATCAGTTGTTTGAGGCGCAGGTGGCACTGACTCCGAATGCTGTGGCAGTCGTGTTTGAAGACCTTCAACTGACTTACGATGAGTTGAACTCTCGTGCCAATCAGTTAGCCCATGAGTTGCGCTCGCTCGGTGTGGGCGCGGATGTGCTTGTTGGCATTTGTGTGGAACGTTCCTTGTCCGCGATTGTGGGACTTTTGGCGATTCTCAAAGCGGGAGGGGCTTATGTGCCTCTCGACCCCGAGTCTCCCACTGAGCGGATGAGCTTTGTGCTTCAAGATACTCAACTCTCCGTGCTGGTAACGCAACAGCATCTGGTGGCGAAATTCCCATCAATTCAGGCGCGTGTCCTTTGCTTAGACAGCGACTGGCATCACATTGCTCGCAATAGCGCCGCCAATCCGCTCAACGGTACAACACCGACTCACTTAGCATACGTCATCTACACGAGTGGCTCCACAGGCTTGCCCAAGGGTGTTTTAGTTAACCACAATTGTGTCACCCGTTTGTTTGCCGCCACACAACCTTGGTATGACTTCAACTCTCAAGACGTATGGACTCTGTTCCACTCAATCGCCTTTGACTTTTCGGTTTGGGAAATTTGGGGTGCATTGCTTTACGGTGGACGACTGGTGGTGGTACCCTACCTGGTGACCCGCTCGCCAGAATCTTTTTATCAGTTATTGTCTCAACAGAAAGTCACAATTCTCAATCAGACACCTTCGGCTTTCCGCCAGTTGATGCAGGCAGAACAGTCCATGGCAACTGTGACCAATTTGTCCCTCCGCTTGGTGATTTTTGGTGGCGAAAGTCTTGAAATCAACAGTTTGCATCCTTGGTTTGAGCGCCACGGCGATCGCCACCCGCAGTTAGTGAATATGTACGGCATTACAGAAACCACCGTTCACGTCACTTATCGTCCATTAAGCAAAGACGATTTTCACAGCACCCTCAGTCTGATTGGTCGCCCGATTCCAGATTTGCAGGTGTATGTCTTGGATGAACATCAACGGCTCGTACCCATTGGTGTTCCAGGTGAGATGTACGTTGGCGGTGCTGGGGTTTCCCGTGGCTACCTCAATCGTCCCGAACTCACCGCACAACGGTTTATTTCTCACCCCTTCCACAACAGCACTGGTGGCGATCGCCTTTACAAAACAGGTGACTTAGCTCGTTATCTACCCAATGGTGAGTTAGAGTATTTAGGGCGCATCGACAATCAGGTGAAAATTCGCGGCTTCCGCATCGAATTGGGTGAAATCGAGGCGCTACTGAGTCAACACCACCACGTGCAAGCCAATTGTGTCATTGTCCGCGAAGACACCCCAGGCGATCTTCGCCTCGTCGCCTACATCGTACCCCACATCGACCACGCCCCCACTCCCAACTCTCTACGTAGCTTCCTCAAACAAAAGCTACCAGACTACATGGTACCGAATGCGATCGTTCTCCTTGAGTCCCTACCTCTGACCAACAACGGCAAAGTTGACCGTCGCGCTCTCAAAGCCCCCGTTCATTCCAGTGGTTCCGACACATTCGTTTCTCCCCGCAACACTGTAGAACTACAACTCGTCCAAATCTGGTCTCAAATTCTTCAGGTTGACAATGTAGGGGTTAAAGATAACTTTTTTGACCTTGGCGGTCATTCCCTCTTGGCTGTCCACTTAATGACTCAGATGAAACAGCAGTTTGGTAAAGACATCCCCTTAGCCATGCTCTTCCAACATCCCACAATTGAAGACTTGGCAATTGTTGTACAAAAAGATACCGACACTTCCCCTTGGTCTCCCTTAGTCGCCATTCAGCCAACTGGCTCCAATCCACCTTTGTTCTGTGTTCCTGGCGCGGGGGGCTTTCCGTTCTATTTGTATAATTTAGCTCGTTGTCTTGGGCCTGACCAACCGTTCTACAGTTTCCAAGCCCAAAGTCAGGATGGAGAATTAGCGCAGATTTGTACAGTGGAAGAGATCGCCGATGACTACATTCAAGCAATGCAAGCTGTGCAGCCCCAAGGTCCTTATTTTTTGGGCGGACATTCTTTTGGCGGTAAAGTCGTGTTGGAAATGGCACAGCAGTTACTGCTTCAGGGACAGGTGGTGGCTTTAGTAGCCATTTTTGATACCATAGTACCCATCGTCCACGGAAAGCAACAAGAATTCGATGATGCTACGTGGCTGATTGACATTGCCAAAAGTATGCAAGTTGCGTTTGCAAAAGATTTGGAGATGGATGCTGAGCCTTTGCGTTCTCTAGCTCCTGCCGAACAACTAGAATATGTCCTGGAGTACCTTCATCTGCTTGAGGTTGTGCCTCCCAATACCGATACTTCATATTTGAAGCATTTGTTGCAAGCTTACAAGACTAACAATACCACTGTATATCTACCACAACAGGTTAATCCCGTTCCAATTACTCTGTTTCGTGCCAGCGAGTCTATTTCACAAGATCTGAGTGTGTTACCGTCTGAAATTTTACAGGATTTATCCTGGGGATGGAGCAAGTTTTCTAGCAAACCAGTGGATATTCACTTTGTCCCTGGTAATCATGTCAGTATGATGACTCAACCCCACGTTCAGGTTTTAGCTGAACGATTGAGTCTCTGCCTTCAGAATTCTACCTTCTTCAATTGTTGATAGCTGTTTTTGAAAATAAGCCCTGTAGAGCTCGCAACGTGGTAGTATGCGATCGCCCTCAAAGCGAATTAATCCCAAACTTTCCAGTTTGTAAGCCTGAATAGGATTAAGAGAAACATCTTGCTGTCGAGCCAAAATTCTAGCATAGGCCTTCGCTAAGCTAGGATTTTCGTGTAGTTTCATGGAGTATCGCCACAAATGATAGCGATAGATCCCACCATTTGCGATCGCATCCTGTATCAATTCTGGCATGGTTATTTCTTGACAGCAAAGATAGTACAAACTCATCTGAATCATTGCTGGATGTCCCCCTAGCAGATATATGAGTTGCTCTATATCCTTAGGTTTACATAAATTGAAGCCATAACGTCTAGCTAAATCTTCTACTTGTGTTTGGGTAAATTCGCTTAAACTAATAGGTAGACCTATATTGAAAGGAGAGAGGTTAATATCTAGAGAGATGTACTCCTCCATAGAGTAAACCATGACTAACCTTAGCTTTTGCCAGTTAGGATTGTGCCGCGCTTCCTCACACCACGAACGCAACAAAGCAAAAAAATCTTGACAAATGTGAGGAGATTCAAAAAAATGGTCAATTTCATTTAACACCAAAACGACAGGTTTTTGACATTGATTGAGCAAATATTTTTCTAAATACAAGCTGCTACTCAAGTTATAACCAATTTCTTCATTCCATTGTTCCTTAATGTTGGGAGGAATACCTAATTCTGTTGCAACTCGCCAGCAAAGACGACGTAATAGCTTATTGAGATCGGTGAGACACTCAGTATCAAATTGATAACAATTCAGATTCACTGTGTGATACCCTTGCGACTGTGCAAAGGCTAACAGTCGCAATACTAAAGAACTTTTACCCATCTGTTTGGGAGCTCGAATCCGAATCACGCAACCCGGTTGGGTGACTTCTCGATAAACTCGTTTCTCTAGTGGCGGACGTTCAATATAAAAGGGAGAACATAGAGGTAAAGGTCCATCTGGGTACGGCAAAAAATTTTCCATCTCTTCAGCTTGGGTGTGATATTTTTGAGTAAAAGATTTTACCCAGAAAAATTGAGAGGGTTCTTCTATGAATGAATTTTCTGATAATAATTTCAAGGTTTGATTTTCCGACGCTTCATTCACTTCAGTGTAATCTTCTTTCTGTAATTCCAGATTAAAAGCACTAAAGCAAAGCTTCAATGTTTTTTGGTCTACACCTGCACTTGAAGACCATAATTTACTTACAGTTTTAGTGGAAAGATTAATACGATTGCTCAGCTGTTCCAGGCTCAAGCGTTCGCCTTGATTTTCCGTCATTTCTACGGCAACAATTGCTTCCTGTAACCGTTTAATTCCTATGAAAGTTAATATAACTCCTCGTCTTCTCCTGAATTTAGATTGTTCCATCATCATAATAATTGGCACACTTTTATTTGATTTTCTTATAGAATCCATCAAAGCTCTATTCGATTACACCACACTAACTCGATAGTAAATACCTCGTATAAATTTTACTATTAACTTTGTATAAAATTTTTTAGAAAATCTGATTGCTTTCCCTACTTTTCCTACTTTTCTTACTTTTAAGGCTTATTGAATTTTAATGCTTGTGTTGCACAAATTTTTGCAGAAATAATAAAACCTTTATTTTTATAAAATTATAAAAATAAAATTAAATAAACTATACATATAGCTTATGTATAAATTTTTTTAAAAAATTTATGCATTGTCAAAAAATCGTTTATAACAATTCCCACTTTCTTGAGGTGCAGGAAGAATAATTAACCGCAGATACACGCAGACAAACGCAGAGAAATTTGTACCTCAGCAGACTGGAAAACGCTGTATATGAATATCGTTGATATTAATATTTAATATTTTTGAGATACTGAATAACTTTGTATTACATCGAAATCTTTTTTAAAGATATCCCCCCTTTTTAAGGGAAACCGCAATCGCTTTTGGAGACTTGTGTGTACACCGTAGCTTAAAAAGGGGGGATATTTCTGACACGGGTGAACTTACAATTAACTATCTCCCAAACCCAACCTATCTAAAACAAAGGCATATTCAAAAGCGAGTTCCTTCAAACTGTCATAACGCCCTGATGCACCGCTATGTCCTGCACCCATATTGGTTCTCAGCAAGAGAATATTGTTGTCTGTTTTGAGTTCTCGCAGTTTTGCTGTCCATTTTGCTGGTTCCCAATATTTGACACGAGCGTCATTTAATCCCGCTAAAATTAGGGTATCTGGGTAATTTTTGGCTTCGACATTGTCATAGGGAGAGTAAGATTTTATGTAGTCGTAATATACCATTACATTTGGATTGCCCCATTCTTCCCACTCTGTGACTGAAAGGGGTAAGGAAGTATCCAATGTGGTCGTCACTACGTCTACAAAAGGAACATCAGCAATGACGGCTTTAAAAAGATCGGGACGCATATTCATGACTGCGCCCATCAATAAGCCACCTGCACTTCCACCAGAAATGACTTGGCGATCGCTTGATGTCCATTTTTCACCAATCAAGTACTCAGCACAAGCAATAAAATCGGTAAAGGTGTTCTTTTTCTGCAAAAATTTGCCATCTTCATACCACTTTCGTCCCATTTCTCCGCCGCCACGAATATGGGCAATGGCAAACACAACCCCACGGTCTAATAATGAGAGTCGATTGGAGGAAAATGCAGATGAGGAAGGATAACCGTAAGAACCATATCCTGTTAAGAATAGAGCATTTTTACCATCTTTTTGGATACCCTTTTTATAAACAATAGATATGGGAACTTTTGTCCCATCAGCAGAAGTCGCAACCAACCACTCACTTTGGTACTGACTTCTATCGTATCCACCCAAAACTTCTATCTCTTTTTTCAACTCTCGCTGATTTGTTTCCATGTCATAGTCAAACACAGAATGGGGAGTGGTGAAAGAGGTGTAATTAAATCGCAAGGTCGTTGTGTTAAATTCTGGGTTACTGCTTTCGTAGAAATCGTAAGTTGGTTCTGGAAAGGAAATTTGATGGATGTTTCCTGTCGATAAATTTTGTACTCTCCCAATAGGTAGCCCACCTTGCCTTTCATAAATTATCATGTAATTGGCAAACAAGCTAATGCCTGAAAGCATGATATCTTCTCGATGGGGAATGATAGTTTGCCAATTTTCTTGTGCTGGTGAGGCGACAAGAGTTTTCATGAGCTTAAAGTTAATTGCTTCGTCATTAGTGACAATGTAAAAGGAATCACTGTGATGGTCAATATCGTATAATACCCCTGTCTTTCGTGGTAGAAAAATTTGAAAACTTCCATTGGGATCGTTGGCATCTAAGTAATGAATTTCTGATGTAATTTGGCTACCCAAACTCATCATGATGTATGCTTCACTTCTCGTTCTACCCACTTCTAAAAAGAAAGCATTATCTGGTTCGTGAAAAATGAGAACGTCCTCGTCTACAGAAGTTCCTAAAGTATGCCTCAAAAGTTGGAAGGGACGATTTGCGGGATCGATTTTGGTATAGAATACCGTTTTATTATCATTTGCCCAGGCAAAAGAATAATAGGTTTCAGGAATAGTTTCTGGGTAAAGCTCGTATGTGGTTAGATCGAGAAAGAAAAGCGTGTATTGCTCGGCACCACTTGTATCGACTGAGTAAGCTAAAATCTGGTGATTGGGACTAACTTGCAGGACGCCCAAACTCAAAAATTCATGCTCTAGTGCTAATTTGTTTTGGTCTAACAGCACTTCCTCAAGAGCTTCAAGGCTACCTTTTTTGCGACAGTGTATTGGATACGCCTTACCTTCTTCAGTACGTGAATAATAATAATAATTATCTTTGCGGTACGGTACTGACAAGTCTGTTTCTTGGATGCGAGCTAGCATTTCCTCATAAAGCTTTGTTTGTAATGTTTCTGTGTGCTGCATCATAGCTTCGGTGTAAGCGTTTTCAGCTTCTAGATAAGCGATCGCGTCTGGATTATCAATCTCGCGCAGCCAAAAGTAATTATCAATGCGGCGATCGCCGTGTAATTCTAAAACATGAGGTTTCTTGGACGCAGTGGGTGGAGTGAGTGTTGTTTGCAAAGCATTATCTTTAGTCATCTTCGTCAATCTGTGTCCGATTTTTTGTTTTTAGGGTACAAAAGCCAATGGCTGGGATAATTCCCAGAATAATAGCTGTAAATCCCTGTCCGCTCAAATACACTACCCGATCTCGGCTCGGTGCTGGAATAAAATCTTGCACAAAAGACAGCAATCCAACCAAAAAACTAATTAGTAAAAATGAAACTGAAGGTAAAAAATTCCACCAGCAAGCACCAGATGTGTCTCGGCGCAGCACTATCCATTGAAAAAACCCCAGCCAAATTCCTGATAAAATGTACGCAATAGTTGACAAAATTCCAAAAATCACAGCCTCTTGAAAAGTGAGAGTTCTGTTTAAGGATGAGGCGATAGATGAGATGTAGTCAATCCAAGCTGTAGAAACGTTAGTGGAAACTAGCCAGCCCAAACTTGTTGCTGTCATCCACAGCCAACCCGATGTATATTGTCTGACAACAAGTGCTTGATCGATCCCATAGATCAGCGCAAACACACAACTGCTGATGTACCTTCCCAAGGCGTTCCATTTTGGTTGCTGAAGAATTTCAGGTGAGATTGTCTCTGCAAAGGTCTTTTCTATCGCTATACTGGCAATTCCACCAACAACCCATCCCAAGACAGTCATTAAACAGAATAGTATGAAAAATTTTTGGCGTTGCGATCGCGGTATCAAAAACATTTGTCCTTTGTCCTTTATTATACCATTTTGGATTTTAGATTTTGGATTTTGGATTGGAAAAGTCCTGCTTATACTTGATTTCAACCAACTATCTTCGCATTCTTTTTTGTACTTAGTATTATTTCTCATTTGTTTACGGTTCTTTCCAAATCCCCAATCCCAAATCCTCAGTCCCAATCCAAAATCCAAAATCTAAAATCTAAAATTCCCAATCCCTAAGTTAAAAATTGTCAATATTAACTTCTTAAAACTTTGCATTTGGTCAATAATTTTATAAGAAGTTTTGCGAACAGCCCCAAAAGTTATTTCTCTTGGAAAAAGGACAAAGGGGGAATGATAAGCTAAACAATGACAAATAAAGAGTTTAGGATGAATTGTTAAATGGGTATTTCCTCTAACGATCCATTTCTCCTTAGGGTAGCTCGTGGTGAAGTTTTAGATCGTCCTCCCGTATGGATGATGCGTCAAGCAGGACGGTACATGAAAGCTTATCGAGATTTAAGGGAGAAGTATCCTTCTTTTCGCGATCGCTCGGAAATACCGGAAGTAGCGATTGAAATATCCTTGCAACCTTGGAAAGCCTTTCAACCGGATGGAGTGATTTTGTTTTCTGACATTGTCACACCGCTCCCTGGTATAGGCATTGATATGGATGTCGCGGAAGGCAAAGGTCCAATTATTTACTCCCCCATCCGTACATCTGAGCAAATTGATAACCTGCACCCTCTAGAACCAGAGGAATCTTTACCGTTCATTAAACCAATATTACAGGCGTTGCGGCAGGAAGTCGGCAATAAATCAACAGTTTTGGGCTTTGTGGGTGCGCCCTGGACGTTGGCAGCTTATGCTGTGGAAGGAAAAGGTTCTAAAACCTACTCCATCATCAAAAATATGGCGTTTTCAGACCCAAGCATCCTGCATCAACTGCTAGGAAAATTGGCTGACTCCATCGCTACCTATGTCCGCTACCAAATTGACTGTGGGGCTCAAGTAGTACAAATGTTTGATTCTTGGGCAGGTCAGTTAAGCCCTCAAGATTACGAAGTCTTTGCTCTCCCCTACCAGCAAAGAGTGTTCCAGCAAGTTAAAGCCACTCATCCAGAAACCCCCGTAATTCTGCTAGCAAGCGGTAGTGCTGGTTTATTAGAAAGAATGACACAATCGGGTGCAGATATCATCAGTGTAGACTGGGCAGTAGATATGGCAGATGCACGGGAAAGATTGGGCAAACACATGAAAGTACAAGGCAATCTTGACCCAGGCGTGCTATTCGGTTCTAAAGAGTTTATTCGCGATCGCATTCTCGATACTGTTCGCAAGGCAGGTAACAAAGGACACATTCTCAATCTCGGTCATGGTGTTTTGCCAGAAACACCAGAGGACAACGTAGCTTTCTTCTTTGAGACAGCAAAAAATCTCAATGCAGTGGCTGTGTGAGGAGGGAATAGGGAGTAGGGAGTAGGGAGTAGGGAGTAGGGAGTAGGGAGTAAGAATAAGAAAACTTGGAACTTTTCACTTTCTTCCTAACTCTTAACTTCTAACTCTTAGCTATTGTATATGAGTCAGAAACGAATCTTTGTGACGGGTGCAAGTGGTTGTATCGGTCACTATATAAGCGAAACTTTAATACAACAAACAAACCACGAGCTGTATCTGTTAGTCAGAAATCCAAAAAAACTGCAAGTTGATACGCACGCACGTCCCGGTATCACTGTATTGCAAGGCGATCTGCAAGAAATAGGGCAATTTGCTGACTTGTTGAAAACAGTAGATGTAGCCGTATTAACAGCAACGGCTTGGGGTGGGGAAGAAACATATGAAATTAATGTAACCAAAACTTTAGAATTGCTCAACTTGTTAGATCCACAAAAATGCGAACAAGTTATCTATTTTTCCACGGCTAGTGTTTTGGATAGTCACAACCAACCATTAAAAGAAGCAGGAGAAATAGGGACAGATTATATCCGTTCTAAATATGACTGCTTGCAAAAGATACCACAATTAGCGATCGCACATTCAGTCACCTCCGTGTTTCCAACTTTAGTATTGGGTGGCGATCGCAAAAAACCTTATTCGCATGCAACATCTGGTATTCCAGAAGTCACAAAATATGTAAATTTAATTCGTTTTTTGAGTGCTGATGGAAGCTTTCACTTTATTCACGGGCAAGATATTGCTACTGTCGTGCGATACTTAATAGATAATCCGCCAAAAGAAGAAAAAACACGCCGATTTGTATTAGGTCAGAAGCAAATAACTGCAAACCAAGCTATTCAAGAAGTTTGTAGCTATCTTGGGAAAAAAATTTACTTTCGCATCCCCTTATCTGTATCATTAGCCAACTTAATTATCGTTTTATTCCGCATCCAGATGGCTGCTTGGGATAGGTTTTGTATGAACTATCGACATTTTACTTACAACACTGTCGTTAATCCTGCCAGTTTTGCATTACCAAATTATTGCGAAACCATGAGCGATGTTTTGAAAATAAGTGGAGTATATAGCAATCCTAGTTGAAATCTCTGATTAGCGTCGGGAGAACTGATATAAAGCTAGAGTACTCTGATAGCGATCAAAAACATCTTAAAACTTCTAATTTTTTTAAATTAGAAAGCAGACGTAAAAGTTGATCTTCGTCCCCCATTACATAGCTTTTTCATTAAAAAACGCATACAACGTGTATACGGGCATCTACACCCTGTTTTAATGTGTCAAAATCCGTATTGGCGCAATATTCAACATACATACTAAATTTTGTCAAACGCTTGTGAAAATTTGTATTGCTTGATGAGAACGTAGCACGAGCATCATTAGACGACATTTCATTGAAATTGTCAGAAAAACCCAATACAAACCAACTTCAGTGATATTTTGACAATCACTATAGCGTTTCCCAGTCTGGTGAGGTACGATTTGAAATCTGCTTGTATTTTTGATAAGAGTTAAAAAAATTTAGGTGTACCTCAGGTGCTTGGGAAAGGCTATAACTGATAAACTTAGCCCAAATGATTAACAAATAGAAATGAGTAGAAATACTAAATTTTTGGGTGGCATCTTACAAGAACGTCGTTCGCGATTGGGATTTATCTATGCAGTACCGATTGGTGTATTAGGAGGTCTAATTGGTCTGGGAGGGGCAGAATTTCGACTACCTGTACTAGCAGGTGTTTTAGGATATCCCGCACGTCAAGCCGTACCTCTTAATCTAGCGGTTAGCTTAGTGACAATTATTGCATCCCTAATAATACGTGGTAGTACTCTTTCTTTCGACTTAGTTATTCCGTTGTTACCTGTACTCTTTTCTTTAATTGCTGGAGCGGTTATTACTGCTTTTTTTGGAGCATCATTGGCAGGACGATTAACAAATGAACAACTTGAGCGAATTATTCTAATATTGCTAGTAGTGATTGGTTTTGCACTGATTATTGAAAGTTTCTTGCCTCAACAGTTACCAGCTTTTTTACCGAATATATTACCCTTGCGTATCATAGCGGGAATATTATTTGGGCTAGCAATTGGACTTGTCAGTAGTCTTTTAGGTGTTGCTGGTGGAGAAGTAATCATTCCAACACTAGTTTTTGCTTTCGGTGCAGATATTAAAACAGCAGGTACGGCTAGCCTTTTAGTTAGCTTACCCACTGTAGCTGTAGGAGTTATTCGTTATGCAACCCGTAAAGCTTTTGTGGAAAAACAAGCATTAACTGATACAGTCGCTCCTATGGGTGTAGGGTCGGTGATTGGTGCTGTTATCGGAGGTATGCTAGTTGGAATTATCCCAGCTTCAGTGTTAAAAGTTGTACTTGGTTTGATTTTGAATATTTCAGCATTTCGAGTTTTTCGTAAAACCCACTAACCAATTTAGCCTGTAAGGGGGGAAAGTAGCGAAAATCCCCCAACAGTATCCGGTATAAGCAAGAAACCAAAAAAACTTCAACCCTATCCCCAAAATCGAGTTTTTCCATCAGTTAAATGTTAAGTAATATTTCGCCAACAGTATCTTCCCGGCTCTTCCGTACTTAGTGGGCTAAATTATTATGAAATCAGCATCGCGACAGTCAGACTGGACAATGGTCGATATGGAACACAAGGGCTAATAAAGGACAAGGTCGCTGGACACCAATTACTGATGGACTTGCAGCTTCTACCTTGGGCGGCAGCATACCACAACAGTAAAATAACACAAGATAAGCACGAAAGTATCAAGCTGATTATATGCCCGACAGAGTTGAAATAATCGTCATTACCAAAAGTTCTCTTCGTAGCTGTGCGGGTCTAGAGCATCTGCTCAATGCCTTTGAGAGCATCAAAGAGTTGACCCCAACCCACTGGGGTACAGATGAACGCGCACCTAACCCATACGACCGTAACGATTTACTAGCTACAGTGAGTGCGTTCAAAAGTGATTTTAATATGCCCAGTCTGCACCGAAGACAAGCCCCTCGTTACAAAGCTTATTTTTCAGCCAGCGATCGGGGTCTTAATTATGTCAGTGTGGAGTTTGGCTCTTCCCTTCAAAACAAGGACTTGCACCGTGTCTTTTTACTTGGTGATGCGATCGCTGCACAACTAGAGGCAGAGTTTGGTATTGTTCACCCAGTCTGGCTTGAAGGTAGTCAAGAATACTGTGCCTCCGGGAAAATCACCGCTTCGGAATTGCAAAAATATGGTCCGTCTCCTGTATGTGCTCGTACCTGGTTTGGTTCACATCTAGTACAGTTGATTAGTAGCAAACGCTTATTCCTCTCTGGTGCAATTATCCACAATACACCATGGGGTGGAGTACAGTTAGACTTGGTGCAACATCCTTGGAAAAGCGACTTGGAGACGTTAAGCAACCGCCAAAGGTCGGTGATGAAGCATCTACAGCCCTCTGGCGTGTTCGGTGACTATACGCAATTCCTAAATTATCAGCCAGGATCGAACTGGATACCTATTCTAGATAAAATTTCTCACAAGGTAGGATGAGTAAACTTTTCATATTAGAGCGATTACACCAAGCTATTGGTCTGAAACAAACAGTCAGAGGTATAGATCTGTCGGGTCTTGATTTGCGTCAGGTAGATCTAACAGGACTAGTTGCAGAAGGTTTGCTAGCTCAGAATGCACACTCGACTATGCTTTACTTACACAAGCACAGTTAATGGAAGCGGACTTTACTGGAGCAAACCTAAATGGTGTGCATCTGGCAAATGCGAACGTGGGATTAGCAACATTCAACCGAGCATCAATGCGCCAGATCTGCTTACAGTATGCACTCTTCATCAACGGCTACTGCAAAGACGCTCTTCTAGAGGAAGCTAACTTGACTGGTGCTGAGCTAGCAGGTTTCCTATTCTTCGGTAGCTGTTTGAATCGAGCCGTGCTTCGGAAGGTGAAAGCCGACAACACGGGTTTTAACCGTGCAATGATGGTACAGGCTGACCTACAGGGCGGAAGCTTCGTAGGAGCAACTTTCAATAAAGCTGACCTAACTCAAGCTAACCTTACGTCCGGGGATTTCTCCCAGGCTGACTTTCGAGAGGCAAAACTAGATGGAGTAAACTGGGACGACACCCTACTAAAAGATGCATTATTCGATCCCAGAGTTTGATCTTATCAAATAGACATCTCCAGAAATTAATTATGCATTACCCAAAAGTCTTGGTAGGGGCGCAAGGCATTGCGCCCCTACGAGTTTTTAACAATTTTTGGAAAATCAGGTTCTAAACCGTTTTTGGTATAAACAATAATCTTGTCCTAGCGATCGCGTGGATTTGATTTGCAACAGATAGTTTCTCACTCTTGCACAGCTTGCACAAATATGCCTAACCTTTTCTCTGTATGGTAAATAAACTAATACCAAGTTGAAAACAGAATGTGACAGATAGTATAGTGAAATTTAGCCCAGGCAAAGCTTTCCCAATCCAAAATCCCAAATCTCTCATCCCAAATGGTATAAAATATGACTAAATTTTTGGTTGGGAGGATACCAGCTTCCCCAAGAACTAGAAACGAAAAGTAGTCCGGATAACTCCTACATAAACCGTGTCGTTGCTGTCGTTATGCTCTGGATTTGTAACCATAAACACTCCCGGCGTGATATAAATGTTTTTGGTGGCTCTGAAGCGATAGAAGGCTTCCAGATGAAAGGAAGTGTCTGGATCGGTAAAGTCATTGCCGAAATCGTTGCTAGTCACTTTAGGTGGTTGACCAACTACAATACCAGCTAAGTTACCTTCTCCACCAAGATCGGGGAAGATTAAGGTGATTGCATAGTTAAAGATATTGGCTTCTGGTTCACCGGATAAGTCTTCTGCTTTTGCTTTGGTGTAGCCAACCCAACCGCCTAAGGTAAAGTTAGAGCTAATATCAAGCCTAGCCTCAAGACCAAAGGAATTAGCTGTTATATGATCTGCATCTCCATCAAAAGGGTCATTAGCAAGCTCGCTCCCGGTTCCTGTATCAAGCAGATTGTAGGAGCGCACATACGTCAAACTCAGATGCAATTCATCATTGGGTTCCACATAGACTTGGGCAATAGCTCCATAAGGACCTTTGAAAATTCCAGACCTGGTATCGTCGGTATCTTCAGCTAAATAACCTAACCCCACACTGACAACGTCATTCAATTCATAATTTATGCCAGCCCCCGTGCTTCCGATTTGTCGATATATAGGGTTGCGTCGCCCAAAACGAGAGATAGCACCACGACCACTGCTATCTAATGGATTGAGCGAGATGGCAAAGTCATCAGCAGAAGCTAGTGCATTAATGTAGACAGTTGCTTGCTTAGAAATGGGGAAGCTATATTGAAGTGTACTCAACTCAAATTCATTATCATTACTCCCCTCAAACCCCAAGCGAGTCATGGTAGTACCTGTGACATCATCATCAAACTTAGGAATATCTCTCGCTTGTAATTGAAGTATTAAATTGTCTTTCCCTGTGAAACTGGTCTCCAAGCTCAAACGCAGTCGGCTACCAAAGATGATGCTTTCCTCCACTGGCTCATCGTCGTCGTCAGCCTGATTGTTACCAATAGCTCCAGCAATGGCAAAGATGGCGTCTCCTTTGAGCTTGACAGTTGGTGAAAACTGTTGCGCTGCTAGCTGGGATGAAACTACTTCTACATTTTCTATCCTTCCCCGTAAAGCTGATAGCTCTGCTGCAAATTCTGATTGCAGCCTTTGCACGGTGACCAAGTCCTCTTTCTTAACCAACTCAGCAGTACCCGCAGCAATTAGCTTGTTAATCTGGTTCAAGCAGGTGTCTAGACCCCCTGCAAACTCATATCGGCTGAGACTGCGATCGCCTCGATAGGTATTATCGGGATATCCAACAATGCATTCGTAGCGCTCTATCAGAGATTGTAAAGCTTGAAATGCCCAGTCATTGGGATTGACATCAGACAGTTGAGAAACAGAATTTACTTGAACCGGGGTGTTTGTTTTTTGTGAGTATTGATTAGTTTGTTCGAGAGAAAGAGTAGGTTGCTCTGAGACTAAAACTTTATTATCTAGATTCACTTTAGTGTCAGGAACCTCACCAGCAAGGGTACTGCTGGCTACTAATAGCAAAGTTGTACTAAGGAGAAGTGATTCAATCCTTAGTACAGTCCATACGTACTTAAGCATTTTAAGGGTGAGCATTAGGGCAGATGTCAAACTGATAACAAATTAGAATTTTGATAAATAAAAAATGTGCTCGCACCCCTAAGAAACTTGGTTACCGATCGCTGGTCGCTGGTCGCTGGTCACTGGTCACCGATCACTGGTCACTGGTCACTGGTCACTGGTCAATTACACAGATGCTCAATGCTTTCTTCATTGTTGGTATTTTGGGGGTAAATAGCAAGTTGTATTCTGTACAGGGCAGCATAGCAACCGTTATTTTGCATGAGTTCCTTATGGGTACCGCGCTCGACCACACGCCCGCCCTCAAGGTAGAGAATTACATCGGCGTGAGCTACCAAGTGCAAGTCATGGGTAATGATAAAAGTGGTGCGACCTTGGGCTAAATTTTCCAAAGCTGCAATTACCGCACGTTCATTTTCCTTGTCCAAACCAGTGGTTGGTTCATCCCAAATCAGGATGGGGGCATTACGGATAGCAGCACGGGCGATCGCAATCCGTTGGCGTTGTCCACCAGATAAGGTAGCGCCACGGTCACCCAGGATGGTATCATAGCCATCCGGCAACGCCATGATGAAGTCATGAGCATTGGCAAGGCGTGCAGCCGCCTCAATCTTCTTCTCTGATGCACCCAGTGAGCCATAAGCAATGTTTTCTCGTACACTGGTGGCAAATAAGACACTCTCTTGCAGCACAATGCTGATCTGCCGCCGCAAGGAATCCAGTTTGTACTCGCGGATGTCGTGTCCGTCGATCAGAATGCGACCCTCTAAGGGATCGTAGAGGCGTAAGAGTAAACTGATTAGAGTTGACTTACCACCGCCAGAAGGACCAACCAGCGCAATCTGCTGACCGGGCTGTACCTCCAAGTTAAGATTTTTGAAGACGTTCTTTTCCGGTTCATAAGCAAAGGTAACATTCTCAAAACGCACCGCGCCTCGAAAAGGGGGAGCATTGAGCGCACCCCGTGAATCGCGAATTTCGGGTACAATGTCTAGTATGTCTATGATTCGCTCGCCCGAAGCTGTCGCCTTGGTAATCTGCTCTGTGTACCTGGCAAGTTGACCAATGGGCTTAAAGGCGTTCTTGAGGTAGGTAATGAATATCAGCAAATCTCCTGGTGTAATCACATGACGCAGCACGAGTTGTACGCCCCGCCACAACACGAGTGCTGTTGCGATCGCTGCTAAGACTTCCACTACGCGCTCTTGCCTTGAATGCAGTTTTTCCACCAGAGCGTCTTCTTTGAGGTTCTTTTTGTTATGGATAGAAAAAGTCTTCTCCAGCATGTCCTCTAGAGAGAGCGCTTGTACTACTTTGATAGCACTGAAGGCTTCGGCGGCGTCAGCAGCCATTGCCCCTTCACGTCTGCGTTGCTTGCGGGCAACCTCCTTGAGGCGCTTCGTTGCGTGTAGACTGTAGAGGACAAATAGAGGAAAAACCGCGATCGCAATGAGAGCCAATTCCAAATTGAGCCAGAAAACGATGCATAACATCCCCACTAGGGTAAGGATACTGGTCAACAGTGGCACAACACCAGTGACCGTCACCCCCCGCAGCCGCTCAATATCATGTATCACCCTGGTCATTAAGTCCCCACTTCTGGCTTTGTAATGAAAGGACAGAGAGAGACGCTGAAGGTGAGTGTAAAGAATGCCACGAACTTCAGCGATAATACGGTTAGCTGCAAGTGATAGGCCCAGAGTACTAAAGTAGGCAGCGCCAGACCGCAACCCGGCGATCGCCACCATCGCCAATGCCAGGACGGTAATAAGCGACACAGGGTTCAATCCATTCAAGAATGGAATTCCCAAAGACTTGGTGTTAAAGCCAGTTGCCATTATCTGGTCAAAAAGAATTTTTAACGGCCAAGGCTCCAGTAACGCCAAGCCAGTCTTAGTCAGGAGTGCCAGCACAGAGATTGCTAGCAAGAATCCTTGTTTGCGAATTTGCGGCCAGAATCTACGTACAATCTCCCATAGACCAGGTATCGATTTCTGAAGTTTTTGAGGACTACGGCTCACTGCAACTCCTTGTTTTGTGATTTCCTACTCCGTAACTCCGACCATGGCAGTTTCCCGCTCATCAATCTGACTCTCTAAGCAATTGAGCAGATTGTTTCTCTCTTCAGCAGACAAGACTCTATCCCCTGCTTTGCTGTTTGTAGCTGCTTGTTCGGGGGACTTGGCTCCGGGGATTGCCACGGGCTGTACTGGGTGCGAGATGACAAAACCCAGGGCTGCTGTAACCATTTCCTCTCCAGGAGTCAATGTTTTTTTGAGATTTTCGACTGTAGCAATGTGGTTCTGGATTTTTAATTGTTTGCTTTCTTTCTTGTACCACTTGGCTCTGACAGAATCGGTAAAGACTGTATCGTTTGAGTATTTGCCAGACAAAAGACCTTTGGCGAGAGGCCCGCGCACCAATACAGCAATACCATGTTCCTGGCAATAGGGCAATATTTGGGACTCGGCATCGCGATTCAATAGCGAATATTCCAACTCCACCACACGACAGGTGTTATTGGCATTAAATCGTTTCAAAGCTTCAAAATTATTAGTTGATATGCCGTATACTCGGATATGACCTTGTTGTTTAAGAACTTCAAAGGCTTCCAGGTAAATGGTAGGATCTTCAATATCCCCCTCATGGCAAAGTAGTGCGTCGATCCAGTCAGTACGCAGGCGATACAAGGAAGCATGAGCGCAAAGGCGGATGTTATCTACTGAATCTTTTGGTATGTGTTGATGAGTACGATTGCCCCAATGACCGATCTTGCTGACGAGGTGGACTTTGTGACGGATACCTGTCAATGCTACCCCCAATCGCTGTTCGGACAATCCTTGGGGAATGCCGTATGACTCAGCACAGTCAAACAAATTCACGCCATTGTCGATAGCACTGCGTACAGTAGCGAAAGCAGTTGCATCGTCAATCTCGCCCCATTGATTACCGATATTCCAAGTGCCCAAACCGATAGCTGATACTTTCCATCCTGTTTGCCCGAATTCTCTATAAAGCATGATAAATTCTCCTGTTTGTTCAAAGTTCAATTGCATGAATGTCTGCTTCTGGAACAGACTGCTGACACAGGGTCGCGTACCGACCGCCAAGGCGCATCAGTTCCGCATAGGTACCCTGTTCTAAAAGTTTTCCGTTTTCGATATAAAGGATGAGATCCGCGTTTTCGACTGCTCTAGGGTTGTGGGAAATGAGAAACGTAGTTTTCCCCTGAGTCAGTCGATCTAGTGCTTCGCTAACAGCACGCTCATTTTCTTTGTCTAAGCCAGTTGTTGGCTCGTCGAGGATAACAATGGGGGCATTACGGATAGCAGCACGGGCGATCGCAATTCGCTGGCGTTGTCCACCTGAAAGGGTTGCCCCCCGCTCGCTCAGAACGGTTTTATAACCTTGGGGGAGTGCCATAATAAAGTCATGGGCATTAGCCAGACGAGCCGCCGCCTCGATCTCCTGCTTTGACGCTTCTAGAGAACCGTAGGCAATGTTATCTTTGACACTGACCGCAAAGAGAACGCTATCTTGGAGCACTATGCTAATCTGGCGGCGCAAGGACTCCAATTTATATTCCCGAAGGTCATGCCCATCAATCAAAATGCGACCTTCTAGGGGATCGTAGAGGCGCAAGAGCAGACTCACCAGGGTTGACTTGCCACTTCCAGAGGGACCAACTAGCGCCACACGTTGACCGGGCTGCACCTCAAAGTTGAGGCTTTTCAAAATGCCGCTTCCTGATTCGTAGCCAAAGGAGACATTTTCAAAACGCACTGCGCCACGAAAGGGAGGAGCATCAAGAGCACCCCGGACATCATGAATTTCGGGTACCATGTCCAGTACATCTAAAACGCGTTCCCCTGAGACTGTTGCTTTAGCAACCAGCCCTGTTTGCTTAGCAATTTGACGCATGGGGTCCAAGGCTGTCCTATAGTAGCTAATAAACACCAACAAATCCCCTGGGGTCAGCGTCTTGTTTAGTATCAACATTGAACCCCGCCAGATCACAAATGCCATAGCGCAGGCAATCAAAATTTCTACTGTCCGCGTCAGCATTCCTCTGAGTTGCTCAGTCTCAGTTCCTTCATCTAAGCTCTCATTGTTAAGCTTAGAAAAAGTTTCCTCGGTCATTTCTTCAAGTGACAGTGCCTGTACAACCTTGATGGTGTTAATCGCTTCGGCAACTGTATTTGCCATAGATCCCTCAGACTTGCGATGTCTGCGGGTAGAGCCTTGAATGCGATTTATGAGAGGCGTGCTCCATAACACAAACAAAGGAAAAGTCGCGATCGCTATCAAAGTCAGTTCCCAATGCAGCCATAACATGACTCCCAACATCCCAACCAAGGTGAGGCAATTAGTTACCAATGGCAGAGCAGCTTTGATGGTCACTGACCGGATCCGATCTATATCATAGGTAATTCGGGTAATCAGATCGCCACTCTTGAACTGACTGTGAAAGGAAAGGGAGAGACGTTGCAGGTGACTGTAAAGATTGCCTCGAATCTCTGCCATGACAAAGTTAGCAGCCATTGCCATGCCAAATGTACTCAAGTAAGCAGCCATTGCACGCAGTGTTGCGATCGTCACGATCGCTAAAGCCAAGAGCGTCAGTAGCATCATTGGATCGATCCGCTTGATAGCCGCCGCGATCCCCAAAGGAGCTGTGTTGGGTTCAGCCACAATAATGCTGTCAAAGATAAACTTCAGAGGCCAAGGCTCTAGTAACTTTAACGCAGTCTCGAACAAGAGTGCCAAAAACGAACTAGCAATCAGGACCCTCTGCTTGCGGATCTGCGGCCAAAACCTCTGCAAAATCCGCAAACTACCTGGTAAAACTGCCTTAAATTTTTTTTCCCGATCGCGACGCATTGACTGTCTCTCCCTCATGCTTAAACTGGCATCAATTATTAGTTTTGAGTGATGCCGTTACCAGGGGCGTAGGCAGCTCTTTTTCCTTCACCTCTTTTCTTAAACCAAAGCTATGGCGAGCGTAACTGTGCTTCTGGGCATAACTGTCGCTGATGTAGCCATTTAGACGGTTTTCTACTGATTTAAGAACATCGGCGAACCAATGTCTGTGTTCTTTGAAAGGAAAGCGGCTAATGACGGCTCTGAGCAATGCCCGGTAGCGGCGGCGACCAAGCCGATTATACCGTCTTTCAAAATAGTTATCCTCAACCAGATTCCACTTTTCACGGAAGTGACTGAAGCTAGCTAGATCCCAGGCGTTACTCCAGCGCAGCATGAAGAAGGTGACATCCCACCAATCAAACTTTGGTCCAGTAATATAAGTAACAATACTCTGTCGCTCGCAGTAAACAGGGTATCCTGCCTGAGTTGCCAAAAGACAGATATCTATGTGTTCCCTAGTGCTTAGCAGCCCTTCATCAAAAGGACCCGTATGCTCAAAAAGTTCAGTGCGAGCTAAAGCGCAGTGCAACTCGACAAACTCACACTGTGTCCGGTGGAGTTGCTCGGGTATTTTGGAAACTCGCCGTCCTTCGAGATAGCTGTTCTGAATAATACGTCGCTCAGTCCGAACACCTTTGGACTTCAATACAAAGTGGGTTTCTCCACCTCCATTGTGAATCACCTCATGTAAGGGTTTGTCAAGACAGGTAAGGGTTCCCACAACTCCCGCGCCTGTCTCCTCAGCACACTGTACCAGCGCCTTCAGCCAGCCTGATTTAACAACTACGTCATTATCAATAAAAACAACGTACTTGGTCTTCACCTCAGACAATCCCAGGTTTCTAGCTCGATTGGGGGAGATGTAGTGATCGGTGCGAATGAGTTTAAACTGCTTTTGTTGTGCTTGAGCTTTCAAGTAGCGCTTGATACCAGGGGACGAACCACCATCTACATAAACTAAATTGAAAGGATAATCTGTCTGGTCGTAGATGCTTTCGAGAGACTCACGCGTATAGCTGAAACGCTCCCGTGGTACTACAACGATAGTTACTAGCGGACTTTC
Organism: Scytonema hofmannii PCC 7110; assembly: GCF_000346485.2. Classification (NCBI taxonomy): domain Bacteria; kingdom Bacillati; phylum Cyanobacteriota; class Cyanophyceae; order Nostocales; family Scytonemataceae; genus Scytonema; species Scytonema hofmannii. The sequence continues at coordinate 3,831,201 of NZ_KQ976354.1, forward strand.
CATCGCTTACGCCTCCAAAATACGATCTTTTGACCTTAATTTGGGAGCTGTTATGAGATTACCACTAGACTCTGGCTGCTTCGAGGCTTGAGCCTGTCTGCTCTGAGGATAGAACTTTTCGTAGCGGTTGCTGATCCAACGGTTCAGTCGTCTTTCCAAGGGCATGAGAATTTTTTCTAGCCACTCGCTGTCACGTCCGAAGGTAAAGCGACGGATCAGAGGTTTGAGCCATGCCTCGTGTCGCCGATGACCCAGCTTCCGATATCGCTTTTGGAGATACGCATCGTCGTCAGAAAGATTCCATTTGTCACGGAAATAATGCAGACTCTCTAATTCCCATGCGTCGCTCCAGCGTACCATAAAGAAGTGCAGATCTGACCACTGAAATTGCGTGCCTTGAATATATCCTGCAGATGCTAGATTTTTTTGTGCTTCGCCTACCGCCAAGGTATCAGTGAACACAACAGACTCTCGCTCGCAATAAATGGTAGATCCCGCCTGAGTCGCCATTAGACAGAGATCGATGTACTCTCGCGTGTTTAGCAACCCTTCATCGAGGAGATCGACGCGATCGAAGAGTTCAGTGCGGACGAGTACACAGTGCAACTCGACATAATCGCACTTTATGCGGTGAAGTTGGTCGCGCACTTCGGCCATTGGTGTTCCGTTAAAAAAGGCTTTTTGCTTATTACGCCATACGGTTTTGTCACCTTGTATCTCCGGTACAATGCGGACTTTCCCACCAGCATTGTGAATTATTTCATGCTCGGGCTTACCAATGCAGGTCAAGGGACCAACTACTCCCGCTCCTGTTTCCTCAGCACACTGCACTAACTTCTCCAGCCAACCTGGCTTGACAATTACGTCATTATCAATGAAGACAATATACTTAGTTTTCACTTCACGACGCCCGATGTTTCTGGCTCGGTTGGGAGATAAGAAGTATTCAGATCGAATCAGTTTAAACTGCTTTTGTTGTGCTTGCTCTTCTAGATAGCGTCTGGTATCGGAGGGCGAACCACAGTCTACATAGACTAAGTCGAAGGGATAATTTGTGTCCTTGTAAATGCTTTCCAAGGACTCACGACTATAGCTAAAACGCTCCCGTGGGACTACAATCAGGGTTACTAACGGATTTTCCATGGTAGATGTTTCAAGTACTAACGGATTTTCCATGGTAGATGCGGTCATTTCTAAGTCTCCTTTTCTGACTTTCCTGGTGTTAATTTTGTGTTGTTGCCATTGGCGACTAGAAGTCGCAACTATACAGGCAAAACCCACCTACGTGGGTTTCAAACCCTTGATTTCTTGTTAGTACGCGCAGGCGGACTTTGTTTGTGTAGTCGCGAATTAAATTCGTCCAAGACTTGCTGGTTTTGAAGCAACTCTTTTAGCAATACGACAGTTTTCTGCGCGCCTTGGAGTTCAAAAGGTTCAAAGTTGTTCGTAACTGGTTCTTTGCTAAGATAGTCGATAATTTTTGCTGCAAGTTTAAAAGGTTTCAAATCATGAGGATGAATAATCTCAAGCATTCCCAGCGTTTCCAACTTCTCAGCCCTGACTTTCTGCTCCCAATCTTTATTAGAGGGATAAATCATGGAGCGAACGCCAGTTCTGACAATGTTCATTGTGGTGTTGTAGCCTCCCAGACTAATTGAAAGGACTGCTTTTTCCATGTATTGAAGTAAATGAGAGGTATATCTTCTCATGGAAATATTGGAGCGATTTGCTACCGCTTTTTGCAATTCTACAAATTTATCATCCGGTAGAAAAGGCCCTGTAAAAACTTGAATTTTATGTGGTAAAATGCTTTCAAAAATTGAGCTAACTTCCACAATGCTTTCTAAGAGATCGTGACCCAATTGACCTCCACCAACACTCACTAAAATCATCGGTTCTTTCATATTCAGGCTGGAGAAATCCTCATCCGCGATCGCAGGATTTTCCGGTGGTGATTGTGCAACATATCCCGTATAACGGATATCGCAATTAATGTCTTGAACTCTAGAAAAGCTTTCTTCTAAGCTGTGAAATTGTGGATCTGAATGAACCAATAGCATATCATAATACTGGTTCAATAATTTACAAGTCTTCTCAAGCACCTCAGCTCTATCTTGATAGGGTTGCGCCATCACAATATCTCGAAGACTGCAAACAACCTTGGTTGAACGCCCTGTTGATTGAATTCGCTCTAGAAGTGGGATGGATTCAAACTCAAACTGATACTTTTTGAATGGGTAACCTTCTGTCATTAAACAATCAGGCTTAAACTCTTCAAACACTTTCAGCAATAGATTTTTTCGGCTGTCTTTAACTTCCTCAAGATTCTGGGAACTGTCCGCCACCTTGATTTGTCGGTTCTCCGACAAAAGCAGAGGAAGAGTAACCACCTCAACAGCTGATGGAATTTCTAACCCCTCCACCTCCGTTCCAGCCTTGACAAAACAAACTTTGAATTCTTTAGCTAGGCTACGGAGAATTTCTACACTGCGAACAAGATGACCCATTCCTAAATGATATTGGCAGTAAAACATGATTTTTTTCATGCAACCGATCTCCACTTTTTTAATTCATTATCCAAACCCCCCATTTTTAACTATGAGGATTAACTGGTTACTGGTCACTGGTCACTGGTAACTAGTAACTAGTAACTGGTCACTGGTCACTGGTAACTGGTCACTGTGACTTTGAAGTAACTCTTTTAATAAGACAGCCGTTTTCTGTGCGCCCTGGAGTTCAAAATAGTCAAAGTTGTCTGCAATATGTTCTTTGTTCAAACAGGCGATAATTTTTTGAGTAAGATGAGCGGGTTGCAAATCATCAGGACGAATCATCTCTACAATTCCGAGTTTCTCCAGCTTTTGAGTCCTGATTATCTGCTCGTTATCTTTATTAGAGGGATAAATCATGGAGCGGACGCGAGTGCGGAGAACATTCATGGTGGTGTTGTAGCCTCCCAAACTAATTGAAAGACTTGCTTTTTCCATGTAGGCCAGTAAGTTTGGGGTGTATCGCCGCAAGGTGACATTGGTTTTATCTGCTGCTAATTTTTGCAGTTCTAGAAACTTTTCATCTGGCATAAAAGGACCAGTGAATATTTGAATATGATGCGGCAAATACTGTTCAAGAATTAGAGCAGTTTCTACAACACATTCGAGCAGATCGTGTCCTAGTCTCCCACCACCGACACTGACTAAAATCATCGGTTCTTTTCTACTAAGACTGACAATATCCTCATCCGTAGTTACAGGATTTTCTGGCGGTGATTGCACGACATATCCCGTGTAATGGACTTGACAGGTAAGGTCTTTAGCTTTGGAAAAGTTTTCTTCTAATCTGTGAACTTTTGGATCTGAATGAACCAGTAGCATATCAAAGTACTGATTCATGAATTGACATCTTCTTTCCTCCTCGTTGGCTCGGTTTGCATATTCCTTTACCATGATGATGTCACGCAGACTGCAAACCACTTTGGTTAAATGACCTGTTGATTGGACTTTTTCTAGGAGTGGAACTAACTCAAATGCTAAAGCCTTCTTCTTACTAAACGGATACCCTTCAGTAATTAAACAATCAGGCTGAAACTGCTCGTACACCTTGAGGAGTTGATTTTTTCGTAACTCTTTAACTGCCTCAAGACTCTGGAAACTGTCTACTGCCTTGAGTTCTCCGTTCTCTATCCGAAGCGCCGGGATATGGACTACCTCGACTGCTGGTGGAATTTCAAACCCCTGAACAATCTCTCCACCATCAATAAGATAAACTTTGAAGTCCTTAACGAGGCTACGAATAATTTCTGTAGTGCGAACAAGATGACCCATGCCCAAAAGATTTTGACAGTAAAACATGATTTTTTTCATGCAACTGTTACTCCAGCTTTTTCTAGATTTTTCGATTTTCTGTTTTTGACTTCTAAGAAAGCGGGAAGCGGCTTCCTTGTCTATGAGTTATGGACAGTTTGTTAGACGAATTCTTCTGCTACTTGAATAGGTATCGGTTGGGTGGGAAGAGAATAGGCAACAGGATAAGAAGAAACTGGGCTTTGAAGTAACTCTTTGAGCAAGTCAGAGGATTTCTGGGAACCTTGGAGATCGAAAAAGTCAAAGATCCCCCCAACTGCTGCTTTGCTCAAATATGCAATAATTTTTTGAGCAAGTTGAGCGGGTTCGAGCTCGCTAGGACGAATGACTTCAATAGTTCCTAAATTCTCCAACTTCTCAGCCCTGAGTACCTGCTCGTTCTCTTTCTCGGAGGGGAAAATCATGGAGCGGACACCTGTTCTGAGAACATTCATTGTGGTATTGTAGCCACCCAAACTAATTGAAAGATCTGCTTTTTGCATATATGCTAGCAAGCTTGGGGTGTAGCGGCGTATGGTGATATTGCTTTTATCTGCTGCTAATATTTGCAATTCTAAAAACTGCTCATCCGGCAAAAAAGGTCCAGTAAAAATGTGAATATGGTGCGGCAAAAACTTTTCAAGAATTGAGGCACTTCCTACAACAGATTCCAGTAGTTCATATCCCATTCTACCCCCACCGATACTGACCAAAATCATTGGTTCTTTCCGGCTCAGGCTGGCGATATCCTCATCAGTAGTTACAGGGTTTTCTGGCGGTAATTGTGCAACATAGCCCGTGTAATGAACTTGACAAGTAAGGTCTTGAACTCTAGAAAAGTTCTCTTCTAATCTGTGAACTTTTGGATCGGAATGGACCAGTAACATATCATAGTACTGATTCATCAATGTACAAATTTTATCTTCTAATTGAGCTCGTCGATCCAAATCAGTCTTATTCGACGACAGAATAACGTCTCGAAGACTGCAAACCACTTTGGTTGAACGCCCTGCTGATTTCACGTGGTCTAGCAGTGGAATCAACTCAAAGGAAAGCTTGCGTTTGCTAAATGGAAAACATTCTGTAATTAAACAATCAGGCTGAAACTGCTCGTACACCTTGAGGAGTTGATTTTTTCGTAACTCTTTAACTTCTTCAAGATTCTGGGAACTGTCTACTGCCTTAAGTTGTCGGTTCTCTAGCCAGAGAGCAGGGAGATGGACGACTTCCGCTTCTGATGGAATTTCAAACCCCTGCACAATCTCTCCACCATCAATGAGACACACTTTGAAGTCTTTAACCAGGCTACGAATAATTTCTGTACTGCGAACAAGGTGACCCAGACCCCAAAGATTCTGGCAGTAAAACATGATTTTTTTCATACAACTGTTACCTTTTTTCTGTTTAGGTAAATACTTTATTTCTTCCATGCAAGGTGTACCGTCAGCGGTACTTTCTCCTGGAACTGTCCTGTCGGAACTACCTCAAGAAGCGTTGTTTTCAAATCCTCTTCAAATTGCGGGACGCGATCGCCTAGAAGTGACTGCGAACAAAAGGATGTTGAATACAAATAGCCGATGATGGTTTCGATAGTCCAATTGTGCTCAAACTCTAACTTATGTTTTGCCATTCTCGTGAAGGACGACTTAGCAAGCAAGTCTTTTGTCGAGGCTTCAGAGGAAATGTAGGTGCTCCTGCTGCTCATCCCCGCTCGACGTTGCTCACCCAGCCATTTTTTCACAACTTCAATGGTTTTTTGCTTCCAAAATTCAGGACTTTTCCAGAAACTTCTGCCAGTACTAATAATTGCTAGCCCGCCATCATCTAAAAGTAATTCATAACAGCGCTCTAGAACGACTTCCTTGTCCATCCAACAGAAGGCGTCTCCAATCGTAGCGAGTTTAAAAAAACTCTGGCTTGAAGAAAACTCTTCTGCCTGTTGCTCAAGCCATGTGATATTGCTAGTACCAAGCGCTTCCGCTTCTTTTTGAGCCTCACTGAGCATTTCCGGCTCGGGATCTAGCGCAATTACCTCTTCAAAACGGTTAGACAATGGAATGGCGAGATGGCCAGTTCCGCAACCGAGATCCAGGAGTCGTCCTTGTCCGTTTAAATTGAATGCCTCTGATAGCAGTTCAAACAAGACGCTTGGGTATCCCGGTCTGTAGCGGGCGTAGTACCAGGCAGTACCCTTGAATAAGGTAGGGTCATATGTGGTAAATGTAACCATCGTTCAAATCTCCAGAAATTAATTATGTATTACCCGAAGTCTTGGTAGGGGCGCAACGCCTTGCGCCCTTACATCTTTTCCACGCCTAGATCTATTGTCAAAACTTTTAGTTTAAGATGTCTGGCTCCATTGCTTCCATGCAAGGTGTACCGTGAGTGGTATTTTCTCCTTGAATTTCCCCGATGGCTCTACCTCAAGCAGCGTTTTCTTCAAATCCTCTTCAAATTGCGGGACGCGATCGCCTAGAAGTGACTGCGAACAAAAGGATGTCGAGTACAAATAGCGGATGATGGTTGTGATAGTCCACTTTTGCTGAAACTTGAATCTACACTTTTGTGTCCGAGCGAAAGGTAATTTAGCAAGCAGACGACTTTTAGAAATTGTCGAGGTCGTGTAGAAACTCTTGGTGTTAGTCCCAGCTCGACGTTGCTCGCCCAGCCATTTCTTTACAACTTCGATGATTTTTTGCTTCCAAAGTTCATCGGGATTTTTCCAGAAATTTCTGCTAGTATTAACGATTGCTAACCCTCCATCATCTAAAAGCAAGTCGTAACAGCGTTGGAGGACGAGTTCCTTGTCCATCCAATGGAGGGCTTTGGCAATAGTAATGAGTCGAAAGAAACCCAGGCTTGGAGAAATCAGTTCTGCCCGTTGTTCAAGCCATTTGATATTGCTAGCACTAACCGCTTTTGCTTCTCTTCGAGCCTCTTTGAGCATTTCTGGCTGAGGATCTATCCCAACGACCTCTTCAAAACGGTCAGACAATGGAATTGCGATCTCACCAGTCCCACAACCGAGATCGAGGAGTCTTCCTTGTCCGTTCAAATTGAATGCTTCTGATAGCAGTTCAAACAAGGTGTTTGGATATTGCGGTCTGTAGCGGGCGTAGTAGCTGGCAGTACCCTTGAATAATGTAGGGTCATATGTGGGAAGTGTATTCATAGTTCAAAAATTTTTTGCAGAATGAATGCGTCATAAATTTGTAGATATGTTTTCAGGAAATTAGGAATTACGCACTGTAGAAATAGACGAGCTTGTGTATTAACGTGTATTTGGTTGTTTCAAACTTTTCACGACTGCCCTCAGATGGTTGGTGTAGATGCATGGGGCTTGTCGTTAGACATCGCTTGATGGATGAAAAAATTAAACTAGAATGCCTGAAAATTCATACTTCACATTTGATTGTTTCTGTCAATGCGTAAGTCCTAAAATTGTTGTAATTTCAGTCCATCGGCATACTCGGAACCCAAAACTCAAATATATAAAGTTCTTCAATATATATTGAGAGGTAGGGAACTCTGTTTTGGGAGCCGTTAAACTTTGCTCTTTAGCTTTGCTTTAACTCAAAAGTAACTTGATTTTTACTTGGTCATCATGACTGATTGGTGAAAATTTTATGAAAGCTTTTTCATCTTGTTCGCAGTCGATCAATCCAAAATAGCGTCTAGATGAAAGACTTTTCATAGATAATTCATCAAACTTTCATGACGAAAAAATTGGGGTTTTGCTAACTTTAAATTAACTCAGTTTTATGACTTTTATCAGAGGATACTCTCTAGAGTGCCGACACAGTATTCCAAAAGAGGGCAAAAATCCGGCGTCTCTCTTCGGTCAAACTTGAGATCTCCTATGCGTACAGACTAAGCATGGCTAGTCTCTACAAAGAAACCGGGTTTTTATGATTTCTCTACCAGTGCTTTAGGAATAATAGAATAAATTTGGTAGGATATAGCGGTAAAAAAATTCAGAAACGGCTGTATATGCAACCCGAATGACCTCAATTAAAATGAGTCCCTTAAGTTGTTTGCAGCTTATAGCCTACGCCTCTAACAGTTTCAATCAGGTTTTCGCCAAGCTTTCGGCGCAGATGTCCCACATAAACATCCACGATATTGGAGCTAGGGTCAAAGTTGTAACCCCAAACGTAATTGAGAAGCTCTTCTCGGCTCAGGACTTGATTTGGATGGCGCATAAAGGTGTCTAAGAGGATAAACTCCTGGTTGGATAGGCGGATTGAGCGATCGCCAACTTTGACTTGGCGCTTGGGCAAGTCAAGGACGATGTTACCCACTTTTAGGACTTCTTCCTGCTTGCGTCCGGGCGGTTGGCGATCGCGCAACCGCAGGAGCAGTCTTGCAAGGAGTTCTTCAAAGCTAAACGGTTTTGTGATGTAGTCATCGGCTCCGCTCTTGAGTCCAGCAACTTTATCGTTCACATCATCCCGCGCTGAGAGAATGAGAATTGGTATATGTTCACCCTGACCTCGCAACTCTTCTATGACTTCTGTTCCATCTTTACCGGGAAGACCCAGGTCAAGGATCAAAAGGTCAAAATTTTGACTGCGAGCCATGTGAACTGCTTCGTAACCATCCGTAGCTACTGAGGTAAAAAAGCTATGCTCCTGGAGTTTTTTTTCTAAAAAAGCAGCGATGCGAGATTCATCTTCTGCAATCAGAATTCGTTTCATAAGACACCCTAGTTTGGTAAGTTTAAACTGGAATCACAATCGTGAAAGTAGAGCCATTACCTGGTAGGCTGATTAATTCCACCCAACCACCGTGAGCTTCGGCTATGGCTTTGACAATCGCCAATCCTAAACCCGCGCCTTGCAAACGCTGCCTACTGTCACCTCGGATAAAACGTTGGAATATCCGTCTCTGCTCAACAGGATCGATGCCTTCCCCTGTATCGCGTACCCAGAAATGCAACTGATTATTAATTAAGGTCGAGCCCAATGCGATCTCATCAACCTCAGTTGTGTGTTGGATCGCATTTTGAATAAAGTTCATCAGCGCCTGGGTCAGACGGTGGGGATCGGCGATGATGCGACCCGAACCCTTGGCTTCTAAGCACCAGTTCCTCTGGGCTAAAATGCTTGCCTTGGTGTATATTTTTTCGGTCAACGAGCCAATTTCTACAATTTCTAGGTTTAAAAAATTGGGTTGCTCTGCCTTTGCCAACAGCAGTAGGTCATTGACAAAGCGACTCATGCGCTCCAACTCGCTGAGGACTAATTCCAGCATTTCACGTTGTTCTAAGGACTCGACTTTAAGTTGTTCTAAATAGCATCGGACAATGGTGATCGGTGTCCGCAGTTCATGACCTACGTCGTTGATGAAGTCTCGTTTACTGGCAAAGGCAGTCTGGAGCCGCTCCAGCATTTCGTTGATGGTGATTGTCAGTTCGGTGATTTCGTCGCTTCCTTGCACTGAAATACGTTGCGTCAGATCGGTCTCGCTAATTGCTCGGGCTGTTTCACTGAGTAAGCGCAAGCGAACTAGTATCCTTCCTGCTGTTAACCAAGCAATGGACGAGGTTAAGGCAATGACAGCCATAATTCCCTCGACAAGTCCGACAATTAAAATAATCTGATTCACTTCCTCATATTTGCCAGCCGGGATGATCACTACCACAAAAACTCCACGAGTTTTGCCCCCGATCCTGATTGGATCTGCCAGATAGCGTATAGTACCGACTGGGGTTACCATCTTGCCGTTTTCAGGCTCGGTTAATTTCGCCCAGCGATTTACTACCGAATTAGGATGTAGAGAGTCTGGAAGACCTATAGGGCTGGATTTATATAGTTTCCCATCCAACAGCGTCAGCATAAACTCATCGTCATTAGGCACATTGCGCCTGAGAAATACATCGAAGATAGAAGCAACATCATCTTCAAAGGGTAGACCTGTCATTGGGTTGCGACCTTTAACCAAGCGGCGGAATTCTTCCATCTCCTGAACTAAAATTTTCTCAATCTGGTCTTCTACACGAGCAATGAGGATATGACGGATTGCTAGAAGCGATACCATGGTCGAGAAAACAACGAGCACAAGATATGAAGCTATTACCCGTGCTCTAGCTCCAAAGACGAATCTACGCCATCCTTGCAAGTTGTGAATTTGGTTTTGCCCCATATCAAAATTTGCACCCTGATTACGGAAGATAACATATAGCAATCCCCTTTCAATCATGAAAACATAATTTGATAAAGAAATACTATAAAAATTTATCAACCTAATTTGATAATATGATAAAGAAATACTATAAAAATTTATCAACCTCACTCTTTTTTATTACTTTTGCGAGAGAATAATCAACTAAAAATTCAATAAAGAAAATCAGGGACTATGGTAGAGCTTTAGAAACCTGGTATCTCCCAGATACTGGGTTTCTTTATTTCACGATTTAATGAGAATTGCTATATACTTAAAGGTGGTGTATTAATATGAATTTTTGATGAAACTTTATGCAAATCAAATACAGTATGTACTAACTGAAATGCGAGTTCTAGAAAATCTTGTAATGTAAATTTTTGACATTCAATTAGCCAATTAGCGCGATCGCATTCGATATGAGAAGCAAGGGGAAGGAACTGTAACTTAACTCCTACCCATATTGACCCATCACTACCCTTGTTTGGGGAAGTCTGAAATAAGTTGATCTACATATTCCCTGAGCCGTTCTTGCCAGTTAGGAACTTCAAACCAAACTTGGCAACTTTAATCGCAACGTAAACCGATTACCCAAAGATGGCTCTAAAACATGGCACTTTTATCATAAATATGGCTCCTGGAATGCCGCAGTGCAGTTTACTCCTGCGCCAGTAGAACGTGTTTCTCAGCATTCAGCTTATGGCTGTGTTGGAATTGATATGAATCCTGAATCCATTGGCTGGGCATATGTTGATCATGATGGCAATCTCAAAGCACATGGACAAATTCCATTACAAATGGGACTCAAATCAGGTAAACAGGACGCTCAGATAGTAAATGCTTGTTTACAGCTAGCAACATTGGCTACTAAATATGCTTGTCCTATTGTTTGTGAGGAATTAGATTTTTCTGCCAAAAAAGAACAATTAACAGAACGTAGTAGAAAATATGCACGAATGCTATCTAGTTGGGCATATAGCCGATTTTATGAATTATTAGAAAGTCTTTTAAATAATCGTGGTATTTACCTGATGAAGGTAAATCCTGCATATACCAGCATCATTGGTTTAGTAAAATATGCACGTCAATATGGTTTAGCCAGTGATGAAGCCGCAGCATTAGCTATTTAAAGCTTGCACTTTCGGGCGTGAGTAGTAAGCAGTTGTTAGCCTTTTTTTACCGACTTACTTAGGGACTTCCAAGAAATAAATTATCCATCTTGTGGGATGGGCGTCCTCGCCCGTCCTATGCTAATAGTGGCTCGCCCGTCCTATGCTAGTAGTGGCTCGCCCGTCCTATGCTAATAGTGGCTCGCCCGTCCTATGCTAATAGTGGCTCGCCCGTCCTATGCTAATAGTGGGCGAGGACGCCCGCACTACAAGAAATTTTGGGAGATCTTTTTATTTGGAAGTCCCTGATTGCAATACAGGATTCAAATTCCCTACTTTTAAGTATGGGGATCAACTGGTCACCGATCGCTGGTCATAAGCTAAGAAAACACAGAAACTTTAAAAAAGTTAACTGCGTCTAGAAGCTTTTCAGGCATCAAATACGATTCTTCCCTGCACACTGATTTTGGTGAGGTATGACAGTCCATGCGAATTTTACTGGTTTATCCTATTTTTCCCAAAACATTTTGGTCATATGAAAAAATCTTAGAATTAGTTAACCGTAAGGTTCTGCTACCACCTTTGGGTTTGGTGACAGTAGCAGCCATTTTACCCCAAGAATGGGAATTCAAGCTAGTTGACCGTAATATTCGCCCAGTTACAGAGGAAGAATGGGCATGGGCTGATGTCTGTATCTTCAGCGCCATGATTGTTCAAAAACAAGATTTACTGGCACAAATTCGAGAAGCAAAGCGGCGCGGTAAGTTAGTCGCAGTGGGTGGTCCTTACCCAACTTCAGTTCCGCATGAAGTTCAGGGCGTTGGTGCTGATTTTCTCATTTTAGATGAAGGGGAAATTACCCTGCCAATGTTTGTTGAGGCAATCCAACGAGGAGAAACTTCTGGCACTTTTCGCGCCACAGAAAAACCAGACGTGACAACAACCCCTATACCCCGGTTTGATTTGTTAGAGTTTGGTGCCTATGATATGATGTCAGTTCAGTTTTCACGGGGCTGTCCTTTCCAGTGTGAATTTTGCGACATTATTGTTCTCTACGGGCGCAAGCCACGCACAAAAACTCCAGCGCAGCTATTAGCAGAATTGGATTACCTGTACGAGTTGGGTTGGCGGCGCGGTGTTTTTATGGTGGATGACAACTTTATTGGCAACAAGCGCAATGTGAAGTTGTTGCTGAACGCGTTAAAGGTTTGGATGGCGGAGCACAACTATCCATTCCGGTTTGATACTGAAGCTTCTATTGATTTAGCAGAAGATCCAGAATTAATGAAGTTAATGGTTGAGTGCGGTTTTGCTGCAGTGTTTTTGGGAATTGAAACACCAGATGAGGATAGTTTGCAACTTACTAAAAAGTTTCAAAATACCCGCAGTTCTTTAACTGAGGCAGTTCACAGCATCATCAAAGCAGGTTTGCGTCCAATGGCTGGTTTTATCATTGGGTTTGATGGGGAAAAATCAGGTGCAGGGAATCGTATTGTCCGCTTTGCCGAACAAGCAGCAATTCCCTCTACAACTTTTGCCATGTTACAAGCATTGCCAAATACAGCCCTTTGGCATCGCCTTAGTCAAGAAGGAAGACTGCGGGACAACAAAGATGGCAATATTAACCAGACAACTTTAATGAACTTTCTTCCCACTCGTCCTTTAGAAGATATTGCTAGAGAATACATAGATGCTTTCTGTACTTTATACGATCCCGTGCAGTATTTAGATCGCACTTATCGTTGTTTTCTCATGATGGGTACGTCAACATGGACTTCTCCGTTTAAGATGCCAGAGTGGGTGGTTGTGAAAGCACTATTGCTTGTCATCTGGAGACAGGGGATCAAACGCGAAACCCGGTGGAAGTTTTGGCATCACTTGTTTAGCATCATCAAGCGGAATCCTAGAGTAGCAGAACATTATCTTGCTACCTGCGCTCACAACGAGCATTTCTTAGAATATCGCCAAATTGTGCGCGAGCAAATAGAATCTCAGCTTGCTGAATATTTAGCACAAGGTACAGAGAAACCTTATGCTGTTGTGAATGAGTTAGTGGTTAGTGGTTAGTGGTTAGTAGATAGTGGTTAGTGGATAGTGGTTAATGGATAGTGGTTAGCTAGAAACAACTAACAACTAACAACTAACAAACAACAACTAACCACTAACTACTAACATCTTTTCAGATTGTACAAGCGGCAAAGTGATAATCAACGTTGTTCCTTCACCCCATGCAGAATTAACTTCAATTTTACCTTTGTGCTTCTGAATAATTTGATAGCAAATCCACAATCCCAATCCACTGCCTTTCCCTACTTCTTTTGTTGTGAAAAAAGGATCAAAGATTTTATCTTGTAACCTTGGTTCTATCCCCGATCCATTATCTTTGATTTTGATACAAATCCTTTCAATAAAATCATTAACAGTAATATTTTCAGTACAAATTTCAATTTGACGACATCTCCTTTGTTCTTTCTTTATAAGTGACGAATGATTAATGACAAATAAGTCTTTGACTGCATCTATGGCATTGCTTAAGATATTTATAAAAACTTGATTGAGTTGTGCGGGATAGCATTCAATGGATGGTAAATCGCTATATTTTTTAATAACTTCGATTTCGTCTTTTAATTGGTGATTGAGAAGTAATAAAGTGCTATCAATTCCTTCATGAATATCCACAACTTTCATTTCGGCTTCACCTAATCGCGAGAAATTTCTCAATGATAAAATAATGTCGCGAATGCGCTGAGCACCTATTTTCATTGAGGACATCAGTTTGGTTAAATCCTCGGTGATAAAATTAAAATCAATTTCTTCTAATCGATTTTGAATTGCTGGAGTTGGCTGAGGGTACTCTTGTTGATACAGCAATAGTAATCTTAGTAATTCTTCTGTATAGTCCTTAGCGTAGGCTATATTGCCATAAATAAAGTTGATGGGATTGTTGATTTCATGGGCAACTCCCGCTACCATATTGCCGAGGGAGGACATTTTTTCTGTTTGAATTAATTGTGCTTGAGTTTGCTGGAGTTCGTTTAACGCTTCACTCAGTTGATCGTAAGCTAAATTTAATTCCTGATTTTTGTCTAAAAGTTGTTGAGTCCGTTCTTGAACTCGTCTTTCTAAAGTTAACCTTCCATGTTCTAATTGCTGAGTGTATTCTGCTACTTTACGAATCAGGCTGTTGAGAGAAACAGCTAATATCCCTACCTCATCATGACTGGTGACGGGGGCTTGTAGCTCAAAGTTAGATTCTTTTGTAACTTTTTGCGCGACTTGAGTGACAACTAGCAAGGGAGCGGAAATTCTTCGCGCAATGCTTTTACCTACAAAAATTGTTATCATCGCGCCCAATATAAAAAAACCCCATAGTCTTAACCATAAGAACTGGAGAGTTTTGTTTAAGGGAGAAAGGGATTTTAAGACTGTAACTGTTAAAGAAGTATGACTCAAATCCGCGATCGCAACACTTTTAGCTAAATAATCTTCTCCCGCAATTACAGAACGTTGCGGTATATCAGCAACAGGAGGCGGTTGCCAATCAGTTTTGCAAGCGCCTGGTATTGTAGAAGCGTAGACACACAGCAAAGATTCTTTCTCGGATACTGATGTTTTAATTGCATTAAAAGCGACTACGTGTTCGCCTTGTATAGGATCTACATATTGAAATAACTCTGGCTTGATAACAGTACCCAGTTCGATAGCACCAATGATTTCTTCTGCGTATCGAATAGGTGCTAACCCAACTAGTGCGGACATAATTTGACCTTTTTGTTGAGAAATATTAACGACATCAGAAGAAGAGAAGCCACTCAGTGCTAGAGAAATACTTTTTCTATCTTCCAAGAATGACTCATCTAATGCTGGCTGTTTCAAATTTAACAGGACTACACCGTTTTGGTTAACGACTTTCAGTAAATCTAATTTTAAAGTTGTTTTTTGTGAAACTAAAATCTTCATAAGTGCTTGCGTATCCAACTGCTTAACTGCGGTACGCACATCTTCTCGTTCAGCTATCAGCCTTGTCCAAGAATGTAAAACTTGTTTTTCTTTGTTGATTGCTTGCAAAACGGCTAAAGTAGTAGTCTCAAGATGGCTGGTTATTTGCTGCTCTACACTACTGCTGAACCAGTAAGCAAAGTTAATAATTGCGAGCACCATGATGCTGAAGAATACCAGAAGAAATGGCATGACTATTCTCTGGCTTAAGGCTAGTTTTGAATAGCTAGCTTGCAACTTCACGCCTCGCACCACAGTTCCTGATTTGACTTGTCGGCTGATGGTTTCTTGAGAGGAGTTGTGAATTGACATTTTTTTTAAAGATAAATCAGCAACAGTTGTTACATTTTCTTTGGTTTTATGACACAAACCTTGCTTGTGGCAATTTTTAAGTCAATACGTTCCGCGTTGGGAGGAACCCGGTTTTTTTAAGAAACCGGGATTTTGTTCGGGCTTATTCGCACCGTAGAGATATTTATGTGGCTTTAACCTTAATTTTGCTGCTTGTCTATTTATAGCTTAAGTGTAATTAATGATACTATAAAAACTTTACATACCCTGTTTGTCTGCTCTCTTTATGTAAGGTAGAAGTCAAGTTTTATCAAAGCCTACACATCGCTTTCCGAATTATTTCTGCTAAATCAGGAACATTTCTGAAATCTTTCCCCTACTCCCCACTCCCCACTCCCTACTCCCCATTCCCTACCTTTTGTGTGTCATTCATTAAAGTTTATTGCGAAGTACGAAGTTGAGGCAAAACAACATGATAAGTATTTGGTAATGTAAACACACCAATTACATAACGATGTAAGGAGAACAGAGTGGCAATGGAATCAAATTTTCTAGAGGGCGCGAACGCAGTCAGTGAACGTGAAGATTTTAGTGAATACGTTGCCCACCTACAACTTCACATGACTCTGCAAGCTCGCAATCTGGTTCCATCTCTGAAGCAGACTGTGGAAGATAGCCGGGAGCAACTCCTCCATCAAACTCAAGCACATTTTGAAAAGCTTGTTTCTCGGCAAAGCTAGTAGCCCTTGGCTTTCGTCAAAAGTCACGCATTCAAAAGTCAGAACCCTTACAAAATCAGATTTTCAGATCGGAGTGAATGTTAGCTTGATTTCCGCCGTGCTGTACTAGTTGCGCTGGATAATGGTTAAATAAGGTAAAAATAAAATAAGATAGAAGCAGATTTTGCAAGAGTAATGCTAAGTCATTCTCAGCAAACTCTGCTTTTTTCAGTATTTTTGTTGTAAAATCACCCTTTTGGTTCACTGGAAACGAGTGGAAAGCCGCTAATATTATAGCAGCAGTTCCTTTTCTTCAGTGACTAAAAGCTGAATGGCGGCTCGAATGAAAATGACTTCATTGCTTCCTCGAAATCTCAGCGTTATTATCCGACCAGTCCAGCACCGGGATCTGGACGGTATTGAGCGACTAACTCAAGATTCATTCGCAGCCCAAACTCCAAGAGGATCAGGTGATGCTATGCGGCAAATGCAATCGCTGCGCCGTTGGTATGGGCTATTGAAGTTTTTGAGTTGGTTCCCTAACCCCCTACAGTATGGTCTTTGTGCTTATGTCGCAGAACAGGGGCGCACGCTGTTGGGTATGATCCAAGTATCGCCCTTTAACCGTACACACAGTACGTGGCGGGTCGAACGCGTGGTTTTAGAGCGTGCTACCGACAAGCAAGGCACCGGCTCACAACTTCTGCGCCATTGCTTTGAGTCAATGTTAGAGGCTCGTACTTGGATTTTGGAAGTCAATGTCAATGATAAAGATGCTTTGGCGCTTTATCGGCGCAACGGATTTCAGCGCCTAGCAGAAATGACTTACTGGGAAATTAGACCAGAGTTGCTTCAAGAATTGGCACAAGCAGAACCAGACTTACCTAACCTTCTACCTGTAAGCAATGCTGATGCACAACTGCTGTATCAATTAGATACAGCATCCATGCCACCTATTGTCCGTCAAGTATTCGATCGCAATGCTGATGATTTTAAAACAAGTCTGTCGAGTGCTTTGACAGAAGCAGTGAAGCAATGGGTAACTAAAACAGAAATGGTGAGTGGTTACGTATTTGAACCCCAACGTAAAGCAGCTATAGGTTACTTTCAAGTACGGCTCGATCGCAAAGGTCAGCAACCTCACGTAGGAACTCTAACCGTAAACCCGGCTTACACCTGGTTGTACCCAGAACTGCTGTCTCAACTAGCGCGAATAGCTCAAGATTTTCCACCCCAATCTCTACAGTTGACCTCAGCAGACTACCATCCAGAAAGAGAAGAATATCTCGAACGAATTGGTGCAACTCGTACAGAGCATACCCTCATGATGTCTCGTTCGGTATGGCACAAGCAACGAGAGTCGAAGTTCGTTTCCTTAGAGGGAATTCAATTACCGGAAATGCTACAGGGTTTGCAACCAGCACACAAACCAGTAACGGGTGGGATGTCATGGACGCCACCAAAACAAAGAAGGCAATCGGTACCAGATAGAGGAGTACAACCCAATCCTCCCCAAGACAATGTCGCTTTTTCATGCAATAACAACAGCATAGAAGCTTCTTGTCAGCCAGAAACCACAGATTCTTCACAGCAGGAGTAGAAAAGTGAGTTTTGAAGGACTTGGGGATCGAGAGACACGGGGAAGAGGGGATATGGCGGCACTTCCCCAAAAGTACATCTCCGCACTAGGATTAGATGTAGGCAGCAAGCGAATTGGTGTAGCAGGATGCGATCGCACGGGATTGATTGCCACTGGGCTAGTAACAGTTGAGCGTACTTCCTTTGAGAAAGACGCCGAAAAGCTGCGCCAAATCACAAGCGATCGCGAAGTGCAAGTTTTGGTTGTAGGATTACCTTATTCCATGGATGGCTCTTTAGGGTTTCAAGCACGTCAAGTGCAAAAATTTGCAAAAAGACTTGCCAAAGCGCTCAACCTTCCTGTGGAATATATAGATGAAAGGCTGACATCCTTTCAAGCAGAACAGATGCTGATTGCAGAAAATCGCTCACCTTCCCGTAATAAAGGCTTGATTGACCGTAAAGCAGCATCCCTTATCTTGCAACAATGGCTGGATGTAAGGCGCTCGAACTTTAAAAACAGGGAGGTTGTTGTTGATTGATACAATTATTTAAGGTAATCTTTACAAGATAGTCATTCACTAGAAAATCCCTCAACCAAAAATGAAAACCCTCTTCCCCTACTCCCTACTCCCCACTCCCTACTCCCTTTTTCAAGCTAGATGATTTATTCCAATAACTATTTGATTGATAATATCAGTTAAAAGAATAAAGATAAGAAAGTCCGTTTTCAATATAAATCACCTATTAGGCTATGTTTTCCTCGCCATTTTCTGAAGAAGATAATGTTCATGCCGGTTCCATCACCTTAACCGACGAAAAAGGACGTACCCTCGATTGTTACATCGAGCACTCCTTGGAAGTAGATGGGCAAGAATACGTCTTACTTCTTCCTGTAGACTCACCAGTAGAAATTTTTTCTTGGGAAGGTGACGATGAGGAAGAGGAAGCTATTCTGGTTGAAGATGAAGCAATAATTGACGAAATTTTTGAAACAGCCCAAGTTGTTCTCTCAGAACAGAACTTGGCATTAAAAAATACTGCGTATGCTTTAACAGTGTTCGGGGAGTTGCCACCAGTTGAGGAGTCAGAACTCTTTACTCTAGAAATTGAAGACGAAGGCACAGATCTAGAACCAGAGCAATTACAACTTCTTGCTAACTTTTACCATGAAGAGCAAGAGTATGCAATTTATACACCCCTAGATCCCTTGCTGTTTTTTGCACGCATAGCGAAAAATGGCAAACCCGAATTATTGTCTCCAGAAGAGTTCCGCAAAGTCCAGCCCCTGTTAGAGGAACACTTGTTTAATGAAGTTGAATAAAGTTTAAAAATCCAACAATTAGAAATTAAAAGAGATTTTAATTTTTAATAAGGATTTTAGACTATCATAGTCTATGGAAAACCTTTGATAGAAAGAGGGGCAGCGGTTACCTGTTTTGACTCAGCTGCCTTTAAGGCTATTGCCTTGCGTTTTGCAAGGTAGAAGATGGCGGAGCGGGTAATCGCTGACTTTGGAATATTATGCGCTGGAACAATTTCTTGCAGCCGGATTTGATTGTAGAGGGTTCAGTGTTAAACCTCACACCAGATATGATTAGAAAATACGATCTGAAAGGGCTGGTGTTAGATGTGGATGAAACACTAGTACCCATAAGAGTGGCGTCAGCTTCCCCTGAATTACAACAGTGGGTAGATCGAGTTCGTGCTTGTGCAAAATTATGGTTGGTAAGCAACAACATAAGTGATGCTCGTATAGGTGGGATCGCTCGCTCTCTGGATCTACCTTACTTTACAAGTGCGGCTAAACCTTCGCGTCGCAAGCTTAGAGAAGCACTCAAGGCAATGAATTTACCTGTCAATCAAGTAGCAATGGTTGGCGATCGCTTGTTTACTGATGTGTTAGCAGGTAATCGCTTGGGAATGTTTACCATATTAGTCGAACCTATCATACATCCAGAAACCGCCCTGCGATCGCGTCCGATCCGAAACTTTGAGGTTTGGGCATCAGAAATATTAGGAGCCTCAATTAGTCCCAAGAAAAGAAGGTTTAAAAATCTTGACAAATAGACAAGAAAATAAATCTAAAGAAATAGTTAATAACCTCTTGTTTTATTTAAAAATCGGAGAACATAAGTATATATAACAATGGGGTCAGCAAAATAAAGCCTCAAGCATAACACTTACCATATAAAACATAGAGCGTCAGCCTTCACATATAGAAGGACTGACGCTTTATAATTTTGACCAGTGACCAGTGACCAGTGACCAATTCCAAAATCCAATGCCCCAAACAATTGTTGTTAAAATAGGCACATCTAGCCTGACGCAACCGGAAACCGGACAACTAGCACTTTCCACAATAGCCACCCTAGCAGAAACTCTCTCACATTTGAGAAGGCAAAATCATCGCGTGATTTTAGTGTCTTCCGGTGCTGTAGGCGTGGGTTGTGCGCGGTTGGGTTTAACTGAACGTCCCAAAGCGATCGCTCTAAAACAAGCAGTAGCCGCTGTAGGACAAGGTAGGTTAATGCGGGTGTACGACGATTTATTTACAACTTTGCAGCAACCAATTGCTCAAGTTTTGCTGACTCGCAGCGACTTAGTGCAGCGCAGTCGGTATCTCAACGTATACAATACATTTAAGGAATTACTAGAACTGGGTGTGATTCCAGTGGTGAATGAGAATGACACAGTCGCAGTCGAAGAGCTAAAATTTGGGGATAATGATACGCTTTCAGCTTTAGTTGCTAGCTTGGTAGAAGCTGACTGGCTGTTTTTGCTAACCGATGTAGATAGACTGTATTCAGCAGATCCCCGTTCTGTAGCTGATGCACAGCCTATATCTTTAGTGAGTAATATCAAGGAATTAGCAGAATTACAAGTGCAAACAAGTGGTCAAGGTTCTCAATGGGGAACAGGTGGTATGATGACCAAAATATCCGCAGCAAGAATTGCCACAGCAGCTGGTGTTCGGACTGTGATTACCGAAGGGAGACAGCCTCGGAATATAGAAAAAATTTTACAAGGTGAGTCTTTTGGAACTCGCTTTGAAGCACACCCCGAACCAACATCTGCTCGCAAACGCTGGATAGCTTACGGTTTGCTTCCTGTTGGAAAATTGTACCTAGATGAAGGAGCTGCGATCGCAATTTCTACCTCTGGAAAGTCATTGTTAGCCGCAGGGCTTTTGTCAGTAGAAGGAGAGTTTGACACTCAAGAAGCGGTACTGTTATGCGATAAAAACGGTCATGAAATTGCTAGAGGGCTTGTCAACTATACCAGTCAGGAACTACAAAAGATTTGCGGGCGTCGTTCTAGTGAAATCCCTAATATTTTAGGTTATGTCGGTGCTGAAACTGTAGTGCATCGGGATAATTTGGTTTTGACATAGTTAAGTTACTTAGTGGAGATACAACAAAACAAGCTAATCAATAAGATAAAATATGACACAAGTTTTACACATCATTTACGCTTTTTCCACAAATGTTCACTAAATTGACAATCAAAGGCTGTGCGATCGCTATAGTTTGTTTGATAGCAGCTTTATTAAATATTCCTAAGATTTGGGCACAATCGCAAAATGATACACAAATTAACTCTTATATCGAACAATTAAAGAATCCCCAACAACGTTCTGTAGCAATCGATGATTTAGTCACTGTTGGCAAACCTGCTATTCCCGCTTTAATAACAGCGTTACAGGACAGCGATCCTCAAGTGCGTGCTAGTGCAGCCATGATTCTCGGTCAAATGGGACCAAATGCAGGTGAAGCTGCACCTGCTATATTGCGAGTCATAGACGATAAAGATCCGGCTGTTCGTTCTTCCGCAGTTCAAGCGATACAAAAAATTGGCAAACAAGCTTACGTTCCTCACTTAATAGCTGGTTTGGATAGCACAAAGTCATGGGAACGCTACAATGCATCTCATGGCTTACGCGCCATGGGGAAAGACGCTGCACCAGCTGTACCGGCTTTAATCAGAAAATTACAGGATGAAGAAGATTATTGGATGCGGGTCAGTGCTGCTTCTACTTTGGGTAGCATTGGCACAGCCTCTACACCTGCAATACCGATTTTAGTAACTTGCTTGCAAGATAAAGATATCACAGTTCGTCATAGTGCGGCTTATGCTTTGGGTACTATCAGTTCAAAATGGCAACAAGATATCAAGCAATTACCAACACAAGACTTAGACGTAATTGTTTCAAACTTGGAAAAAGCTTTGAAAGTGGTACAAGATCCCGCACTACAATTCCGCCCGGAAGCAGTAACTTCTGTAAGTGAACCTCTTGCTGCTTTAAAAAAGGAAAGATTGAGCAGGTAATGGTCTTTAACTGCTCTTTCTAAATCATACTCATAATGACTTCGGGTTGGCCAAATTTAGTAAATCTTTTAAATCCCCTACTCCCTACTCCCCACTCCCTACTCCCCACTCCCTACTCCCTTTTTCAAAACAATCTTGCCGAAATGTGCGCCACTTTCCATATAAGCCAAAGCTTCCCGTGCTTGTTCAAAGGGGAAGACTCGGTCAATTATCGGTTTGATATTATGCAAGGAGATAGCTCGATTCATCGCCTCAAACATCTCACGACTACCTACATAAATGCCTTGTACGCAAATACCTTTGTGCAAAATCGAGACCGTACTGACATCAGCATTTAACCCAGAAAGCACTCCAATCAAACTAATATGTCCTCCATAGCGCACAGCACGGAGGGATTTATTAAAGGTTCCCGCACCACCAACTTCAATAATGCGATCGACTCCAAGTTTATCTGTGAGTTCCCAAACTCTTCCATCCCAGTCTGGTACAGTCTTGTAATTCACAACTTCTGATGCGCCCAACTGTAGCAACTTTTCTAACTTGCGATCGCTACTTGAAGTCCCAATGACTTTGATCCCCATTGCTTTGGCAAACTGAAGGGCAAATATTGAAACTCCCCCAGTTCCTTGTATCAAAATCGTATCGCCAGCTTTTAACTTACCATCTGTAACAAGAGCATTCCAAGCTGTCACTGCAGCACAAGGTAGCGTTGCTGCTTCTTCATAAGAAAGATGCTCTGGAAAACGAACAACGCCGTTTTGGTCTATTACAACATACTCAGCCAAGATACCATCAATGGCACCACCCAGCGCTGACTGGGATTTTTCTGCTGAAAATTCCCCATCTATCCAAGCTTGCATGAAAATACTGGCAGCGCGATCGCCAACTTTAAATCTAGTGACCCCCTCCCCAACACCAACCACTTCCCCCGCACCATCAGAGAAAGGAACAAGCGGTAGTTTTTGTTTAGAGCCATATGCTCCTTTAACAGTTAACAAATCGCGATAATTGAGTGAAGCCGCGTGAATTTTGAGAAGGATCTG
The DNA here is from genome assembly GCF_000346485.2 of Scytonema hofmannii PCC 7110. Lineage (NCBI taxonomy): Bacteria > Bacillati > Cyanobacteriota > Cyanophyceae > Nostocales > Scytonemataceae > Scytonema > Scytonema hofmannii. The sequence continues at coordinate 3,854,270 of NZ_KQ976354.1, forward strand.
TCCCGCTTTAGGCTGGGGTTCGGGTCTATCAACCAACGTCAATGCATCAAGACCTTCTTGAGATTGAACTTCCCACACTTTCATCGTTAGGTGCTCCTAGTTGTACCAGGACTATTCTATAAGAACAGTGGCGATAGTTACTCAGTTGCAGTTGGTGAGTCAAGTAGATCGAATCCCCACACGCCTGCTCTAATGCTCTAGGAACACTAATACAAGTTAGTTGATTGCCACTTACTTGAAAATCCCAGGTTTCACCATCGACATTTTGGGGATGGATGTAGAATTTTTATAAAAATTTGTAACAGCATCCCTTCCCAATTCATAACAAATTCAGCAAAACTTTTATATAAAAAGTAACAAAATACACATTTTTTTGAGGTAAATTGGATAAGGACTTACTTAGCATCTACGTATTTGACAACCGATAGATTATTCAGGCGTATACTCGCTAAATCTCTCATTTGCAAGCTATTAACCAATGAAAAAAGAAATTGATTCATAATTCAAATCCTCATACTTAAAAGTAGGGGATTAATTGGTCAATGGTCATCGTATCAAATTTGACATAAAAACAAAATGTTTGCATACACAGATCCAACAGGTTCAGATTTTCTTAAACGCCAAAATGCCCTAGAAATATATAGAATTGACATTGATAGGTTCTACAAGCGCTCTGCTTTCAGACTGAATTCTGCTTTTACATTGCTAGAAGCGTTTGAGGGACTTACGAACACAACAGGGCTTCAGGTTGAAACAATTAATTGGATTGCATTTCCCAAACTCGCAAATAGACCATTTGAGGTCATTGATAGCGATCGCTTTAATTTGCAAGACGAATACGTTGAATGGCGTACTGAAATTCAAGATGGAAAAGTTACGCGAGTTACGTTTACCACTGAGTTCCCTGAGTATTATGAAGCTTTAGCTCAAGTCAGTGTTGATGCTCTGATTGCAGGAATTCAAGATACGATTCCAGAAGCAAATCCCACACTTGAGGAGTTATTTGGTCTGGGATTCAATCCTGTATCTGCCTCACCGAGAGAGCGTGCAGAGCAATTTCGCAGACAGTTGAGACAAAATCCTTGGAACAACGGACAGAAAGGAATTCTTTGTCTAACTCAAACGAATAATACAGTAGAAGCATTGTTCGGCTTAGTAGAGCCTTGTGCAATATCTCGATTGGACATTCCTGCATCAGCAATTTGCGGGCAAACTGCTTGTGTCCCAGGACGTAACTCAGATCCGGCTATTTGCCAAGCATCTCAGAACTTAGCCCGTAGCGGTCGTGGTTTAAGCTTGGAAGATCCAGTGGGTATTAAGATGTCTAGGCTAGAAGGTATTTGGAAAATTAATGGTCAAGAAATCAATATTAATAACCTGAATGAAAATCAAGGTGCTTGGGTTATCAGCCGTAATGGTCGGCGTGCTGTCCTTGATGTCAGCAAAGGGGTCACGATTGAAAACAGAACCATCACGACTGGAGCACAAGTAGCAGCGCAATTAACAGTTGGGGCATCTGTGATTGCAGCGCTAGAGTCAGTGCTTCCTGATTGGGCAGCAACTGGAGAAGAATCTTCACGGTTAATTGGTCAAGTTTAGGAGCAGGTGAATAATGCGTAAATTTATTACAACAGTGATCGCATTCGTATTTTGTTTTTTCATCTTTACAAAGCTTGCTTTTGCTCAAGCTGCACCAGTTCCCCTATCGCTAGAACAAAACACAGATGGAGCAAGCGTTCAGCAAATTGCTTCAAGTACCTTCAATTCTCTAGGCGATCCATTTTTTAATCTCGTGCTAAAAGAGCGTGCAGATGTTACAAATCTGGCTGAAATAGAAAATTTAATTAAAGGTCAACTAGGTCAAGAGCGAACTTTCGTTGTAAATGAAACCATTGTTGATACTCGTCCAATAGTAGACGGTCAACCAGCAAGTAGAAGAGCCTTATTGACCTTTACTGGCAACAATCAAGGGGAAAGGTTAGATCGAAATGTTATGTTCTCTGTGTTTTTTAACTCCGAGAACTTCCCGGATGTACAATCGATTGAAGCTTTAGGCTGGGATAGTCAACAAGGTCGCTACAACTACTACAAGCTTGACCAACAAGGAACGCCAGGAAGATTATCTTGGAAATTTCGCAACTCATCTGTTCAAGCCGATTTACTGCAACCTGCTCAACGGAGCGGAACCTGCTTGCAATGTCACATTAATGGTGCACCAGTGATGAAAGAATTGGCTTTCCCTTGGAATAATTGGCACTCGTTTGCATTTAACGCCAATTACTTAAGATTAGATTGGAAAGCTGGTACCAATTCTAGAATTGCCCAAAATTTAGAAGGTGCTGAAGTACTGGAAACCAACTTTATTCGTCCCGCAATTAATCAATTTAATGAAAAAAAAGTTGAGGAAAGTATTGCTCGCAATAATGATGGTAGCCCAATAGCCAATCCTGATGGAAGTCAACAAGTTACTCAAGGAAAACGCCTTTTACGTCCTCTCTTTGAGACCACTGAATTTAACTTAATCAGTAACAATCAACAAGTTGGAAACCTGCATCCTTTTTCAAATACTCCTACACCTGGACCTTTTGCCGATGTCAAAATTCCTAATACTTTCTTTCTTAACGCCAATTTAATCGGTGGTAGTACACCTACGATTTCACAAAGCTTAGGTATTGCAGAAAGTTTGAACTTTAGTGACATAGCTAAGGTAAAACCTGAAGAATACAGACAGTTATTAGCGCAGTCTGGAGTCAGGTTAGATGGGAAGCCAGGAGATGCTAATTTTGCTTGGTTTGTACCAGAAGTCAGTCATGTTGATAACAGTGCGATCGCTCAACTTATGAACAGAGGAGTTCTAACGCCTGAGTTTGTTGCTGCTGTTATGGCTGTTGATTTAGAAACACCAGTCTTTTCACAAAAAAGACAAGAACTGTTGCAGTTTATTCCCGAACAATTTAGTTTTCAACCTCTACAGTCAGGTACAAATCCCCTTAATGTCAAACGGTTCCCAGACGACTTAACTCAAAAAGTTATTGCGGCTATAGAACAAGCTAACCCATCAAGCGATTCCACTACAGGTGAATTTTTAGCCCTGCTGAAAAATGACAATCCCTTACAAGTTCTTAAGGAACGGGTTCAAGCCTATAGTAACAGCATCGATCAAAAACTAAATAAGAACGACCAAGCAACTCGCCAAGCCGAACTCAAACGGCTTTACGATTTAGCGATCGCTAGAAGGCGATCGGTGATTAGCGATCCCGTTTTGGCGGCGATTAATGAAACAGGAGATGCTCTTCTTCCAGTTCCCGAAATTACAGTGACCAGTAATCAGTGACCAGTGACCAGTAATCAGTGACCAGCGATCGCAGTTAGGGATTTCCAAGAAATAAATTATCCATCTTGTGGTACGGGCGTCCCGCCCGTACTATATTTAGTAACGGGCTAGTACTAGAGAACGATCGCTCTGTGAATGTTTGCTTGGAATATTGAATGAAAGACAATCAGCATTTAAGCGATCGCAGTAAATGTTGGGTTTCGTTCCTCAACCCAACCTACCTGCGTGTTTTCGGATTTTCAGGCTTAACTAACAAGGTTCTGAATCTAATTATTTAGGTTATCGATCTGTTGCTGTAGCTTTTGCACAAAGTCAGATGATGGGTTTGGCAGTAATTGTACAATATTTCGACGAAGGAATTGCACTGAATCTCTCTCAACTAAACAGAGTAAGTCTCGTTGTTGCCAATATCCAATTTCATCAAAAACATTATCTAAAATTCCTAGACATTGAGATCGATCTAACATTTCAACAACTAAAGTATGAGCAAGAACAAAATTAGCGTCCCCTCCATATTCTGGTAGAGATGCAAATTGTGTTTTGCAATGTCCTGTTGCCATCCAGTTTTTATACTGAGAATAGTATCCCAGAAAAATAACTAAACCTTCGCATCCTGGTCTAGGAAGTGTCTCAAATCCAATTATATGAGTAGGGGATATAGATTCACCTGTAGCAAAATTATGGTGAATGGCTTGAAGAGTAAGGAGTGAAGATTTTCCATTTTCAGAACTGAAAACACAGTCTTTTCCTTCTAGCTCAATGATATTATCATCCACCCATGTAAAGGGAAGTAGTTGTGCATGGTGATGTAATGAATCTAAAATAGAGCGGATTTCATCAATAGGTCGATTACCAGCATTAAATTGGTAATGGATACTATATCCCATAACTTCAATCCCACCAAAAGACGGCAAATTGCGCTTCTAGGAACTACTTACTGACACGAGACAGAGCCTCGTAAACTGCATTCCCAGGCTCCGCCTGGGAACGAGATAAGCACCAGTCACTGGTCACTGGTCACTGGTCACTGATTAATATCGTAGCCGAATAAATTTGGATCGACTTCGTCTAGCTGTAAATCCGCCAAACCATACTCAGCCCATCGCTTATCGACCATTGCTGCTATTTCTGGATCTGACTCCAAGGAATCACCCCACTCATGTTCCGTTTCTGGAGGGATTTTTGTGGTTGCATCAATTCCCATCCTTCCACCCAAACCAATTTTTTCACTGGCAAAATCCAACGTGTCAAAAGGTGTGTTAGGCAAAATAAAAACATCTCGTGAGGGATCAACTTTGGAACTAATTGCCCATAGGACTTGACGCGGATCTCTAATGTTGATCGTCTTATCTACCACAATCACAAACTTGGTATATGTAAACTGTGGTAAAGCACTCCAAAATGCTAAAGCTGCGCGTCTTGCTTGTCCCGGATATGCCTTATCAATAGATATAATTGCTGCTTTGTAACTCAAAGCTTCCATGGGTAGGAAGAAGTCCACAATCTCTGAGACTTGCTGCCGCAAAATAGGTGTATAAATGCGATTGAGAGCGATCGCCATCATAGCTTCTTCTTTTGGTGGACGCCCGCTAAATGTGGTCAAGTAAACTGGCTCTTTGCGGTGAGTCATGCAATGGAAGCGAATCAGTGGTGAATCTTCCACGCCCCCATAATAACCCATGTGATCCCCAAAGGGACCATCTGGTAGAACTTCCCCTGGGGTAATTGTCCCTTCCAAAACAAATTCCGAATCGGCTGGAACTTCCAAATTCACTGTCTTACACTTTGCCAACTGTACGCCAGAACCACCATAAAGCCCTGCAAATAACCATTCTGATAAATCTACTGGGATTGGTGTCGCAGCTGCCATAATAATCAGGGGGTCTACACCTAATGCGATCGCGATTTCTAATTTCTTCCCACGTTCTGCTGCCTTGCGTAAATGCCTTGCACCACCTCGCACTGACAACCAGTGAACCGTCATCGTATTTTTAGATTGTAGCTGCAAGCGGTACACGCCTACATTCGGTGTCCCCGTTTCACAATCTCTGGTGATTACAAGTCCTAAAGTAATAATCTTGCCTGCATCACCGGGATAAGGCCGTATCAAAGGTAACTTATTTAAATCTAACTCATCCCCTTGAATGACTACCTGCTGACAGGCAGGGAAAAAGTCACGTCCTGGTTTTGCTTTTAAGACATCAAACAGAATCTTACCAAACTCCACCGCTTGAGCAATCTTTTTAGGTGGTTTTGGTTGTTGCAACATTGCCAATTTCTTCCCCAGTTCCTCCAATTCCAGAGGATGCTGCATATTCATTGCCCAGCATATCCGTTCTACTGTTCCCAGCAAGTTGACTGCTACAGGGAAGGATGCTCCTTTCACGTTTTCAAACAGAAGCCCCGGTCCCCCTTGTTGCAGCATTCGATTAGCAATTTCGGCAATTTCCAAGTCTGGAGCGACTGGGGCTGAAATTCGCTTTAATTGACCTTTTTCTTCCAAAAGTTTGATGAATCCCCGCAAGTCTCGTGCCATTGTTTAAGAAGTATGAAGCGTTTCTTATATTATCAATCTTCTGGGCAAGGTTCAGAGTAGTCCGGGTAAGGGAACTTTGTTTGTATAGCCGCGATTACGAACATCCCTTGGGGTATTTTTGTAAAATTGAGATGATTCCGTAGCTAAACAATGGCTTTGGATATTTTAACTAAAATTTAATATTTTTTTTACATTTCTTTACTAGAAATAGCATAAATTTCATGTATCTTTGTTAAGAATATGCATAATTTTTTACCAGTAAGCGCTTTCAAGAATCAAGTATGATCGGAATATACGATACCTTCCTGGCAGGCGGTCTCGTTATGTGGCCTCTGTTGTTTTTATCTATCGTGACTTTAGCTTGTGCGCTGGAAAGGACTTGGTTCTGGTGTAAGTTGATAGTTCGAGAGCGTCGATTGGTGCGGAAAGTGTTGGCAGCAGCCGAGATTGGCTTAGAGGAAGCAGAAGCGATCGCTTTGTGTGGTAAGGATTTATCGATAGGTCGCTTTTTAGTTGAGCCATTGAAACTAAGGAATCCAACACCCGAAACTTTTCACTTAGCCATAAGAGCTGCTTGCGATAAAGAATGCTTGGAAATGCGTAAAGGTAATCGGTTGCTAGAAAGTGCGATCGCGATCGCGCCTTTGTTAGGTATTTTAGGTACAGCAAATGGTCTGATTGCTGCTTTTAGTAACATTAAGACAGGCACAAATACAACTGATTTCTTTGCTGTAACGGCTGGTATAGCGGAGGCACTCATCAGCTCTACAACTGGAATTGCCCTAGCGATTATTGCATTTGCAATTTTCCGAATTTTTGTAATTTTGCAATTGCAGCAAATAGACTTTTTTTCTAAAGTGGGTCATGAATTAGAACTCATTTATTTACAACGTTGGAACAATGTCCAGTTAACAATTCACAGCGAACAGTTAACAGCAAATAGTAATCAGTCAATAGATGATAATTAACCGGTCACTGGTCACTGGTCACTGGTCACTGGTCACTGGTCACTGGTCACTGATTCTTAAACAGAAATTAAAAAATATTTAAACTGGAGTTTAACTTTTCTTAGATTTTTCTTAACCCTTATCATTGTAGCGTATTGGCTGTGTTGTCCAAAAACAAATAATCATTAATAACCTGGCAATATGAAATTATCAGCTACCGTTTTGAATCGTGTAGTTGCGGCTTCAGCTGTCACTGCTGTTGTTGCTGTCGGATCTTCTTTTACAGCAACTGCCCAAGCGCAAACTATTAATGGTGCAGGAGCGACGTTTCCTGCTCCTTTGTACGAACGTTATGCTCGTGAAATTAAGAAAAAGTATCCAAAGCTAGGTGTTAACTATCAAGGTGTTGGTAGCGGTGCGGGTATTCGCCAATTTATTGCTGGAACTGTTGACTTTGGTGCTAGTGATGCCGCAATGACTGACGCAGAGATAGCTAAAGTCAGCAGAGGAACTATCCTAGTACCTACTGCGGGTGGTGCTGTTGCTATTGTTTATAATCTTCCTGGTGTCAACAATCTAAAATTGTCTCGCAAGACCTTACCAGGTATTTTCTCCGGTCAAATCACTAACTGGAATGATCCTCAAATTAAAGCGGATAATCCTGGTGTAAATCTACCAAGTCAGCCGATCAAACCTGTTGTTCGCGCTGACAGTAGCGGTACTACTTTTATTTTGACAAATCATTTAAGTAGCATTAGCCCTTATTTTAAGGGCAGAGTTGGTGCAGGAACTGCTCCAAAGTGGACAATCGCCAATGTTCTCAAAGGGAAAGGAAACCCAGGTGTTGCTAACTTCGTGGCTCGTACCGCAGGGTCTGTTGGTTATGTTGAGTACGCTTTTGCCACAGCAAACAAACTGAACTCAGCACAAGTACAGAACAAAGCAGGACAATTTGTCGCTCCTTCTTTAGAGTCTGCAAACCAAGCTTTGTCAACTGTCAGTTTCCCTGAGAACTACCGAGTTTTTGTTAGTGACCCAGGACAAGGTTACCCCGTTGTTGGTCTAACCTGGCTGTTGGTTTATAAAAATTATCCCGACGCTGCTAAAGGATCTGCTGTGAAAAACTTTGTGAATTGGGCATTAACTGACGGTCAACAAATCAATGACGACCTCAACTACACCCGGATTCCAGCATCTGCAGCACAAAAGGTAATACAAACAGTAAACAGTTCTGTTAAATAGGTTAGTGGTTAGTGGTTAGTGGTTAATGGTTAGTGGTTCTTTTTAACAACTAACAACCAACAACTAACCACTAACAACTAACAACTAATCTGGCGTGACAAGAATTTAATCTTCTAATGAGTAATGGCTAATTCCTCAGAACCAACTAATAACAATCAACGAAACTTAATTGATGAAAGTATAGACATTACAGCGACTAGCGGTCAAAGTTTCTTAATTGATAAGGGATTCACCTGGCTAGTTTATGTATTTGCCGCCCTGACAGTTGCTGTACTATTTTGGATGAGTTGGGTAGTTTTTCAACAAGCTTTCCCTGCTATTCAAAAGTTTGGATTGGGGTTCTTGTGGAGTCAAGAATGGGATACGGGTAATTTACTTTTTGGTGCATTACCTTATATTTACGGAACCATCGTCAGCAGTGCGATCGCCATGTTATTATCTATACCTGTTGGTTTGGCGGTAGCTTTAGTCACCAGTGAAAACTTTATCCCTCCTTCAGCAAGAACAACTATAGCTTTTATTGTGGAACTAATTGCTGCTATTCCCAGTGTCATCATTGGTTTGTGGGGTGTATATATCTTTATTCCAGTCCTGACACCCCTACAAACCTGGTTTTCCACTACTTTCGCATGGATACCACTGTTTAACACACCAGGTCCAGCAGGATTCAATCTACTCACTGCGGGGATTATCCTGGCGATTATGGTTTTGCCCACAATGGCAGCCATTACTCGTGATGTCTTGCTTGTAGTCCCAAAAGAATTACGCAGTGGATCGATGGCTTTGGGTTCTACTCGTTGGGAAACTATATTTCGAGTGATACTACCGGCTGGATTTTCTGGAATTGTCGGTGCAGCCATGCTTGCTTTAGGGAGAGCATTGGGGGAAACAATGGCTGTGACGATGGTGATTGGGAACTCAGCTCAAATCAGTGCATCACTCCTGGATCCGGGCTACACGATCCCCTCCGTATTAGCTAACGAATTTGCTGAAGCGCAAGATCCTCTACACCTTGGTGCTTTAACATATTTGGGATTGATTTTATTTGCCGTGACTTTATCTGTCAATATTTGTGCTTTAGCAGTTGTACAGTTTGTTGGTAGCAAAAATAAGTAATACCATTTTGGATTTTAGATGCGTGGATTTTGGATTGAGTCTGCCTTACTAAGGCTTAATCTTAACCAACTATCTGTGAGATTTTTTTCAAATTGGTTTAAGAAATTTACGACAAATGTTACAAACACTACTTGTAACTGAGCTATTGACAGTACTTTTATCAGGATATATGTCTAAAGAAAGACATAAAAGCAGCCAAGGAGTTTGAATATAAAAAGGCGTAAGAGATTATGACAAGTCATCAAGATTCTGAAATAAATAAATCTGTGGTAGCAGAAATATATAGTCCTCTACCACCAATAAGGCTAGTATTTAACTATGGAATGACTGCAGTAGCATTCTTACTCTCAGCTTTAGCTTTGATTCCTTTGCTGTCACTGTTATGGGAAATCGTTGGGCGGGGGTTAAAAAGTCTAAAACCATCCATGTTTGTGACACCGGTCATTTACGATGGTTTTGGAAACGCAATTGTTGGGACTCTAATTATGGTGTCAATAGCTGCACTATTTAGTGTTCCTACAGGGATCATGACGGGTATATATCTGTCAGAGATAGGAAAAGGAACTCAAATTGGACGCATTGTTCGCTTTGTGGCTTCCGTGCTCACAGGCGTTCCTTCCATTGTGGTAGGGATCTTTGCCTTTGGTGTCATTGTATTAGTGACAAAGCAATTTAGTGCGTTCGCAGGTGGTTTTGCTTTGGCAGTCTTGATGCTGCCAGTTGTTGTACTTACCACTGAAGAGGCTTTAAAACTTGTTCCTACCTCCATGCGTTTGGGATCCGCTGCTTTAGGAGGAACTCGTTTTCAAACTATATTTCGTGTCGTTGTCACTGCTGCACTCCCTGCTATTACGACAGGGGTTTTACTAGCTGTCGCCCGTGCTGCGGGTGAAACAGCTCCCTTGATTTTTACATCTTTGTTCAGTTTAGATTGGTCAACCGATCTAAATGGTCCAACGGCGTCACTATCAGTGTTAATTTTTAATTTGTACAATGATCCTACACCAGAAAAAACAGCCATAGTCTGGACAACTTCTCTGGTCTTAGTTGGGATGATTCTAATAATTAGCATTCTCTCTCGGGTCTTTACGAGAAAGAGAAACGCTTAAGCAAATTCCAATAGTGGTGTGATGTTTTGTGTAGTACCTAAACTATATGAGTAAGTTAAAACCAGCCATCAAAGTTAGGAATCTCAGCTTCTACTACGGCACCTCCAAGGCATTGGAAGGTGTCTCAATGGATATCCATGAGAACCATGTAACCGCAATCATTGGTCCAAGTGGTTGTGGTAAATCAACGTTCATTAAATGTCTCAATCGCATTAGCGAGTTAGAAGGACCCGTAAAAGTTGATGGTTCCGTAGAATTTTACAATCAAAATATTTACGGTTCCCGTGTCAACTTAAACCGTCTGCGCCGCCAAATAGGGATGGTGTTTCAAAAACCCAACCTTTTCCCCATGAGCATTTACGATAACGTGGTCTACGGGATCAGAATTGCAGGCTGGCATCCAAGAGCAGAATTAGATGCAATTGTCGAATCAGCCCTCAGAGGTGCAGCTATTTGGGAAGAGGTAAAAGATAAACTGCATAAATCCGCGTTGGGACTCTCCGGAGGTCAGCAACAGCGATTGTGTATTGCTCGTGCTTTAGCTGTAAAACCAAAAGTTTTGTTGATGGATGAGCCTTGTTCGGCACTCGATCCTATTGCCACAATGAAAATTGAGGAACTTATTTACAGCTTGCGCGAAGAACTCACAATTGCGATCGTGACTCACAATATGCAACAAGCAGCGCGTGTTTCTGATTTTACCGCTTTCTTCAGTACTGATGAAAGTCGAATTGGTCAAATGGTGGAATTTGGAGAAACGACTCAAATATTTAGTAATGCCCTTGATTCTCGGACTCGTGATTATACCTCTGGGCGTTTTGGTTAAGATGTTTCTCTTTGAGATCTATCAACATTAACCAATCTTAAGATAAGGCTAAATACTGGTGAGTAAGATTATTTTCGATGGTAAAAACGGGGTCAATCTACAAGCTTGAGGTTAGGAAATATCTTATGAAACGTGTTTCTAAAATCTAAAAACGTATTATGAATTATTAACTGCAAAGCTAACAGGTTACTTTATACTTTAGTAAAGTAGCATGTTAGTTGTGCTTTAGAGGTTTTTGTCACAAACCTTAGCCTCAGTACAGATAATTCCTTCTCTTATTTATAGTAAATTTGTACTAAAAAAATTGATTTAAATTATACAAAGTGGTGTAAGTTAGACTTATAATATAGCTGAAGTAATGCTTGTGCTTTGGAAGCTTCGCGTCGTATAAGCAAAGGAGAAGTCCATGACTGACTCAACTCACTTCTTGATTGAAGAATCTGAAAACTTCAACGGATCTAAAATTACCTATCTCTTGCAGTATTGTCCTGTTCCCTGTTCCCTCTAGGAAATTGTTAATTTAGCATAACAAATACTGAAAATCTATATTTTTTTATAAGTTTATCCTAACCTAGTACAGCATGGCGGAAATAAACCCACCATTATGAACCTTGAAAAAATCATCATTTGCAGCCTTTGAAAATGGTAGGCGTATTTACGCCGCAAGGTACTAGAGTTATCGTGACATTAGTTCTCACTTTTTTGAATTAAAATTTTTACAAAAGTCTAAATTACTGAGGAGCTAACTCGGATGAGTCGCAAAGTCAGCAAAGTATTTCAGCAATCTGGGGTGATTCCCTATAGAGTAAAAAATGGAAACATCGAAGTCTTGTTGATTACGAGCCGCAACAGTCAAAATTGGGGAATTCCCAAAGGTGGTGTTACAGATGGAATGAGTCCGGCGGCTTCAGCAGTAAAAGAGGCATGGGAAGAAGCTGGGGTTGTAGGGCAAGTAGATGCTTATAAACTTAACACTTACGAATATCGTAAAAAAGGCAAGACATACAAGGTCAAGATGTTTTTGTTACCAGTCGAAACAGTATTAGAAGATTATCCAGAAGTAGGTCAAAGACAGAGGCAGTGGGTAAATGTAATACAAGCTGTTAGGCAGGTTAAGAAAGGTTCAGTCAAACGAATCCTTAAAGAGTTCGGGTTGCCATCTATGCAGACATATGTCGATGAAGTCTATAAACAACTATGATCGATCGTGTTTGTTTATGGATTAATAGACATCTCCAGAAATAAGGTATCGACCCTGACTGCACAAGGCTTTTATCTTCTTTTTCGGAGATGTCTTTTACTCATGGGACATAACACTTGCACATCCTACACTGGGTTAAAACCCAAATTCTTCGGCATTAAGCTAAGTCAACTTACACCTAAGCCGATTGCACTCATCTAGCAGGGTATTGAGTTCCGCTGCAACTTTCCACGGATTTCGACCTTTGAAAGGGGCGGCGATGACTGCTTCGTAAGGATTTTTTCCAGTTTGTTTGACGGCGGCGATCGCGGCTTTGTTCGAGAGTCCTCGTCCAGCCACAAGCCAAGCGGCTAAAATGTGCCCGGTGCGCCCAACTCCACCGGAGCAATGAACGACTACTTTCTCATGACTCTGGTTGGCAACGGCTAAGAATGGCAAAATCTGGTAAATCAGAATTTCCGGATTGACAAAATGAAAATCTTCGATCGGGGTCCAACAAACTTGGTTGATTCCGAAGGTCTGTTGGTAAACTTCAAGCAAATTTGAATAGCGGGTTAGCTGAGTTTCAGGAAGCAAACAGCAGACGCGCTTGATGTTTTGATTCTCCATGAACACAATCCACTCGTTCACTAGCTTATCGCTGTATCCAGGTCGAGCAGATCCAAACACAATGGGTTCGTTCACCGAAGCTGCAGCAAATTTATACATAGCTTAAAAAGTTAAACTCTTTTAGGTTAAGATTAGGTTATAAAATTTATCGGATTTCACTTGTATAAGTTCTTCTTGAAATTTTCAGGTGAGGAGTGCTATTTACCCCAAAGTAGGAGACAAAGTTTTGATACTACGCCCTGCATACGTTGCCGGGAAAGTTGGTGTTATTCTCGATAGAGAGATGCTTTCAGGTGCTACATTTAGCGATCGGTGGCTCATTCAAGTAGATTCTGAAAATATTGTTGTGTCATTGATTCCAAATGAATTTGAAGTAGTCAACGGTGAAAATGAAATACTTTAAATGCCATCTAACGATTCCGATCCATTTGGTTGGTCGTTGCCAATACCAAGTTCCTTTTTACTCCGTTTTAACTGTTTCCAAAGGACTTTAATTTGGTTGTAAGCTTCTTCAGGAGAAAGCTTCCCAGATGTCTCTAAACTAGTAATAATGGCGACTTTTTGAGCAAATTCTTGAAGATTGGCATTAAACAATAGATTTGCCGGCTTAACTTGACCGTAGTAGCGACCACGAGGATAGAAAAAACCATCTTTGTCTTCTTGATTAGATTGTTCCATCAATACATCCTTCGTTAATCAGTTAGTCATTTTTTTAATGCTATTTAATCTTAGCCTCATCTTAAATATAAGAATATTTATTAAGAAAACACCTTTAAAAATTACGCGTCACCTATCAAAAGATAGATTTTTTACAAAAAGGCTTAAAGATCTCATCCCATTTGATACCAACAGGCCATCGTCTGTACACAATCACAGCAGTATGAATATATCTCCAATGATAGAGAGCGTGTGACAAAAGAATAGTAATGAGCAACAAATTTGTTCAAAACTGGTTTTTTGTTCCGGATAAATTCGGTAGTTTGTAAAATTTTGTACTATATGTATGTAGCACTTCCGTCAACAGCATCTGTATTTCGGCAGATTCTCATCGAGAATTAACTTGTTGATTTTAATCTATTTTTAACCTAAAATTAATCTTAATTAACTAAAACTTGAGCTATTGACCGTAATAACTTGAGACTGTCCAACCGAAAACATACAATGTCTGAAACAGCTTGGCTGTCCTTGCTCAATTTTTCTTTGGCGTTGTGGAAGCGTGCGTATGAGTGATTTTTTAGCCTCACGCCAAGACGCAAAGACGCCAAGCTTTTTTTGGGTCTTGGCGCTCATGCTTTGAGATTTTCATAGTATCAATCAGCAACGCCTTTTCTTTAGTACCAATGTGGACTAAAGGATACGTGTTTTAGTTCTCTTGGAGATACAGGCAATGAATGAGATGTTTTTTAGTCCGAGTGATTGGCAGAGTGTAAGTTTTCGGCTAGTTGTGGCTCTACTAGTTGGTGGTGCAATTGGTATTAACCGCCAGCGAACTGGTAGACCAGCTGGGTTAAGAACTTTTATGATAGTCAGTCTGGGTGCTGCTCTTTTTGTGATGATACCCTTGCAGATAGAGTTTAACGGTAGTTTGTCTGATAATCTTCTGGCTCGCTCTACAGCTCTGAATGCTATGGCTCGCATTGCCCAAGGGATAGCAACAGGCGTCGGATTTCTAGGAGCTGGAATCATTCTACGACAGCAAAGGTCGGACTTTGGTAAGGAAGAAATTAAGGGGCTAACTACCGCAGCCAGTATTTGGCTCGCGGGTGGATTGGGAGCTGCGTCTGGCTGTGGTTTATGGCGAATGAGTCTGATAGGTACGCTCTTAGCGCTGGTGGTTCTGAGTGTAGTCAAAAAACTCAAAAAGTCTAATTTGATCCCTCAAAATCCCAAGTCAGAGGAAACAGAAAAGTCGGAGACAAAAATTTAATCAGTCATAGATGAAAGAAACACGGTTTCACGTGCGTGTTTCTTCGGAAGAGAGCAAATTTCAACCAAACTTACCACTAACGTACTCTTTAGTATCTTCCTGTTTGGGATCTTGGAAAATGGCTTCTGTGCTGTCATACTCTACAAGGTAACCAGTACGATTGCCGTTGTCTGTTGTTTGAACGTTAAAAAAGGCAGTCAGATCGGACACTCGTAAAGCTTGTTGCATATTGTGAGTCACAATAATAATTGTGTAATGCTGTTTGAGTTCGTGCAGCAAGTTTTCAACCCGTATGGTGGAGATGGGGTCAAGTGCGGAGCAAGGTTCATCCATCAGAATGACTTCTGGCTGCACTGCGAGCGCACGCGCAATACACAAGCGCTGTTGTTGTCCTCCAGACAAGGATAAACCACTTTGGCGTAGTTTATCTTTGACTTCATCCCACAAAGCCGCTTGTCGGAGCGATCGCTCTACCAACTCATCCATATTCCCTTTGAAACCGTTGAGCCTGGGACCAAAGGCTATATTGTCATAAATTGACTTTGGAAATGGGTTTGGTCTTTGAAACACCATTCCAATCCTACGACGTACTAAAACAGGGTCGATGTGAGGTGCATACAAATTTTCTGCCTGGTAATAAACTTTTCCTTCAGTACGAAACCCTACAATTGAGTCGTTGAGGCGGTTATAACACCGTAGTAAGGTACTTTTTCCACATCCAGAAGGACCAATGAAAGCAGTCACTCGATTTTGAGGAATCTCAAGCCAAATCTTGCTTAACGCTAAAAATTTGCCGTAGTAGACGTTGAGATCCTCTGTACGTAAAACAATTTTCGTTTGATTTTCGGTCTTTGTCTGAGTTGCCATAAGTTTTAGAGATTTACATTTGCGTATCGTTAAACTTTTACTCGGCTTTAGTTATGCTTTGTGTGTGACTTATCTAACTGTGCGACTAGTTGCCACGCGAGCAATGACGCTAGTCAGTAGAACCAAAAGCACCAAAATCAGAGACGCCGCCCAAGCGAGTGACTGCCAATTTTTAAATGGAGAAATAGCGAAGTTATAAACCAACACAGCCAGAGAAGCTGTCGGTCCGAATACATCGCGAGGCCAGTACTGAGAGAAGAGAGCCGTAAACAATAAAGGTGCAGTTTCTCCGGCGGCGCGGGCGATCGCCAAAGTTGCACCAGTGACAATTGCTGGTACTGCAGCTGGCACAACAACGAGTGCAACTGTCTGAAAGTTAGTGGCACCTAATCCCACAGCCGCAGTTCGCAAATCTTGTGATACCAATTGCAAGGCTTCATCAGCTGTTCGCACGATAATTGGCAACATCAAAATCGACAAAGCAAATCCCCCAGCCACCGCAGAGAATCCACCCATCCTAGCTACGACAATACCGTAAGCAAAAACACCTGCAATGATTGAGGGGACTCCACTGAGAACGTTAGTTGCAAAGCGAATCCAGCGCGATAGCTTACCAGAGCTAAATTCAGTTAAATAAATGGCTGCTAAAACTCCAAAAGGAATGCTAATCAGACCACCGATTCCTACCATAAATAGCGTTCCTATGATGGCATTGCCAATACCCCCTTTTTGTGACAATGGTGGTGGTGGCAATTCGGTAAACAAGTTGAGGTTGAGACTGCTCCCGCCTCGAATGATGACGTAAGAAAGCACTGCTATCAAAGGCAAAAGCGTGAGAAAACCGCAGAGAACTGCCACGACTGACATCACCGTGCTCAACAGAGTCCGAGAAGACATGGGAGAACGAGCTAGGCTGCCGATATAGCTGGCAGACGGCTTGTCTGAAACAGGAGAAATCATGAATTATTCAACCCAAATCCTATATTCGCTTGGCTTGCACAACAATTAACTCTGCTAAAATGTTCACGAGCAGAGTCAACACAAACAAAACTAATGCGGCATACATCAGAGCACTGACTTGCAGACCACTGGCTTCCGCAAATTGATTTGCCAACAGAGAAGAAATCGTATTGGCTGGTGCAAACACAGAAACATTAATCACGTTTGCGTTGCCAATCAGCATCGTCACAGCCATTGTTTCTCCCATCGCCCGACCCAACCCCAGCATCACAGCACTCACAATGCCTGAAAAAGCCGCTGGAATTAAAACTTTTAAAATCGTTTCCCACCGGGTGGCACCAAGTCCCATAGCAGCTTGGCGCAAACTAGAGGGCACAGAGATCAGTGCATCGCGGGAGATTGCTGTAATGATTGGCAACGTCATAATTGCCAAGATGACGCCTGCGCTTAACATCCCTGGTCCTGTGGGAGGAGTGCTAAAAATAGGTATAAAGCCCAAGTTAGCGTTTGCCCATTTTCCAAATCCTGATAATAAAGGAACTAAAACGAAAACTCCCCAGACTCCATAGACAACACTAGGAATCGCTGCCAGTAGTTCTACTAAGAAAACTAGTATCATTCTGACTGAGGATGGAAGCAAATTTTCGCTCAGTAAGACCGCCGTGCCAACGCCGATTGGTACGGCTATGAGCAAACCAATCAAAGCGCTTACCAAAGTCCCATATATTTGCGGTAGCACTCCATACTCACTCTTGACTGGGTTCCAAACGCTTGTAACCAAAAAGCTAACTCCAAACTTTTGGAGTGCGGGCATCGCCTCAATGGCAACCTGTATGGAGATCCACAGCAAAATAACTACCACTGCCAGTGCAAAAATCCGAGTCAGCCAAATAAAACCTCTATCCAGAGACTTTTCCAAGTTAGAGCGAGGTCTAATTTGAGATTGAAGAATGTCGATTTGTGTATTCATGAATGACTTCACCCTTGAGCTGGAAAAAACGTGGGAGTAAACCATATGTGTCAATTGTCTTCAGAAGGACTGGCTGAAGTTCAGCCAGTCCTGAGCTCGATCGAGCCCACCCTTCGAAGCGCTTGATTTAATCTGGACGCTTTTTTAGTTCGGGCTACACTTGTGCTCAAAATTCTGATTCTTTCTCCATATATGAATTCAGGGCTTATAGCGATTAATTCTCTTCCACTTCTGAACTTTTGAACTACTTTTCGGCCAATCTTGACTTTTTAGTTTTACTGAGTGCTATTTGCTAGAGCATCGATACATTAAGCCCAAAAGCCCAGTTTCTTTAGTAAAACCAGAAAAAGAATAGTCAAGAGTAAAACTGTTTTGTGCTTGCTCTCTACCGCCGCACCTAGCTAAACTCATTGTCAGTGGTACAACTGAAAATGCCTTTGTAAATCTAGAATTATTTATTACAGGATAATGAAAAAACATAGACGTGCAATGTTAAAGATTTTCAAACTGCGCGTGTTACTATACACATGCATAGTAAGGAACAGGTGACAGAGATGTTCAGGTAGATGCACTACGTTGCAGGAAGTTAGACACTACAGTTGTACCGCAGCATATAGTCTAAACAAATGAAAACTGCTATAAGTAGTGGGAGTTCTTCAAAAATTTGGCAGAAAATAGAGAGTCCTGTTTCAACAGATTCAGGCGACGCTACAAATTAGCCAGACCAAAAGCTATCTCAGTCACTGTCTCAATATAGAATAAAAACGCAGTTGTTCAGCAGTTGTTGCCGGATTATAAAGATATAATGCCTACAATTTTGTCATCTTTGCTAAAAGCATTGGCACCAAGACGCAAAAAAAGCTTGGCGTCTTGGCGTGAGGCTCAAAAATCATTCATAGGTAAGCTTCAGTAACGCCCAAGAAAAACTGAGCAAGGATAGCCAAGCTGTTTCAGACATTGCATATTTTCGGTTGGACACGCTCAAGTTAGTAAGAAAAGTAGCTGAATTTTTAGTGATTTAAGATTAAGTTAAGGTTAAAAAAAGATTAAAAACAACGAGTTAATTCTCAATGAAAGTCTGCCGAAATAAAGATGCTGTTGACGAACGTACTACAAAAATGCATTATAATATAATACAAAGCCTTGGCTTTATTCGGAACAAAAAACAAGATTTGAATAAATTTGTCGCATTTCACCAAACGATCGCTATATGCGATTGGAACTAGCCCTCCTTTAAGGGCAGCAGGACTGTTTATTATTATAAGAAAGGAATTTTGTCAATACCATGCGTCGATATTCTAGAGCGCCAGTACAATGATCAAAAAGGAGGCCAAAAACCCGGTAACTTCATCGTTGAGCATACGAGATATCAAGCTTTGCAAGGGAGAGAAACCGGGTTTTTATGAATACTAGAGCATCGGTTCAGTAATCCCAAAGCAAAAAACTTTTGCTTTTATCCCATCACTATAAAAATCTTACTGAAGAGAAGCGTTGGATTTTTTGACCTTAGAGATCCATCCTTTGTATAAATTCAAAATTTCTGAATAGGACATTGTGGTGTCAAATATCAACTCTGAAATAGGAGGTGTAAAGTATTGCGGGAACGTTTTGTGTAAAATTCTAGCAACGCTTTCCCTTAAAACAAACTCAATAAATAATCCTGTAGTTGAAGGAAAAGCTTTATCACCAAGCTCTACTAAAGCATGGGCGTCCTGCTTTCGACGGCAACTTCTGGAAAATTTTTTTGAAAAAATTGGAGAACTTCTTCTGTTGTAGAGAAAGAATCGACCTGATTTTTGTTATGAAGAAATAGAATGACACCGCTCATTCCTCCATCCAGTTGATGCAGTAAAACTACATATGTGCCATCTTTTTGTATCCAAGAGTGAATTTTGCCTTGTTCTAGATTAATTTTTGCATCTTGAAGAGGAGGAAGGAAAATCGATTTATAGTCATTGGCGACGTACTTTTGTTCGCAGTGAAAATCTTTTGTGTGTAAAAAATATTCTCTGACCACAGAACGAGATCCATCTGCACCAACTAAAATATCGTAATCAACCTCAAAATCTGTTTCTGGCTCTAAGTTTTGAACTCTTATATTCTTCGCCGTAAAATCCACGAAAGTGCATTGACTATTGAAGTGAGTATTAAGCTGACTCGTCAATTAATAGAGTCAGGAAAAGTAAAGTAAAATGTAGTTCCTACTCCCGGCTCAGATTCAGCCCAAATACGTCCGTGATGGCGATTGACAATCTTTTTGCAAATAGCTAGACCGATACCAGTACCGGGAAACTCTTGACGAGTGTGGAGACGTTTGAAAATTTCAAAAATGCGATCGAGATACGTTGGTTTGATGCCAATTCCATTATCTCTTACCGAAAACAGCCATTCCCGATCCTTTAACTCAGCAGAAATATGAACTTGGGAAATTTCCTCCCGACGAAACTTAATAGCATTGCCAATCAGGTTTTGAAAAAGCTGTATTAATTGAATTTTGTCGCCTTGAATTGTTGGTAAATGGTCATGCGTCACAATGGCATGATTCTCCGCAATTGCTACTTGCAGATTCTTCAAAGCCCGATCTAACACATAATTGCTATCAGTAAGTACAAATACTTTATTCCGAGTCCCAACGCGAGAATAGGTTAGCAAGTCTTGAATTAACTGCTGCATCCGCGTTGTTCCGTCTACGATGAAATCCATGTATTCAATTGCTGTTCCATCCAGACGCTCTTGATATTCCTGCACTAGAATCTGAGTGTAACTTGTTATTGCCCGTAATGGTTCTTGTAAATCGTGAGCCGCTACATAAGCAAATTGCTCTAGTTCTTGATTTGAGCGTTTTAACTCAGTGGTTATTTGTTCGAGTTTCCGTTGTGCTTCTTGTCGTTCATAGTTCTCTGTTTGCAACAAAGCATTTTGCTCTGTGAGTTTCTTTTGCAACAACCGGAGATCCAGTTGATTTTTCACACGAACTAAGACTTCTTCTACCTGAAACGGTTTTGTAATATAATCAGATCCACCAACGTTAAACGCTTTTACTTTATTCAAGGTTTCATTAAAAGCACTTAAAAAGATAACTGGGATATCGCGAGTCTGTACATCGGCTTTGAGATGTTGACAGACTTTATAGCCATCAATATCTGGCATGATAATATCCAGCAGAATTAAATCAGGTAAGGTTTCTCGCGCTGTAAGTAAAGCCAATTCTCCGTTCTTGGCACACTGCACTTCATACCCCTGCTGAGTCAAGGTGGTAGATAAAATGCGTAAATTGTGCTGTTCGTCATCTACTATCAATATCATATTATTAATTTTTAATGGTTGGTTTAGTTAGGCTATTCTGTACTGTTGTCTTAGCACAAAGAGTAGTTAGCTCCAGAATTTGCTAGATTCAGCACGATATAAAAATCCTAAATCATGCATAAACAATTTTAAGTACTGTAGGTAGGGCTAAAGCCCACTCTACGTGTATTTCAAAAATCAACTAGGATTGCTGTATGTAATCATTTTTTCTACAGTAACCTCTTCTTTGAAGGTTGACATAGGTAATTTCAACAGAGTGTGGGTAGATCGGGAATTTTGTTTAAGCGTTAATAGCTTGATATTTATAGCGGTTTTCAATTGAGTGCAATACATAAAAAAGTTATGGAACCGCAGCCTGTAGCAGACGAACGCGGATAAATCTGTACTTCATTCAAGTGATAACCGCTATATAAATGAAAAAGCTTGTTATTTGACGGTTTAGTTAAACTTTAATAAATTTTTACTTATTTTAACGGGAAAAATGCTTCTCCTCAGTGCATACCGATTTAGAAAAAATACTGAATTTTAATCAAAACATTTATTGTTCTTAACCTATAAGCGGTTGGATGGAAATGTATAGAAAGCTTAACTCAGGCTTCCGTGCATTTTATTAGATTAAATGCGCGGAGCGTATCCTTTAAGACTTTCTATAGAAAACGCTGGCTCGATCTTCACGATCCAATTTTAATTCTGATAAAGAAAATACACCGTAAATAGAGCCTAAAGGATGAAGGAAGAAAAGATGAAACAAGAAGCAGTATCAAGTTTAAAAGATAAAACATTTTATACTTCATTTCACACTTCATACTTAATCTTTCATCCTTCAAAAAATCCATTGTCCTTTGCTATGGATAAGCAGAATATCCGTAGCCCAGGACATTGTGTGTCTCACAAGATAGGAAAATATTATGGCAGACGTAACACTCAAGGGATTTGCAGTTCTAAGCGCAGATACATTTGCCGAAGGTCCTCAATCTGGCAAATTTCTCACAAGCACCAATGGAAGAACCATTCCATTCCCAGGTCAACCTGTTCAGGGCTTTAGTGGTGTACAGTTTGCCGACCAAAACACTTTCTGGTTCTTAACAGACAATGGTTTTGGTGCAAAAAATAATAGCGCCGATTACCTGTTACGAATTTATCGCCTTGACCCTAGCTTTCAAGGTATAGAAGGGGGTGATGGTAGTGTTAAGGTGTTGAACTACATACAACTCTCTGACCCAGATAACCGAGTCCCTTTTAAGATTGTTAATGAAAGTACGAGCGATCGCACCTTAACAGGTGCAGACTTTGATGTAGAATCATTTGTATTAGCAAAAGACGGCACACTTTGGCTCGGTGACGAGTTTGGTCCTTACTTGCTGCATTTTGACAACACGGGTAAGCTACTTGAGGCTCCTATCTCTGTACCTAACAGCAGTGTTGTTAAACTCAACACCCTCAACGGTCAAACCCCTCTAGTTGTCGGACACCGAGGTGCAAGCGGTGAATTGCCAGAACACACTCTCGAAGCTTACAAACTGGCTATCGAACGAGGTGCGGACTTCATTGAACCAGACTTGGTTTCTACTAAAGATGGAGTGCTAATCGCCCGCCACGAACCAAATTTGATTGCCACAACCGATGTCTCAACTCGTTCTGAGTTTGCTGACCGGAAAAAAACTAAAGTCATTGATGGAGTGACGGAAGAAGGTTTCTGGGCTGAAGACTTTACTTTAGCAGAAATCAAAACTATACGGGCGATTATGCCTCAAAGCTTCCGCCCTCAAGTCTTCAACGGAGTGTTTGAAATTCCTACCTTAGAAGAAGTCATCAATTTGGTCAAAGAGGTAGAAACACAAACAGGGAAAAAAATTGGTATCTATCCCGAAACCAAACACCCCACCTACCATGACTCCATTGGTCTATCTCTAGAAGAACCCCTGTTGGCAACTCTAGAAAAAACAGGATTTACTGACCCTAGTCGAGTTTTTATCCAATCCTTTGAAACCAGCAACCTCAAAGAACTGAATCAGAAAACAGACATTCCTTTAGTTCAGTTGTTAGACGCTACTGATGTTAGAAATGATGGTTCTTTGATTGAAACCAAGCCTTATGATTTTGTTAT
Organism: Scytonema hofmannii PCC 7110; assembly: GCF_000346485.2. NCBI lineage: Bacteria > Bacillati > Cyanobacteriota > Cyanophyceae > Nostocales > Scytonemataceae > Scytonema > Scytonema hofmannii. Next base: position 3,877,327 of record NZ_KQ976354.1, read on the forward strand.
CAACGGCGATTCCCGTACTTACGCAGACCTGCGGACTCCAGAAGGCTTGAAAGAAATTGCCACTTATGCTGATGGCATTGGTCCCTGGAAGCGGATGATTGTCTCAGTGAAGACAGTTGATAAGGATGGAGATGGCAAACCAGACGACCTCAACAATGATGGGGTCATCAATGATACTGATAAAGTCACAACTCCACCCACAACACTGGTACAAGATGCCCATGCAGCAGGGTTACAGGTGCATCCTTATACCTTCCGTGATGAAGGACGTTATCTAGCATCAGATTACAATGGGAACCCACAACTAGAATACAGACAGTTCTACCAGCTTGGAGTTGATGCTCTATTCAGTGATTTTCCCGGTACTGCTGACTTAGTGCGCGACCAAATCGTCGCAACTTTTGTCCGCTCTCCTGACAACCCTGATGTCCTGAGAAGGGCTGAATTTGATACATTAACTGGTAGTGCTCCTATTGTTATTGGTCATAGAGGAGCGAGCGGCTCTCGTCCAGAGCATACTTTAGAAGCTTATAAATTAGCGATCGCATTAGGTGCAGATTTTATCGAACCCGATCTCGTCGCCACCAAAGATGGAGTCTTAATTGCTCGTCACGAAAACGCTCTTGCCATTCTCAACGCAGATGGTACGCTCAACGCTTCCGACACCAGCACCGACATTTACCAACGTCCTGAGTTTGCCGATCGCCTGACCACTAAAGTCATTGATGGTCGTACTATCAGAGGCTGGTTCTCAGAAGACCTGACCCTGGCAGAAATTAAAACTCTCAATGCTATTGAGCGCTTACCCGATTTGCGAGGAACCGAATATAACAATGATGGTTTAAAAGTTCCTACCCTAGCAGAAGTCATCGACTTGGTGCAGCAAGTTGAAAAAGAAACCGGACGCAAGATTGGCATTTATCCTGAAACCAAGCACCCCACCTATTTTGCTACGGAAGGCAAACGTATCGATGGTAACTCCATCAATACCAACTTGGGTAAAGAGTTAGTTGATACCTTAGTTGCCAAAGGCTTTACCGATCCAAAGCGGATCTTCATCCAATCCTTTGAAGTGGGCAATCTACAGGAACTTAATGATGTACTGTTACCCAAAGCAGGAATTGATGTGCCACTAGTTCAGTTATATGGTGGTGCAACAGAAAAACCTTATGACTTTACAGTCAGTGGCGACTCCCGTACCTACGGCGACTTAGCAACCCCAACAGGGCTAGACTTTGTCAATGACTACGCTGCTGGTATTGGTCCTAACAAACGTTTAATTGTCCCAGCGCAAACAGTTGACCGCAATGGCGACGGTCAACCAGATGACCTCAACGGTGATGGTACAATTAGCGATGCGGATCGAGTCTTGGGCAATGCCACAACTTTAGTTCAAGATGCTCATACCGCCGGATTGTTGGTGCATCCTTACACCTTCCGCAACGAAAGTGTTTACTTAGCATCTGATTACAACGGCGATCCAGTACAGGAGTACAAGCAGTTCATCGAGTTGGGCGTTGACGGTTTCTTCACAGACTTCCCCGGAACAGGAGATACGATACGCGACCTGTATGTAGGAGAAACTGTAGTTGCTAACCTTGGTGGTTCTAGAGGGTTTGAGGGCTTAGCAATTAACCCCAGTAAAACGACTCTGTATCCATTACTTGAAGGAACTGTTGTGGGCGATCCAGTAGGTTCTTTGAGAATCTATAAATACGATCTGCAATCCAGTAAGTTTGACGGTATAGCTGGTTACTATCAGCTGGAGAACCCAAGCAACGCTATTGGCGATTTTACTGTCGTTAACGAGAATGAGTATCTCATCATCGAACGTGATGGCGGTCAAGGTGCTACCGCACAGTTCAAGAAGATTTTCAAAGTTGACCTTTCTCAGAAAGATGCCAATGGCTTTGTTGCTAAAGAGGAAATTGCTAACCTGCTGAATGTTCAAGATCCAAATGACTTGAATGGAGATGGCAATAAATTGTTTACTTTCCCCTTTGTGACTATCGAAGATGTGTTGGTGCTCGATCGCAATACTATCTTAGTTGCCAATGATAACAACTACCCTGGTGGTGGTGGGCGATCGTCTGCTCCCGATAATAACGAAATTATTGTGCTTGAGTTAGGAACAACACTGAATCTCGATCCGCGTGTGGGACTTGCTGGGCTAGAATATGGCTTGGCTAACAATAACCTTGCGATCGGTAATATCGACGGCTTCATTGCTTAGGGACTTCCAAATAAAAAAATATCCCAAAATTTCTTGTGGTGCGGGCGTCCTCGCCCGCCACTAATAGAAGACGGGCGGGGACGCCCGTCCCACAATATGGGATAATTTATCTCCTGGAAATCCCTTAACGGAATCTTACCTTTCTACTAAGCCATTAGATTCCCGATTTCTTGAAGGATGCTGTAGGCGAATGATGGCTTTCTGACCCCAATTTTAACTACGGGACTGGTGCTCTAATTGAGTTCTCCCTCGGTTGAAACACGAGGGATTCTAAATGGATGTTGCTACGTGGTCTAAAGACGCACTTCGCAACGAATTGCGAAATGAATTCTTTAGATCGCGGAACAAGTCATACCGATGTGGCAGACTCAAAACTGCCCTACCCACCTTAACTAAGACAAGTCCTAGCTGTGTGGCTACTTTACGCATGATGTTGGCTGCGCCGTTGCAGTCAGCATTGATTACAAAACCAAGAAAGGTTTTGTAAAGACCACGTTCAATTCTTTCACCTGATGGCTTCCATCCGTTGGGTTTCTCACCAAATGTAGGTAGCAAGTCATCATCAAGAAATGAACTCTTGGATGTGTAGCTCTCTTCGGTAATTGTTAAAACAATTCCGTACTCTGGACAAAGTTGTTTAAGACGTTCAATCAATCTACCCGTTGGAATGGGTACAAAATTTTGATTGCCACGCTTGCCCATATCAGAACCATTCTTCTGTCCCTCATTCCAACCAATAATAAGATTTCCCACACCATCAGCGAGGCATCGATTAATAATAAACCTAGCTGCTTTATTAATGGCATCTCTCATCTGGTTATTGCGTTTGCGTTGAATCCTATCAAGGTTAGAGTCCCAGTAAAAATCTGACTTCCCTTGCTTATATTTGGCAACAAGACGGCAGTAACCCTGATTCATTGAACGTAACTTTCTACCATCAATAATTAAGCTCTGCCCAAGTGTTGAAACACCTGTTAACCAATTATTTCCACCGTGGTCAAAACTCCAAGCTTGCGTGTAAACAAGATTGGGATTCATCTCCATTATTTGCTTGCCATCATCAATTACCCAATTAATCCAAAACTGACCGTAACAAGGACGAACTGTCACTTCCTTCACCCAATCTGAATCAATGAATTCTGGTAATGGTAAAGCAATTTCAGCTAACAAATGTGGTTTAGTTTCTCTACTAATCGAAGGATAAAAACAACCATTTTTGTAAGTAAGTGCTTGCCTTGGGAACGTAACTGCCGCCAGTCCACCGCTTTTTCTATATTGTGGTAACGATGGTTTATCAACCTCACCTCTGTAATAAGCATTAACAAGTCCGTTGTAAGAAGTAATTGACTCACCAATAGATTTCAATGTTTGCTGTGCAGCCTGTGCAGCCAAAGCCTTGTAATGTGGATTGTCTTTGAGAATTTTATCAAGTTCTGGATAAGTAGTATTGCATCTGTAGGTTTTCCATCCGTGGCGTAATTCATCACCTTTCCAGTAGGTCGTGAAAGCATTACCCGACTCTTCAAGTCTTGAATAATGAGTTTGACGAACATGATAAAGAGCGCAATTAATCAAACTGTTAGCGTGTTGGCACTGGTCTAGCCAAAACGCTTGTTCAATATCTGTAAACCTTGCTTTAACTGGTAAAGTTTTGTACACCTTGTCACGGGGGTCTTACACGTACAAAAATGGGGCAGCCTTAAAAACAAATTGTTCATCTGTATTAGGGATTGCAACCTCAGGAAGGCTGCCCCATTTTTGAGGGGACAATGCGTCGTCATCACCTCCTGTCGTTTATTATATTAGTTACTACATATAAAGTCAACAATACTCCGGAAAATGGCAAAGCTCTCAAAAGAAGACCATGACTACAGAAGAACGGAGAATTCCGTGTCCTCAATCAATTATCATTTTGTATTTGTACCAAAACGACGAAGACCCGTATTGGTCACCGATGTGGCAAGAAGACTGCAAGAAATTATTTTTGAACTAGTGCAAGAACACAACTGGAGACTCATTGCATTAGAAATTCAACCCGACCACGTGCATATGTTTATTAATGCACCTACAGATGAAGCGCCTTCACAGATTGCTAAATGGGTTAAAGGTAGAGCATCCCATCATCTAAGAAAAGAATTTCCAGAACTTTTAAAACTACCTGCTTTGTGGACTCCAACCTACTTTGTAGCGTCAACAGGTCAAGTTAGCACAGAGGTAGTTAAAAAGTACATTGAGAACCAGCGTGGGAAGTGAGACAACAGGTTAAAACCTGTTGAGTCGGGTTTCATCCCCTGGCTGAAGCGCAGGGGTTCTCACCCTCCCATGCTGTTTTGATAGTAATGCCACAAAATTCTTGCCGCAACAGCACGCCACGGTCTCCAAGTCTCTGCGATCGCCTCAAGTTCATTTGGAGTCGGGCGTACCGTCCAACCCTTCATTTTTTGTAAGGCTATAGCCAGTGCTAAATCACCTTTGGGAAAGACATCAGGACGTTGTAGAGCCATTAGCAAGTAGATATCCACAGTCCAGTCTCCGATCCCCTTAATACGCTTGAGTTCGGTTCTGATAACAGCTTCGTCTAATGTTTCTAGCTGAGTTAAATCAAGCTGACCGCAGGTAATTGCGTTTGCTAGCGCACGACCATAAACGGTTTTTTGCCGACTAAAACCGATTTCCTTCAATTGCATATCGTTAAATGTGAGAAAATTTTCGGGTGTTAGTGGCACGATTACCCCACACAAACGGTTGAACACAGCCCTTGCAGAAGCTAGGGATACTTGCTGCTCTAAAATAATGCGGAGGATTGTTGGAAAACCTGTTTCTCTACTCCAAAACGGTGGATGACCAAAAATGTCTAAGATGCAAGCAAAATCGCGATCGCGACTAGCGAGTTCCATCAAACCCAGCCTCAGGCTTTCTTCTGTTAGGGATGTTAAATTAGTCAACATAAAGGACACTTAAAGAATGATAATACCTGAAGCTAACAAATACTATGTTCATGTTCAAATGATGGCGATCGCATCCAATGGCTGCTGTTGAGAGTCTTTAATCATCCATAGCAGAATACTTAGTATTTTTTCAACAGGCGGTAGAGGATAGTCAAAAAGTTCAATAGTGACGATATTCCCCTCCAGCTTTAGAAATCGCCACGCTGTTCCAGTGGTCACACTTCCGTATACAGTTAGAATATTTGTTCTGTCATCAGTATTAAGTTTCTGGGCGGCAACCATTTGAGCAATGCACTGTCCTAAGCAACTTTTTATGTTATCTCTTTTCGCCTCAACTATTAATAAGACTGGCGCTTCTATTTCAACTTGTTCTAAAGAAGCGCTTATTAAGAAGTCACAGACGCCGTTGAGACCTCTAGACTCATCTACTGTAAAATCTTCCCCTGAGAATACGTTTACTACTCTATCTAATAGTTCTCTTACTTCTATTAGAACAGGGTATACTATACCTTCACTTCTAACTTTTTCACTACTTGAGGCGATGACTGAAGGAATCGTTCTTTCTAGAAAAGCGCTTAATACTGATGAAGCGGATATTGGTTCTAACTGAGGAATAAAATTTATCTTCTCAACTATAGTTAAATTGAAATCGTTTTTAACTTGTTTAAGTGTCTTAAACTGAGTGTAAGGCATAGTATATCCCAGTATAATCTACAGTATAACATATTAATAACTATTTCACCACTTGAGAGCATGGCATGAGCGTTTTATAAGACTTTTTTACCCTTACTCCCGTACAGACGCGCCATGGCGCGTCTCTACTACTCCTCACTCCCTCTTTTCTAAACAGTTTATAATTAACAAGCTCATCAAATTTCCTTTTTGACTGTGGTTATATTGCGTTCTTTTGTTGATAAGCAGACCATACTGGATTTTGCCAAGTCTTATCCTGAGTTAGATCTTGCTTCAGTGGAAACTTGTTTGGCTTTTCTTAACACTACAGCTGATGTTTATCAAGCCTTGGATAGTCATTTCGCCCGCTATGGTCTTTCAAGAGGAAAGTTTACTCTACTAATGCAATTGTATCTAGCTGGTGACCAAGGGTTAACACCTTCTGAATGTGCTGAACGTGCTGGTGTCGCGAGAGCAACAATCACAGGTTTGCTTGATGGACTCGAACGAGATGCATTGGTAAAACGCGAACCTGACCTCTCTGACAGAAGAATGCTGCGGTTGCAACTGACAGACAAAGGGCGTAACTTGCTGTCTCAAATGCTTCCAGACCATTTTTGCCGCACCACTAACTTGATGGCTCATCTTACTGATGGCGAAAAAAAGACACTCATTGAACTTTTAAACAAGGTACGGGCTGGAACTCCAGCAATGTTAGATCCTTAAGAAAAATGCTTGTGAAGGATCGCAGCTTGATATAATCTTATAATTAGGTAGCTAACTATAAGGTAGCTAATCAATTTTGGGAAACAGTGTATGAATAAGCTAAGTGTCAAGCAAAAAAACTGGTTGCTAACTTTTCATGTTGCTTTTGGAGGAATTTGGTTCGGTACTGCTTTATGTATGGTGGCTATTGGTTTGGGGACTCAACACACTTCTAACGGTGATGAACTGTACGCTATCAACTCTGTTTTAAAGTTGATGGATGACTTTGTGATTATCCCTTCCGCCACCTTATCCCTGATTACAGGTGGATTGCTCTGCTGGTTAACAATTTGGGGATTTTTTAAACACTATTGGGTAATCGTGAAATGGATAGCAACTGTAGCACTTATTGTCGCTGGTACTATCTGGCTTGGTTCTTGGACAAATGCGATGACTGCGATTTCTGAAGTAGAAAGATTACAAGCACTGCAAAATCCACTGTACGTTTTTGATAAAAGGGGAGTGCTTGTGGGTGGAATAATTCAGTCTTTCTGTCTTCTAGTCATTATCGGTATTTCAGTTCTTAAACCTTGGGGAAGAAGAAACCTCAAAAAGCAGGAAAAACAGCAGCCAGCTGCTTCTAGTAGTTAGTTGTTTTAGTGACAGTCTGAAACGACGCATCCCAATACTGGATATAAGGCAATACGGTTCAGTTAAGGGTCGCGAGGGGAGCACCAAACCCGGTATCTTGGAGATACCGGGTTTCTGGCACCTCAACTATCCTTAACCGACAAGTATTGGGTAGGAAGGGAGTAGAAACATGGGGAACAGTTTATCAAACCTTGACTATCATGAACCACCCCACCGCATGGCGGATGGGGTTTCTAATTTACTGACCCGGTTCAGTGAGTCCTATAGTCGTACAACAAGACAAGCCTGCTGCCGTACCTTTACGTGATGGGAATTTTTTACCGAGGATTAAGCCTTTAAAAAAAGGGGGAATGCCCAAGCCCCTTGATTTATTGAGGGGTAGTGCAGGATATCCATTAATGGCATTCCCCCTTTTTTTCTTGCCCTGTGCGTGACCTATCCAAATATTGATTGTCTTGAGAATTTGACACACCCGAAAAGTAATTTTTGATGTATCAATTTTGGCCTTTCTCAAAATATTGGAAGCCCCATTGGCATCCGCGTTGATAATTGTGTTATTTCCTGTTTTGTATTCCCCGCGTTTTGTTCTTCTTCCAGAAGGCTTAAGATTCTTCTGTTCTTCGGTTTCTTGACCGTAAACGGGTAATTCATCACCGTCAAAAAATGACATTTTTGAGGTGTATGATTCTTCTACAACTACAAATTCTATACCAGATCTCTCACAGAGATACTTGAGTGTATCACGTAATGCGGTGAATGGAACCTGTACAAAATTTTGATTATTGACACGTCCGTTATCTATTTCATTCTTAATTCCTTGGTTCCAACCAAATACAATTTTACTTATTCCTGATTCTAAACATTTATTGATTATTGTCCGTGCAGATTTCTTGATAAAATCGCGGACTTGGTTATTCCTAGACTGCGTTGCCCTAGCTAAACTACCACTCCAGAAATTCTCATCCTTACCCTTTTTTAGCTTAGATACAGTCTTGTTATAAAACTGATTTATTGCCTTTAATGGTCGCCCATTTATGAGAAATCCTTCTTCACCTGTGTTCGGAATACAGGTAACAAAGTTGTTCAATCCGATGTCAATTCCTAAAACACTTGACTTATTTAATGTGGCAACAATTTCATTTTTCTTTCTGCATACCCAATGTAGATAAATCTCTCTATGCTTTGATGTAATCACTAGCTCAACGAGGTTAGAGGGGTCAATGTCATCGGGAACTCTGAATCTCAATCTCTCATTTAAACTTGTTCCCATGACATCTTCTTTGTGCTGCTTCTTGAACATAATGCCAGTAGAAACAGTAGCAAATATAATGCCATGCTCTTGTGATATATTGACTGATTGACTGGGATATGTCACTTCAAACATACCACCTTTTTGACGATAACCTGGTAATAATGGTTTCTTTGTCCCCTCTCTAAAATGTTTGTCTAAAAGCTGTTTGAATGATTTGAAATTCTCAGTTACCTTGTGACACACGGATTGTGCTGCTTGAGAATGCAGCATTTTGTAATGATAGTTTTCTTTGAAGTCAGTTTGTAAATCAATAGTTAGAGATTGAAAATTCAGAATTTTGTGTACAAAAAATCCTTGCCTCAGATTGAAGGTTAAAGTATTGTATAAACTGTTTGCGTGTGACAATATGTCTGATATTACAGCATACCCAAGATTGGACAATTTCAGATGCTGCACAACAGTTGAAATGTGAGTATTTTTATTCTTTTCTTTATCCTGCTCTTTTTGTTCCTTACTTTTGAATGACATATTTGAACCACCACCTTGCCGTTTTGTCGTTACCCTTTTATTCTGACATTCATGTAGACGTTGTGTAGATAGCTATGACCGGAGACCAAGCTCTGAAAAAAGGGGAATGCCCAAGCCCCTAGATTAATCGAGGGGTAGTGCAGGATATCCCGTAATGGCATTCCCCTTTTTTCTTTCGCAAAATTCGTGACCAAAAAAGGATTGAACTTACGGATATCTGAGCGGAGGCTGAATAAGCTAAGGTTATATGCCGCAAGCAAGGAGAAAACTATGACTCAATTGGTTGAAAATTGGATTGATAGATTGCCGAGCTTAGAGGTTGACAACCACTCGGACACCCATAAAGGGTGTACCTCGTAGTTGTCGCGCTATCCATCCCCACCGCATGGCGGATGGGGAATTCCGCGAATATGTTAAAACAATAGCTATAGCGATCCACGCACCTGAAGTGTCTTTTATCCCTGCACATAATATTTCTTAATGTTCCAGTTAAATTTCACCCCATGAATACTAATGAGTTCCATCACAAGCACTTCATCTATCCGCCGTACTCTGCAATATATAGAATGGACCCTTTTAGGTGTATATCTAGTTCTTCTCATTGCAAATCGTCGAGGAAATAGCTATTTATCACTACCAATCCCCACTTTTGTTTCATTTTCTTGTCTAGCTGTATTGACTCTCTTAAGTTTTTTCTTCCCAATTAATCGTCCAAATTGGCAAAGAAAATTTTATATATTTTTAGAGATATTATCAGTTATGATTCCCCGATCTGTTGATGTAAACTTTGAAATATTACTATACCTTATAATAGCTAAAAGCTGCTTCTTGCTAGAGCGCAAACTTATTGTTATAATTGTTATTATATCAGGAATAATTTGGAACTTACTTATAGTTTGGAGTTTACCTCCCAAGCTAGAGTTTAAACGTTCTCATCTTGCTCAAAAAATGACTGAATTATATGATACTAAATTCAACATTACTAAAGAAATTATCAATGATACAGGTAGTTACTTAGCAGCGAGTACTTTTGTGCTGTTACTTTCATTTGTAGTTATTGCAGAGCAAAAAAGCAGACAAAAAGCAGAGATTTTAACCAAACAAGTAGAGACCTTAGCTGCCACTTTGGAAAGAACGCGCATTGCTCGTGAAATTCATGATTCTTTAGGGCATTCTCTGACAACCTTAGATGTACAATTAGAATTAGCGCAAAAACTTTACCAACGCGATCCCATTCAATCTGCTAGATCTTTGGATATTGCCAAACAATTAGCCAATCAGTGTTTAAGCGAAGTGAGACGGTCTGTACAAACAATGCGACAGTCTAACTTTAATTTGAATGAAGCATTGAGTACTTTAGTAGAACACGTAGGCAGAAATCAATCATTTGTTATCCATCTAGATGTAAAACTTCCACAATTACCTGTTCAAACTAGCCACCAACTCTACTGTATAGTTCAAGAAGGTCTTACTAACATTCAAAAACACGCCTCAGCAAGTTTTGTTAGTCTCAAAGGTTACCAAACATCCAGTGAGATTATCATAGAACTGACTGATAATGGACAAGGATTTGAGGTTAGCGCCCCACATAGTGGCTTTGGGCTGAGGGGAATGAGAGAGCGAGTCCACATTTTGGGAGGAGAAATCAAAATAAACAGCTCTCTCAATTCAGGAACTCAGATTTACGTCATGATTCCAATATGATGGGGATTGGGCATTGGGAATTGAGTATTGGGAATTAGTGATTAATATTTCTCCATAGCCCAATCCAAAATTCAAAATCTAAAATCCAAAATCCAAAATCTAAAATCCAAAATCATTAAAATGATTCGAGTGTTGCTTGTAGATGATCAACCACTTTTTCGCCAAGGATTAGCGTCTTTACTGTCGCTAGAAGAGGATTTGGAAATTATCGGACAAGCGAGTCATGGAAATGAAGCTATTGCTCTTAGTGAAACTTTACAACCAGATGTCATTCTTATGGACGTAAGAATGCCCATCTGTGATGGTGTGGTTGCAACTCGCGAAATTCACCAGCGTTGTCCTTGGATAAGAATTCTTGTGCTCACAACTTTTGATGAAGATGAATATATTTGGGAATCACTACAAGCAGGCGCACTCGGTTATCTTCTGAAAAGTACCCCCTCAGCACAGTTAGCTGCAGCAATTCGTACTCTTCATCAAGGACATTGTCAACTCGGACCCACAATTGCGTCAAAAGTCTTTGCTCAGTTACGTCCCCCAACTGTTGGTAAGCAAAATACAGTACAGTCTCGTTTGAGCGATCGCGAATTAGAAGTTTTGACTTTAATTGCTCAAGGCAAAAGCAATCGGGAAATTGCCAAAACGCTATTTCTCACTGAAGGGACGGTGAAGAATTACGTGACTCAAATTCTGGGACGGTTGGGTTTGAGAGATCGGACGCAAGCTGCTTTGTGGGCAAAGGAAAATTTAACAATTTAATTTTTTCTCATTGAGAATAAATCAGAGCACTGTAAGGAGCGATCGCAAAACCAGCGCTGTATGCCATTCCATCTTTAGGAGAAGACTCGCCACTAACAGTATGTCCGCCAAAATTACTGAAATCGCTACTATACCCATTCCAATCGCTTGAGAAGCGACACCACCAAGTCCCCAACCGAGGTAACCCCACTCGGTAAGAATTCCAATAGCGGTTGGAAAAATTCAAAATGACAATAACGTCATCACCAGGACCACCTCCATCCCAACGATGGTAAGCAGTGACTTTATTTAAGTTATCAACCACATGGCAGTTGATATGCTGTCCTCTCAAACCGCGAGTATTATTATCCCAGTTGCGGCGCAATTGACAAAGACGTTGGTAGAGGTCGTGAATACCAGCAAAGCGCTGCAGTCTATCCCAGTCCAAAGGATCGTCATCACGAAAATGATCCACTTCTAGAAACTCTTGACCTTGCCAAATCATTGGAATTCCAGGTGCGGTGAGAACAATGGCAGTCCCCAAAGTGGACCGCTTTTTAGCAACCCATGATTCGGGGTTCTTAGGATCTATTTGCCTGTTGAGTCGAGTTTTTCCATTGGCAGTTTCATCATGGGATTCTATATAAATTACTCGCTTAAAGGCATCGCCATTGAAACGACCGTAAAGTGCACTGGCAATCTCATTCATGTTCCGATACTCATCCAAGGGATTTTCCAATTCGTGTCTGACTTTGTGAATAAACCAGTGCCATTCAGCATTCATTCCTGCACCCCACGCAGGGGTAGGTTTAGTTAACCACCCGTCGTTATGCCAATCTTCAGCAATCAAAATTTTGTGTCTGGGGTATTTGAAAAAGTAGTCGATCTCATCGCTAATCCAACGCAACAGATTAAAACCATCATTGTTCCAGCCTTTACCATTGTCAAACCCCCAAATGTTACAGGTGCTATCTATTCTCAACCCATCACAGTGGCATTCTCCCAGCCAAAACATGGCATTATCTCGGAGAAACTGACGCACTTCCGGTCTGCCATAATCTGGTTTCGTATTTCCCCAAGGCGTTATGGCACGTCCATCGTTGTAAAAATAGACACCTCCCCAGTTATCTAAACTCCATCCATCGAAGCGCCACATTCCATCTTGTAGATCGCTAGGGCCAAAATGGTTGTATACGCAGTCAATGATGACAGCAATACTACAATTGTGAGCCGCATTCACAAAATTTTTAAAGTCATCTAAATGACCGTAGGTAGACTCTAGAGCAAATGGAAAAGCAGTGTTATATCCCCAGGAAAAATTAGCGGCAAATTCACCTGTGGGCATAATATTAATGCAGTTAATTCCCAAATCTCGCAAATATGGCACTCTCTCAACTGCTTTTTTTAAATCTCCTGGTTCTCCTTGAGGCGTATCATTAAATGTACCTAAGTGCAACTCATAGATGATAAGCGAGTTGAAATCAGACATCCGAAAATTCTCATCAGTCCATTCAAAATCAGATCGGCTGACAATTCCTTTACCAACTGAACTCGTTACATCTTTGGCATAAGGATCTATTTTCCAAAGGACTTCTTCTGAATCTCGATTAACGATGCGATATCTATAAAGTTGTCCCGGTTTAATATCTTCTACATCACCTGACCAGTAACCATTTTTCTCAGAAGCGAGTTCTATAAGTTGTTGCGGCTTATCATTATCCTGATTTTCCTGTTCGTATAGGGCTACATGGACTTTTTTGGCAAATGGTGCCCATACTCTAAAAGCCGTACCGCGATCGTAAACAGTACTACCCATTCCTTGATGTTTACTGCTTACAGAAGTTTCTGTGACATTTGAAGATGGTTGTGTGGTGGAAACCATAGAATTGAGTCCTTGAAAATAATGTTGTGAAATATCTACAAGGCTAACCTTGTAAAGGAAATCAATTACAGCAGTTTTCAAGTAAATGAACCATATTATGCTCTTGTGGTACGGGCGTCCTCGCCCGTTCTAGACAAGAGCGCGGGCGAGGACGCCCGCCCCACAAGATGTAATATATTAAGTTGTAACTTGCCACATAAATAAGCATTGCTAGTTCGTAGTGGCGATGCATGCGCTAAAGCGCAACTACGAATGAAATCTCTTAATTTTACATTTTGTAACATATGAAGAAATATTGTCTTTGATTAACACATCCCAGAAGTTGTTATGATGGGTGAGTTATCCACAATCATATCATTCCGCAAGGTTTCGTCCCATTGGTGTAAACGGCATCAGTTTTACAGTTACGTATTTACCATAATTAGCTATGCATGACAAAATTGTGGTTAGAGGTATACGTTTGTCCAACCGATCGCATGACTATTAATATCCCAATCGACGAAGCTCTTATCCAAGAAGTTCTAAATGTTGGAAATCAACAGACAGAACGTGATGTCGTAGAAGTTGCATTACGGGAGTACGTACAACGTCACAAGCAGCTAAAAGTACTTGAGTTGTTTGGGACAATTGACTATGATGCGGATTATGATTACAAACAGCAACGGCAGTCATGAAAGTTGTTGTAGATACTTCCGTGTGGTCATTGGCACTGCGTCTATAAAAAAGGTGGGCAATGCCCACCCTAAGGTATGGTGTAAAAAGGATTACATCATTCCCATGCCGCCCATGCCGCCCATGCCGCCCATACCGCCCATACCGCCCATACCGCCCATGTCAGGCGCACCGGCTGGTGGTTTTTTCTCGGGTTTTTCAACGACGAGTGCTTCGGTTGTTAAGACCATTCCTGCAATAGAAGCAGCATTTTGCAACGCTGAACGTACAACTTTTGCAGGGTCGATAATTCCCGCAGCAATTAAGTCTTCAAATTCCCCGGTGGCTGCGTTGTAGCCAATGTTGAAATCGGTTTCCCGTACTCTTTCAACAACGACGGAACCTTCAACGCCTGCGTTGTCTGCAATTTGACGTAGGGGTGCTTCGAGCGATCGCGCTACAATATCAGCACCAATCTTTTCTTCGTCACTGAGGCTGTCTTTAAACTCTGCTACTTTCTTGGATAAGTGAATCAGGGTTGTTCCACCACCGGGAACGATACCTTCTTCCACAGCCGCTTGGGTAGCGTTAAGAGCGTCATCAATTCTGAGTTTGCGGTCTTTCAGTTCGGTTTCTGTTGCCGCACCTACTTTAATAACCGCAACACCACCAGCAAGTTTGGCGATGCGCTCTTGCAATTTTTCTCTATCGTAGTCTGAATCGGTTTCTTCTAGTTGTTTGCGAATTTGACCAATTCTCTTTTGCACGTCTGCTTTGGTGTTGTCACCTGCAGCAACGATGGTTGTGTTTTCTTTATCAATTGTGATTTTACGAGCAGTTCCCAGCATTTCCAAAGAAGCGGCATCTAAAGTTAAACCGATTTCTTCGGAAATCAACTGTCCGTTGGTGAGAATGGCAATATCCTGTAACATAGCTTTACGGCGATCGCCAAACCCAGGAGCTTTGATAGCGCAAACAGTCAGTACACCGCGTGCTTTGTTAACCACCAAAGTTGCCAAAGCTTCCCCTTCTATATCTTCCGCAATTACCAACAAAGGTTGACCCAAACGAGCTACTTTTTCCAAAACAGGAATTAAATCCTGAATGGTGCTGATTTTTTTATCAGTAATCAGGATGCGAGCATTTTCAAACTCTACCGTCATCCGCTCGTTGTTGGTAATGAAGTAGGGAGAGATGTAACCCCTGTCTATCTGCATCCCTTCAACAACTTCTAGTTCTGTTGTCAGAGACTTCGATTCTTCAACGGTAATTACACCATCTTTGGTGACTTTTTCCATTGCCTCAGCTAGCATATTACCGACTTCATCGTCGTTACCAGCCGAAACTGCAGCCACTTGTGCGATCGCAGCCCCTTCCACTGGTTTTGCCACTTTTGCAATTTCTTGTACCAACATCTCAACAGTTTTGTCAATTCCCCGCTTTAGGGAAATAGGATTAGTACCCGCTGCAACGTTCCTCAAACCTTCCCTGACCATCGCCTGCGCCAATACAGTTGCAGTTGTAGTCCCATCCCCAGCAACATCTTTAGTTTTTGATGCTACTTCCTGGACAAGTCTTGCACCAGTATTTTCTAGGGGATCTTCTAGTTCAATTTCTTTAGCAACGGTGATACCATCATTGACAATCTGAGGTGCGCCGAATTTCTTCTCTAACAGAACGTTACGACCCTTCGGTCCCAAAGTAATTTTCACGGCATCAGCTAGAGCGTTGATACCTCGTTCTAACGCCCGCCGAGATTCCTCGTTAAATGAAACAATTTTCGCCATGTTTAGTTCTCTAGCACGTCCTATTTTACAATTTAGCACTCAGAAGACAAGAGTGCTAATTTTTCCTAGGCAAAGACTGCGGATTGTTTGGAAAAAATTGATTAATATGTAGGAGCTTGGGAATCACCTGACCAGTGACCAGTGACCAGTGACCATTGTCCTCTAACCTCCAATCCAGTAAGCAACCTCCGGCTTAAGACCGGAGGCTTCAGCCAGACTCGTTCTGATTGAAGCCGAGCTTACCAGACTATCAGTAGTTTACTACTGGGTTTACATTAAGTGTTAAAGCTCTCACCTACGGATGCGTAGCCAGTTCGTAGCACTGAAACCAAGCAATTAAACAAGCATAACGGTTTAAAGCTAGTGTTGTTTGGAAAGTACCGGATGTAAACAAAGTCGAGGCTCACATTACTCCTGCAAAGGAAGGCTCGCAAGAGCAAACCCATTATGCGTACAGAGAGAGCGATACCAGTTCGTAACTGCCCGAACGAAAGTAGAATGCAAAACTACCAGATATCAATCTCTCCAAGGCGGTAATGGTTCACAAAAACAAAATGCAAAGCCGTCCTAGAAGGACGGGGTTTCTACCCAAATTTTCGATGACAAATGACAAATGACAAATGACTAATCACAACAAGCAGGCAAACTTAATGGCAAAACATGAAGATATACAACGCCCTTCGTTCCCTAGGTATTGCTGACCCCAGTGGTTCCGGCTGGTTGGCAGTAGTTTTTACATTTCTCTTAGCTTATGCAGTTACTTGGCGCATGATTCCCTCAGTCCGTAAGTTTGCCTTGAAAGTTGGATGGGCTGACCAACCAAATGCACGGCGGATTAACCGCGAACCTCTTCCCAATGCAGGAGGTTTGGCTATTTACGCGGGAGTGATTGCTGCAGTGGTACTTGCTAGCCTCTTACGACCCATTGAATTGGAAAGAGTACTGGCTCAGGTACTCACTATTTTACTAGGTGGTTCGATCTTAGTACTTGTAGGCTTTATCGACGACCAGTTCGGTTTACCCCCTCTTTTTCGCTTATTAATTCAAATACTGACAGCTCTGTTATTGGTTGCCAACAGGATCACTATGAATGTTTCTTTTGGCACCCCATTCGACTATATACTATCGATATTACTAACAGTACTGTGGGTGGTAGGAATCACCAATGCCATTAACTTAATGGATGGTATGGATGGTTTGGCAGGAGGAGTCAGTTTTATCTCTGCCATGAGTTTACTAGCTGTTTCAGCCCAAGTTCCCAACCGTGCCGCCGCAACATTAGTTTTGGCAGCATTGGGAGGAGCAGCACTAGGCTTCCTACGTCATAATTTCCACCCCTCACGCATTATTATGGGTGATGCTGGAGCTTACTTTTTCGGCTATGTACTAGCAGCTACTGGTATTTTAGGGAACTTACAAGCCCCCACAGCGGTCTCGTTAGTAGCTCCAGTTTTATTTCTACTACTGCCAGTGCTAGACACGACTCAAGTGTTTATCCGACGCTTAATGGCAGGTAAAAATCCTCTTAGTACTCCTGGGAAAGACCACCTTCATCACCGCCTGCTTGCTTGGGGTCTATCTCAACGTCATGCTGCACTGACTCTTTGGTCAATTGCTTTGATTTGCAATTTGCTAGCCATGAGATTGCAAAATATGAGCTTAGTACAGATGTTTGCAACTACGATTGGCATCATCTCTCTCTTAGGTTTCGTTGTTTTGCAAAAAATACGAACAGCATAGGAACTGGGGAGTGGGGAGTGGGGAATGGGGAATGGGGAATTTGCCCCTACTCCCTACTCCCTACTCCCTACTCCCCCACTACATTACCATTCCGCCATCGACGTTAAAAATTTGTCCGGTAATATACGCTGCTGCTGGATCGGCGGCTAGGAAGCGCACCATTCCAGCAACTTCTTCTGGTTGACCGTAACGGCTTAGGGGAATAAATTTAAGAATTTCTTCAGATTTCAGTTCGCTTGTCATATCTGTGGCAATAAAGCCTGGAGCAACTCCGTTGACGGTAATACCGCGAGAGGCAAATTCCTTAGCAACTGCTTTGGTAAAGCCAATAACTCCTGCTTTGGCTGCACTGTAATTGGCTTGTCCGGGATTACCGATTTGCCCTGCAACGGAGGTAATGTTGATGATTCGCCCAGAACGTTGCTTGAGCATAATTTTACTAATGGCGCGAGTACAGAGAAAAACGCCCGTGAGGTTGAGATCGATTACGGCTTGCCAATCTTCTGGCTTCATGCGTAGAAGTAAATTGTCGCGATTTATACCCGCATTATTGACTAAAATATCAACTCGGCTGAGCTTCTCCATGACCGTGTTGACTAAGGCTTCCACTTGGTCGGCTTTGCTCACGTCTGCTTGTAGTGCGATCGCATGTCCTCCAGCATCGGTAATTGTCTTGACAACTTCGTCAGCTGCATTGCTGGAACTGGCATAGTTGACCACTACATTCGCGCCCAGTTTCGCTAATTCGAGTGCGATCGCACGTCCAATTCCTCGTGAAGCACCTGTTACAATTGCGACTTGTCCGCGTAAACAAAGCAAATTTTCTGGCAATAAGTCCATTAAGCATTCCCCTTCATTATTCTCGCGCTATACATAATAGGGCTATCCGAGTGCAAGAATAAAAACAATCGTTGAGACTGGGCGGATAGCTGCTAGCAAAGATTACTATTGAAAAATAAAACTATCAAAAATTGGTGGGTATTACATGACTACCAAAAAGCAATTCAACAGTTTTGAAGAGATGCTGTCTGGTTCTGATGTTCCTGTCTTAGTGGATTTTTACGCTGATTGGTGCGGTCCTTGTCACATGATGAGTCCGATTCTAGAGCAAGTCAATGCCCAGCTCCAAGGGCGTATCAGAGTTGTAAAAATTGATACTGAAAAATATCCTCAGTTGGCAACACAATATCGGATTGAAGCTTTACCAACACTTATGGTGTTTAAGCAAGGTCAGCCTGTGGATCGGATTGAAGGTGTCGTACAAGCACCACAATTAATACAACATTTGAATACGTTGATTTAAAGACTTCACCCACTTGGGTGACGTGTACTACTTACTAAGTTTAAATTAAGATGGGAGGGTGAAAAAAGTTGTCACAAATTGTGCTAAACTGCCTCCCATTATTTCGTATTTATCACAAAATTCTTTGTTAGGGCTAAAGCTCACCATTCAATGTTGGTAACATTGCCAACCCTACGTCCATTGACAGAAGAAGCAACGATAAGCTGGGTACAGCTTGCGCTTCGCGATAAGCCGGGTACGGCGGCGCTGCCATGCGAACGCAAATTGGATCGAGCGCGATCCAGCTATGGGAACTCTTTTAAGTTCAACGGAATCGTTACAAACAAGCAATAATCGCTACTATTCTTTCCTAAAAAACCCTGATTCCCATAAAATTGTCGAAGCACAGGGATGGATTGTCGATAAATACCGTGATGTTATCCTTGTTGCTCAAGCAATATCCGTGAATTCATCTTCTGTTCCCCTATCACTATTCTGTCATGCTCCGTAACTTCCGCCAAAGATTAAGCATCTATCAGTACTGCTGTTGCTTAAGTTCAGTGGCAATTTCTTGCACTTTGTTAATAAAATCAGTACAAGCGCAAGTTGCTAATATGGCACAAATACAAAATCAAACGAACAGTGCTTCTGATTTGATATTTGCTGCTTCTGCAAGTTCCCCTCAATCCCCTTTAAAACAGGAGGCGATGTTCCAATACAGTTCTTCGGTTAAGGGAAACTGGGGACAAAGAAACCCAGTTTCTCTAAGAAACCGGGTTTCTGAACTAAGCTTATCTGAATCGACTATGTTTTCTCCTTTTCATGAGGAGATTACCGCCCAAGTCCCCACACCACAGCAACCTGGAATCCCACCTGGGCAAATTGAACCCCCCTCTACGCCCCCTTTAGAAGAAGCACCGCCACCAGCACCAGCACCAGAACCACCTTTCCGCTTACCGCCTCCGGAAGAGTTACTTCCACCGGAAACAACACCGAGAACTCCCAATACAACTCCAGGAGATGTTCCTCAAACTATCAATGTTAAAGAATTTCAAGTAACAGGTAGCACAGTCTTTAGTCAAGAAGAATTTGCAGAAGTTCTCAAAGACTATACAAATCGACCCATAACCCTAGCCGAACTCTTCCAAGCACGTGCAGCAATTACTGAACTCTATGTTAAAAAAGGTTATATAACATCAGGAGCGTACATTCCCACTCAAAAGCTTCAAGCTGGTGTCGTAGAAATTCGGGTCGTAGAAGGTGCATTGGAAGATATCAAAGTGACTGGTACCCGCAGATTGAGAACGGGCTATGTGCGAAGCCGACTTGCTATAGCTACAAAGAAACCCCTCAATCGCGATCGCTTGCTCCAATCACTACAATTATTACAACTCAATCCTTTAATTGATAACTTGTCAGCCGAACTATCAGCAGGTTCGCGTCCAGGAGTGAGTTTGTTAGAAGTACGGGTGAAGGAAGCAGATACCTTTAACGTTCAGTTTGTTTTGGATAACGGACGCTCTCCGGCTGTTGGTAGTTTTCGCCGTCAAATTCAAGTCAGCGAAGCCAACCTTTTTGGATTTGGTGATAGCATTAGCGCTATCTATACCAATACCGATGGTAGCAATGCCTTTGACTTTGGCTATAGTTTTCCCATCAATGCTCGGAATGGAACTATTTCGTTTAACTTTGGTATTTCTGATAGCAATGTCATTGAAGAACCCTTTAATTTCCTTGACATTCAATCCAATTCACGCTACTACGAATTAACCCTACGCCAACCCATCATTCAAACTCCAACTCGCGAACTTGCACTAGGTCTAACAGCAACTCGCCGCGAAAGTAAAGCCAGCCTAAATCCACCAAATAGTGAAGAAATTCCCTTTCCCGCATTTGGTACCAATGAAGAGGGCGAAACTAAAGTCACCGCCTTACGTTTTTTCCAAGAATGGACTCAACGCAGCAGCCAACAGGTATTTGCTGTGCGCTCTCAGTTCAGTTTGGGACTTGATGCTTTCGATTCCAATAGTTTCTTTGCTTGGAGAGGACAAGCGCAGTGGGTGCGACTGTTAGCGCCCGATACTCTCTTCCTCTTAAGAGGAGATTTGCAAGTAGCAGATCGACCCCTGGTTCCATTTGAACAATTTGGCTTGGGTGGTTTGGAAAGTGTTCGAGGTTACCGCCAAGATGCCCTGCTTACAGATGATGGCTTTTTTGCCTCTGCTGAAGTAAGGATTCCCATTGTACGATTCTCCCGGCGTGGTAGCGTTCTACAAGTCACTCCTTTCGTTGATATTGGTACTGTTTGGAACCGTTCTGGTAGACCCAGCCCAGATGCTGAACTAGAAGAAAGTACACTCGCCTCTGTCGGATTTGGGCTACGCTTGCAATTAGAAGACTGGTTAACTGCACGCATAGACTGGGGCATCCCATTGATTTCAATTTCTGGAAATAAAGACACTTTGCAAGAAAATGGTTTGTACTTTTCTATCATCGCTAATCCTTTTTAGTCATTTGTCATTTGTCATTTGTCATTTGTCCAAGATTCCTTTTCTTTAAAAAAATATTATGAAAAAATTCAATTTAACTCATTATTCTTTTGTTGGTGGGCAATGCCCACCAACATTGAATGGTGGGCATTGCCCACCCTACGTGTATTTCAAAAATCAAATAGGAGTTTTATATGAAAAAATTCCATTTAACTTATTATTCTCTTCTAGCTGTTGTAACAGCTTTACTGTGTATTTTTAGTTCCCCTGTCCTAGCAACACTCCCCCCCTCCCCCCACAGCCCTATTGCCTTACTGAGACAGGGGAAAGTACTATACGATGACGGGCGCTATTATGAAGCAGTTCAAGTCTTGCAGCAAGCAGCACAACAGTACCAGCAGCAAGGGGATGCCATCAGTCGTGCAGCGACTTTAAGCAACCTTTCTCTTGCTTACCAACAACTTGGTGGATGGAATGAGGCAAAACAAGCGATCGCTAGTAGTTTAGATATCCTCGGTTACACGCAGCAAGACTCGGAAAACAGAGTCAGCCAAAATCCAAAATCCAAAATCCAAAATTTACCAATTCTTGCCCAAACTTTAGATATTCAAGGACGCTTGCAATTGGGAATGGGACAACTAGAGCAAGCTTTAGTCACTTGGCAAAATGCAGAAAAACTTTACAACCAAGCAAACGACAAAAGCGGTGTTATGCGATCGCGCATTAACCAAGCCCAGGCATTCAGAACCCAAGGATTTTACCGCCGTGCAGAGTCTTTACTCATTCAAGTAAACGAAACATTGCGATCGCAACCAGATACCTTAGAAAAAGCAGTTGGTTTGCGATCGCTTGGTGATGTTCTCCAACTAGTTGGCGATTTAGACAAATCCAACGTTGTCTTACAACAAAGCTTGGAAGTTGCCCAACGCCTTCAATCTCCAAAAGAAATTAGTGCAAGTCTTTTTAGTTTGGGAAACAACGCCCGTGCTTTGCCGCAAAAACCAAAAGCTGTTGATTATTACAAAAAAACAGTTGAAGTTTCTCCTTCACCACTCACAAAAGTTCAAGCACAACTCAATCTTTTAGACCTATTTCTAGAAGATAAACAAATAACAAATGCCCAAAATTTAATACCTTCAATTCAATCGCAACTCGACCAACTTCCTCCCAGTCGTGCTGCTATCTACGCCCGAATTAACTTTGCTCAAAGCCTTTCGATTTTGGATTTTAGATTTTCGATTTTGGATTCTGAGCAGTCTCAATCCCAAATCCCAAATCCCAAATCCCAAATCCCAAATCCTAAACCCCAAATCCCAAATCCCAAATCCCAAATCAATCAATCCAAAATCCCAAATCCAAAATCCAAAATTGGTGAGATTCTTGCCACTGCAGTCCAACAAGCCCGCAATTTAGGGGACAAGCGAGCAGAAGCTTATGCTTTAGGAAGTTTGGGAAGTTTATACGAACAAACCAAGCAGTGGTCGGAATCCCAAAACCTAACCCAGCAAGCATTATTTCTCGCACAAACTAGCAATGCACCAGAGATTGCTTATCGGTGGCAATGGCAGTTGGGAAGATTACTGAAAGCACAAGGAGATATTAAAGGAGCGATCGCAGCGTATGATGCTGCTGTAGATACGCTTCAGTCACTCCGCAGCGATCTTGTAGCAGTTAACCAGAACGTCCAGTTTACCTTTCGAGACAGTGTAGAACCTGTCTATCGGCAATCAGTAGAATTACTGTTGCAATCTCAACAAGGACAACCCGATGGAAAAGTTATAGAGAAAGCACGTCAGCGTATAGAAGCACTACAGTTGGCAGAACTCGATAACTTCTTTCGGGAAGCTTGTTTGCAAGGTCAGAGAGTGCTGATTGATAAAGTTGTAGACCAAGATAACCCAACCGCAGCCATTCTCTATCCTATCATTCTCGAAAACAAACTCCAAGTCATTGTAAAAATTCCCAAACAACCCCTGCGGGTATATGGTCGCGAAATTTCCCAAGAAGAAGTGGAAAAAACATTAAGTGAGTTGCGGCAAAATCTGGTCAAACCATCTGCCATTAAAGCATTCAGAACACAGTCACAACAGGTTTATAATTGGTTAATCCAACCCATAGAGTCAGAATTACAAGCAAGTGGAGTCAATACCCTAGTCTTTGTATTAGATGGAGCTTTGCGAAACATACCACCAACAGTTTTCTATGATGGTAAGCAGTACTTGATTGAGAAGTACGCCGTTGCCCTTAGTGTGGGTTTACAACTTTTTGAACCCAAACCACTAGTGCGACAGCATCTAAATGCCCTGACGGCGGGGCTAACGGAACCACCACTAGAGTATTCTGGTCGTTTTTCACGTTTGCCCGCCATCAAAACAGAATTAGACTTAATTTCCCAAGCAGGTGTATCAACTACGAGCTTGGTAGATCGGGAATTTACGAGCAAAGCTTTAGAAAACAAAGTCAGTAATGTTTCATTCAGCATCGTGCATCTAGCCACTCATGGTGAGTTTAGCTCTCGTGCTGATAAAACCTTTATTTTGGCTTCCGATGGACCAATTGACGTTTCTCAATTTGGGAGTATCCTTCGCCAACGGGATGATACCAGACCAGAAGCAGTACAACTACTTGTTTTAAGTGCTTGTAAAACAGCAGCAGGAGACAACCGAGCAACACTCGGTCTTGCAGGGGCTGCTATCAAAGCAGGCGCACGCAGTACAATAGCTTCTCTATGGCAAATTGATGATGAATCAACAGCTCAGTTCGTTGGTGCTTTTTACCGAGAACTCAAAAATCCCGACATCTCAAAAGCCGAAGCTCTCCGTCGCGCCCAGCTGCAAATGTTGAAGCATCCCAACTTCAACAAACCCAGCTTTTGGTCTGCTTATGTTTTAATTGGGAATTGGTTGTAATTGGGGATTGGTTAGTGGTTAGTAGTTAGTAGGGGCGCAAGGCATTGCGCCCGTACAGTAGTTGGTAGCCACTAACAACTATCAACTAACTACTAACTACTAACAAAGCTGTTGCATAAAATCCGTAACTTGGAGCGATAAGTATTTAGCAGCACTCATTAACTGGGGATTCAACTATGAAGCGCACCATCTATGAAGTAGAAAAAATTCCATTGACTTTGCCTATTACATTAGCAGCTCGCAGAACTGCCGAGAAGTTTGCGAACGAGCAACCGACTCCTGAAAAAGCCGCACAAGTCCGGCTCAATACTCTTTGTGTATGGGTGGTGCGTGACTACTTGGAGCTTATGGGGATTTCTACTAACTTAAATAAGAGTGACAGTTGGAACCCAGTGATACGTTTTTGTGCTGACATTG
Source organism: Scytonema hofmannii PCC 7110 (assembly GCF_000346485.2). Lineage (NCBI taxonomy): Bacteria > Bacillati > Cyanobacteriota > Cyanophyceae > Nostocales > Scytonemataceae > Scytonema > Scytonema hofmannii. The sequence goes on from NZ_KQ976354.1 coordinate 3,901,915, forward strand.
CCGATCTGGAAATATCTGGAATAGGTCGTTTGGAGTGCCGTCCCGTACATCTTGCCGAGCAAATTTGTTACATTCCTCCAGAAACTTGGGAAGAACGGGTGGGGTATATCGTTGTTCAAGTTGATGAATCTTCTCAATTCGCTAATATACTTGGCTTTGTCCCCAGCATTGATACAGAACGATTGCCTTTAAGCCAGCTTCAACCTTTGGAAAATTTGATTGAACATTTGGGAGAACTGCGGCAAACCCCAGCCAAAACTCTGGTAAATCTGAGTCAATGGTTGACTGGTGTCTTCGATACAAGTTGGCAAACCCTAGAATCTTTATGGAACCAGCCAGAATTAAGACCGGCTTATGCTTTTCGGAACAGTGAAATTGTTGACCGCACGCAAGAAGGCAATTCACTGACTAAACGCGGAAAATTGATCGATTTGGGAATCCAAATTGCCAATCAACCCGTCATGTTAATAGTGGAAATTAGACCAGATACAGACTCACAAATGAGTGTTCGTCTTCAAGTACATCCTACTGGTAACACCAGTTACCTCATGCCCGGTTTGCAATTGACGGTGCTAGATCGGTCTGGCGCAATTTTTCTGGAATCTCAAGCGAGAAGTGCAGATAATTACATTCAATTACAGTTTAAGGGCGAACCGGGAGAACAATTTAGCGTTAAGTTAGGATTAAATGATGCTAGTGTCACAGAACACTTTGTGATTTAGTGAGTGAAGGAAGAAGGATAAAGGATGAAGGCTAAAGGATAAAAATCTTTTTCACTTGATTCTTGTTTTGATACTTCATACGACAAAGCTGAATACTTCTGTGTTATGTGTAAATTAGTCGTATTAAAATTCGCCGATGGTAGCTTTGAGCAAGGGTTTTCCGTAACCCTTCAGATTGGTGAAGAAGGTGAGCGTCCCTCAACTGAAATTGCTGGGAGATTGCCGGCAGCTGCAGAAATGCCACTGTATTACAATCATTGGCAAGCTAGCTATCGACAGTTGGGCAGTCGCTATCGTCTATCTGCTGATAAAGTACAAGTGACAAATGTGTCTGTGACTCAGGATTGTCAAAACACAGCACATATTTTGCGATCGCGTTTTAACACTTGGCTAAAATCTGAGGAGTTTCGTCCTGTCCGAGAGAAATGGCTGGAAAAATTGCTGCCTACGGATGAGTTACGAGTTATTTTACAAACAGAAGATTATCAATTAAAGCGTTTGCCTTGGCATCTCTGGGACGTACTAGAGCGATATCCAAAGGCTGAGGTAGCTATAGCGTCACCAACATACGAGCGAGTTGCTTCCAAGAAAACACGCAACGATAAAGTTAATATTTTAGCAATTGTTGGTAACAGTCAGGGGATTAATACTGAGGCTGACCTGAATTTACTACAACAACTTAATGATGCAAATGTCACTTTTTTAGTGGAACCCCAGCGTAAAGAATTAACCGACCAGCTTTGGGGCAATAGTTGGGATATTCTTTTTTTTGCAGGTCACAGTTCCAGTCATGGTAAAGATTGCACCGGACGGATATATTTAAACACCACCGATAGCCTGACTATCAGCGAACTCAGATACGCTTTGAGAAAAGCTGTGGAACGTGGTTTACAACTGGCAATTTTTAACTCCTGTGATGGATTGGGATTAGCGCGAGATTTAGCCGATTTGCAAATTCCCCAAATCATTGTGATGCGCGAACCCGTTCCAGATTTAGTAGCACAGGAATTTTTAAAGTATTTTTTAAAAGGGTTTGCCAGTGGCGACCTATTCTACTTAGCGGTGCGAGAAGCAAGAGAACGGTTACAAGGTCTTGAAGATACATTTCCTTGTGCTACCTGGTTACCCGCGATCTGTCAAAATTTAGCAGAAGCACCTCCCTCTTGGCAGCAGATTACGGGCAGAGTTGAAGTACTACCCTTAGAACCACTTCCTTCTCCAACCGTAGCTTCACCTAAAATTACTGTAGCAATTTTGTCATCTTTAGTCGTGGCTGCCTTAATTTGCGGGCTGAGGTTTTTAGGATTTCTACAAGGACTTGAACTGCGCGCTTTTGACCAAATGATAGCAGTACGTCCTGCTATTTTTAATGAGAAACCAGACGATCGCTTGCTGATAGTAACGATTGAAGATGCTGACATAGCACAGCAACGGCGCAATGGCGAACGTTTAGATGGAAAATCCATTTCGGATCGCTCTCTTAACCAACTTTTGGAAAAACTGGAGCAATATCAACCCCATGCCATTGGTTTGGATCTCTACAGAGATTTTAAAGCTCAAGACCCAAATTTAATTACCCGTTTTCAGCAAACCGAAAATTTAGTTGGGGTTTGTAAGGGGAGTGATGGATTTTCATCTGTAAACGGTATTGAACCACCACCTGAAATTCCAGAAGAACGCTTGGGATTTAGTGATTTTGTTCACGATCCTGATGGAGTTGTGCGCCGACATCTGCTTTTCATGGACCCAGAGGCTATATCCTTATGTCCCGCTTCCTTTGCGTTTAGTACACAACTGGCATTCCGTTATTTATTATTGGACCGAGGTATTCAACCAAAGTTTACACCAAGTGGAGATTTACAACTTGGCAAAACGGTTTTTCCTGCTTTGCAACCTCGCACTGGCGGTTATCAACGTATCGATACCAATGGCGGTCAAATTTTGTTGAATTATCGTTCCCTAAAGAATATTGCTAAGCAAGTGACGCTGACACAAATTCTGTCTACTCCCATTAATCCCAGTGCAGTTAAAGACAAAATTGTTTTAATTGGGGTTGCAGCTAAAGGGGATTACCCGGATTATTGGGCGACGCCTTATGGGAGTAAGTTAGACGAGGAAATGCCAGGAGTGTTTGTACAAGCGCATATGGTCAGTCAAATTATCAGTGCGGTTTTGGATGGGCGATCGCAACTGCAAGTTTTATCACCGTTGGTTGAAGTCGTGTGGATCTTGGGGTGGTCTGTCATAGGAGGAGTGTTTGCTTGGCGAGTTCGTTCGTTTCCTAAATTGGCGCTTTTTATTGGTGTTGTTTCTGGTGCTCTCTACGTTGTTTGCTTTGGTATGTTAATACAAGGATACTGGGTGCCATTTGTGCCTTCTGCGTTGGTTTTGGTTGTGACTGTTGTGGCTACGTCGGTTCAAAAGTAGGGAGTCGGGAGTAGGGGTAGGGAGTAGGGAGTAGGGAGTGGGGAGTGGGGAGTAGGGATTGGGATAAAGAAACCCGATTTCTGAAATAATTGGTCACTGGTTACTGGTTACTGGTCACTGGTCACTGGTCACTGCTTTTAAAATCTCGTGAAATCACTAAAATAATTATGATAAAAATTTCAGGTTTAATAAAACTCATTTTGGCAGTTGCCTTCGGCTGCTTTAGTATACTAGTTAGCTCAACTTGGGTAACTGCACAACCTGCTCGTCCCACTGCGACAGAACGTTCCAATTCTACTCCGCCTGAGTCTAAATCGAGAACTCGCAGACAACCCGTGCGGCTGATATTACCTCCACTTCCTAAAGACACATTAGCTCCAGGAGGTCGTCGTTTTGGTGGAGCCAGACGAACTGGGTGTCCAAAAGATGTAGAATTGCAGCTGACTGCCCTCGTCCCTGCGACTGAGTCACAACCTACTATTACAAATGTGTGGGGTTTAACGTCAGTAGAACGTCCCATGCTATGGTTTTACACGCCTTATAATAAGAGTTCTAACTATCCGGCTGATTTTGAGTTGCTTGATGACAAGTCAACTCCAATCTACAAAACAGCGATTTCTCTTCCAAATGTAGCGGGGGTCATTGGCGTTCCTCTACCTCCACTGGCCGTGGACAAACAATATCGCTGGTTCTTCAATGTTTACTGCGATCGCCAGCAGCAAGAAACGCCCATTTTTGTTGAGGGCGTGGTACAACGAGTTAATCTGAGTCAAGCCATTAAAGAGCAACTGCAAAAAGCAGAGGCAATACAGCAAATTGCTATCTATGCCAACAATGGAATATGGCATGAAGCACTGACGACACTAGCACAATTGCGTCAGAAAAATCCTAACGATGCAACACTTGCAGAAGACTGGAAGGAATTGCTAACTAGTATTGGTTTAAATCAGTTCGTTACACAACCGTTAACTGTTGGGGAACAATCAACAGCTAACAGTAATCAGTGACCAGTGACCAGTGACCAGTGACCAGTGACTAGTGACCAGTGACCAGTGACCAAAAAAGGTGTTGTTAGTACTGAATGGTTCATCTATATTTGATTGAGTGAATCCCTAGTGGAGAAAACGATCATCACTTATCGAGCGTCCAAGGTACTAAAGTAAATCGTATTGTTAGCATGAAATTCCAACTGTTCCCAGATTTTTTATTTTCCCAGATTAAAGTACGTCATTGGTGGCTTGGTATCCTGATATGGGTAGCGATGGTTGCTCCGGCTCAAGCAACAGTGATTCTACGTGTCGCCATTAAGCGGGATGTTAATCAAGTTAATGTCGGTAGTTCTACGGCTGCTGTCGTAAAAGATGGTAGTGGTCGTACTTTGGGACAACTCCCTGGGTTGAGTTCTTACTATGCTCAAGCTGTTCCTGGGGGAGTTGCTTTGGATAGATGGAAATCTAGTTTATTCTGGATTGAGCCTACCGGTAAAGGGTATGTCTATATCGGAGATCGCTGGTATCGAGGTAGAACTCTGGTTGTTCCTTCACAAAAAGGGTTAACTGCGGTTAACTGGGTTGCTATGGAGGAGTATCTTTACAGCGTTCTTGGTGGGGAGATGGACTCCCGATGGCCTATAGAAGCGCTGAAAGCACAAGCGATCGCCGCCCGTACTTATGCACTTTACGAACGGGGAAGACAGCGCAACAATCCCATTTACGATTTGGGTAATACACCGGATCGCTGGCAAATTTACAAAGGCGTGGTGAGTGAATCACCTACCACTTACGCGGCTGTAGATGCAACAGCAGGGAAGGTGCTGACTCACAAAAATAGAATTATTCTCTCTGTGTTTCACGCTTGTTCTGGTGGTCACACCGAGGATGTAGAAAATGTGTGGGGAAGCTATGAGCCATACCTGCGTGCTGTTCCTGACTTTGACCAAAATATCAGAGAATGCAATTGGGTCAAAACCTTTTCACCGGCAGAAATTAGCGCTCAAATTCCTGAGGTTGGCAATGTCAAGCAAATTGTGACTGAGAGCACTTCGCCTTATGGCAGTGTGAAAGCCCTAAAAATTGTGGGCGATAGAGGTGAAAAAGTGCTCAGAGGCGAGGATGTGCGTACAGCACTCAAGCTCAAGAGCACTCGTTTTACCGTCAGTAATGGTAACGGTAGCTTTACGTTAAGAGGTCTTGGTTTCGGTCATGCTATAGGCATGAGCCAGTGGGGAGCATACAATCTAGCACTACGCGGATACAATCACCTGCAAATTTTGAATTACTATTACCGAGGTGTGGCTCTCGCTCCTATTCAAGTGAAATAGGGAGTGGGGAGTGGGATTTTAGATTTTGGATTTTGGATTTTGGATTTTGGATTGGGGAAATTCCCCTACCCCCTACTCCCTATTCCCTACTCCCTACTCCCTAGTCCCTACTCCCTTCCCTAAATTGTTGTTCTAACAAGTCGGTTTCGGTGGAGTAAGCTAAATCATCGGTACCGATGACTTTCTCTACAGCGAACTGACGAGCATAAGAAATTTTTTGCTGCAATTGCGTGTCTGGATCTGCTAAGAATCTGGCGCGAGATTGTCGAGTGCGGTTGCGATCGCTAATTTTGCTGTTGCGCCATTGAATCCAAAAGTATCGGATTAAGGGTATAACAAGGAAACCCGTGCCATAAGCTAATAGCAGCCAGTAAATTCCTTGAACAAAAGCAACCAATCCTCCTAACTGTGCTGCTACGCCATTTCTTAACAAACTTCCCAGCACTAACGCACCAACAAAATTTGCGCCTCCCAACCCAGCACTTAACATAATTTGCCCTGATGTTGCTGCACTGAATCGCCAAGAAAATTCTATGAGATGGTCTGACAGGGAGTCATAATGCTTTTTAGCTGCGCTCACTTGCAATTCTGGAAAGTAATAGACAATTTGTCCTTCAGGGCTGACTGCAGGTTGTCCGTTAAAACGAGTCAGAACAGGCAACATATAATCTTCGTACTCTTTTGCAGAACCTTCCCCTATATCATCAAGATAAGGAGCAATCTGTTCGGCTACAATTGCACCTTGATTATTGCGAATGATGGTAGCAATTTCTTGCCAACGGCGTTCTTCTAAATTAGTATTGGGATTACCATCACCAAATAAAAACGAAAATACGGCTTCAAAGAAATTGAGAGCGTTTTTTTCTCGCCGCCTTTCTCTTTGGTGAGTATCGTAGTCAGGGCTAAGATACCAAAAGAGGTCGGGGAAATAAAAGAAACTAAAGCTACTACCCCCGTCGTCGCGATCGCGGTCTGAGTTTGCGGCAGAGATGATTAAGATAATTGAGACGGTTATCAGAGCAATGGAAGCAATGAGGAAAATTCCAAAGGAAATCCGGATCAGGTAAAAAATAATTCCCCAAATTTTTTGCCACCATTCCTGCAACCTTAATTGAAAGTATTTATTACGTAAAATAACTCTAAAGTTTTTAGGAAATAGGTAAACGATATCACCTGTTTCTGAAACTTGTAGATGTCCACCAGCATCAGAAGCTAGGGCTAGTAAACCCTGATTTGCTTCTGCAACATTTAAACCAGCTTGAGTTGCCACATCACCAACGGTGACGCGGTAACCCAATTGTTCTACAGTATGCATTATGGTGGGATTTGGAGCCATCGCTCTTCCCTCGCAATGAAAAATAATCTTCTTTCTCTAGTATAAAGATTTCTTTTTTAATGGAGTTCTTGAAAACGTTACACTAAATCAGAGCGCAGAAAGAAATGACTAAAGATCAGAGTTTGGGAAACCGAGGTTGCCACCACTGATACCAAGAAAACCAAGCGTTTTCTAAGATTTGGTAAGCATCTTTAGAGGAGTCATTTTTTAAGGGAATCGATAAACGTGCCCAAAGACAACGTCTGTCTTGAAGCGGTTGTTGATTAAGTAACCAAGATAATAAGCGATGGGGTTGCATCTGGGAGATGTACTGATTTTGGTCAAATTGTTCTTCTGTGAAGGTACTGCTGCCTTGTGCATGAATACAGGCGCTCAGATAAGCCCGTTGTTTCTCAACTCCAAGACCATAGTAGCCTATTCCTTCTTTTTTGCGTACTATAGGGGGTGATGAAGTAGAAGCCAAATTTTCGAGCGATATGGGAGTATTCCGATCTTTTAGATAGTACATTTCAATATCTAAAGACAAGTTGTTCTGAATATATTGGTAATGCTTTTGAGCTAATAGTTCGGGATATTCTTTGCTTACATTGGGTAGGAAGTAGCTTTGACTAAACTGCCACTTTGGTAATGGTATTTCTTCTGGAAAAACAAAAGAAGCGACATTGTGTTGGTCTATTTTAGAAAGTAGCATGACATTGCCTAAAACCACAAGGATACAGATTAAGGTCAGTCCTAGCAGCAGAATGCGGAATTGTTTCCAGATAATCACCTTTTTATCTTAGTAGCGTTTTGATTTTCAGACTCACTTTGTTTGTCCAATGAAAAACCAGCAAAATAACCCAAAAATTAGGACAGAAATAATTGAGAAAATTAAAGAGCCATTCCCATGATGCCAGTATTCAAAAGCTGCCTGGTTATTTTTTGTTACTAAAACAGTCATGAGTACAACCCGTATTCCATTGACGAAAAATCCTACAATTCCTGCTACTATTGGTATCAAAAATTTCTGTTGCCTTAAAGTGGAGACCATCAAGAGAAAAAGTAGCGCTAAACCCAACATATGGAAGATAAGTTCCATCCCAGAACAGCCACCTAATACTTCAACACTTCCTGTGGGAAGATAGATTGTGACGCCAGAGAGAGTCACATCCGCACCTGTACACCAAAGAATGAAAGCTGCAAATTTAGCTGTGAGTGGAGATATATCAATTAGCCATGAGGGTAATATTTTGGGAGCGTCGAGAAAAAATAGGAGAAGTAATTCTTTCTGATATTGTTTTAATCCTATAAAACCAGAAGCTAGTAAGGCAAGACCAAGGGCACAAATGAAAGGAGAAATAAATAAAAATAGCCCAAAACTTTTCAGAGCCACACTTTTAATAAGTACGATTCCAATAAGTGATAGACCAAAAAAGCTAGAGAAAATTTCACTCTCCAGTACTAAGCTATATCGTTTTTCCCAAACCAAAAACGATACAGCTGACCAAAACAAAAGACTGCTACCTAAAAGACTACTATTGCCCGCTTTCCAGGTAGCGGTCAAGTGAATTGCAATTAAGCCTGCTCCTATAGCTAGTAGCCAAAACTGAGGATATTTGAGTTGTGTAATTGCGATTGAGTAGGTAGCTTTCATGCACTAGGAAGGGAGTAATTAACAGATAAGATTTTGATGGAGATTTACCCTGAAGTGAGATTCGCTAACACTGCAAATAATTACACAAACATTCTTACAAAAAGCTAGTCTCAGCGATAGACTAGCTTTTCTAGATTGAAACACTAATAAAAATTATTAAAATCTCTAGGTGACTTCCATTTTAATATGCTATTAGTGTTTTAACTAAAATTATGAATACGACTTAGTATACTAAGTTACTAAGATTTCAAAAAAAAATCAATGACTTTGTATTAGACTTCACTGAAATTTAACAATATTGACAAAAACAACACAAAGCACAAATTTAGAGAGATTTAGGACTTACGCAGAAACCGGGTAACTTTTACGAAAAATCGTCGTTTGAGCCATGAGTCTCTGCCCAGAAACCAGGTTTCTTTAGATGTGAGTGCGTAAGTTATGATATGGAATTTCTATGCCTACTTCATTCGGAGAAATCAACGTCTAAATCTCTGGTTCAGTAGTCAAGCAGGCGGACAAAAAAACCAGCTTCTCCCTCCTGCAAAGCTTGATATCTCGTATGCGTAGAGACTAAGCATGGCTAGTCTCTACAAAGAAACCGGGTTTTTGGGATTACTGAACCGACGCTCTAGAAAAGAGGTTCCCATGAAAAGTAACTAAGGTTAACTTTGCATTGTTCATCTTTTTTTGGTTTTGTGGCTTGTTTCGCGTTAGAATTATTACCCTTGGCTGGTTAAATAGCAAATTTTCTGCCTAATTACTATGGTTCAGTACACTCTTGCCCAAAGCCCAGAAATTATTCTTACCGTTCCTGGAAAAGATTCGGCCAAAGCTCGTGAGAAAGCAATGGATCAGTTGATGAAACTGATGGATGAAGGTAAGTTACCCACAGAACTAGAAGATGGGTTTGGTCCGCAACAACTGATTGAAGTGAAAGAAACACCAACCGATAGCACAAGCGATGAAGACGCCATTTCTCAAGCTGTTCAAGTTTTGAGTAACCTTGCTACCCTCAAGCTGAAAGTGCAGGAGTCACGCAGTGAGGCACTTGAAATTCGTAAGGCAATTGACGTTTTATTCTTAGATAAGTCCGTGACTGAGGAGGAAATTACTCGTTTGAAGGAAGGTTTTAAGGTACTCAAAAATTATGCTCAGGCTAATTTGCGTTATCAGGAAGCCAGAGCAAAAGCAGAGGAAGCTCGACAAGTTCTAGATCGGGCTTTAAAATCTCCAGAGAAATAACTAAATTGTAGTTGCGCTATAGCGTAACTACAATCTTATAAATTCAAACAGCTAGTTTTTCGGGGATGGTCACTACTCTTGTTTAGTCTTTTTTCCAGACGAGGTTGAGTGGAAATTGCTGAAGTCTGAGTTAGTGCTGTCTTCAACCCGGTCAGCGCTCATACTCTTTTTATAATATTGCTGATAGTAGCTGTAAGAGGTTGTGGTCACATCTTTGGATTTGTTAGCGATGACTCCTAATATCGGTGTGCCAGAGACTTGGAGCTCCTCTAATGATTGTTGGAATAGAGTTCGTTTGAGTTTACCTAACCCAGCAGTGAGTACCAGTCCATTGGTATTGGCTGCTAGCAAATTAGCATCTGCAAAGCCCATAAGAGGCGGCGTGTCATAAATTACTAAATCGAAAGTGGATTGCAGCTGATTCATTAAATCCTGCATCTTTTGAGAGGCAAGCAACCGGATGGGGTCGGGCGGAGTGGGACCAGCTGTCAAGACAAACAGGTTGTCCTCTACGGGCGATCGCTCAATCACGTTATTCCAGTCTAAGTCTTGTGAAATGACATCGGTAAGACCTTGAATATTCATCAATCCTACAAGATTGTGTATGGTTGGAGTTCGTAAATTGGCATCCACTAGCAAAACTCGATGTCCCATTGCCGCTGCAGCTAAAGCAAGGTGTACTGCAACAGTTGTCTTTCCATCCTCTGGTGCTGGTGAACTAATGACTAGCGATCGGATGGATGTGTCTGAACCTAGTAAAAGAATATTAGTGTACAGAGAGCGAAAAACTTCAAAAAATGAAGCTCTAGCAGCTTGTTGAACTTCCCCAGCTGCCTCTTGCCAAGCCATTGCTCCAAGTTCTTTTCTGAGAGGAACTATACCTAGCAGTGGTAGTCTGGTCGAATCTTTGAGGTCTTGGGCAGTGTAGAAGACATTACTTAGCTTATCCACAACTAAAGCTGCTCCGACACCTAACAATGACCCTAGAACCGCTCCCATAACTAAGTAAATCTTGGCACTGTCTGAGACAGCTTCAGGTTTTCGTACTGTAGTCAGTTTTGGATCTAATAACTTCCACGGTTGCTGCTTTTGAGCTTTTTCTATCTCCAATGCTTGTTGTTTGGCTAAAAATTGATTGAGATTTTCGCTAGCAATTTTTAACTCCTGCTGAATGTTATCGTAATCCCGATTGATGTTTGCTAAGCTTTTTACATACTTATTAAGGTTATTTATTTTTTCAGTTAAGGATAAATCGCGTGCTTCTAATTCCCGAATGCGGCTTTGAAAATCTTTGTTAACTCTTTGTCGCTCCTGCTGTAGAAACGCAATTGATGCTGCCTTCTGTTGGTTGAGACGCTTCATGCCTTCTTCGTCATCTGTAAATACAGAACCTCGTTTGGAAATATCGGCATTTAGTTGCAAGAGCTGATCTAGTATCTTTTGGTAACGAGGATTGTCACTTAGTAACGAATTACTAGCTGCTTCCCCAGGCTCTTGTGCTAGTTCCTTTTGTAAGTCGAAGTACTTAGCTCTCATCTGCTCCAGCATTGACCGATTTTCCAGTTGCTGCTGAGTTAAAGTAGCAATATGACCAGACACTTCTTGAGATTTTTGTGCTGGTTCAACCATGTTATTAACTTGTCGAATAGTTCGCAATCTGTCTTGCCAACTCTCAACACGCCCTCTAATTGGTTTAACTTGCTTGTTAACAAAAAGAATTGCCTGATTGATGTCCGCCTGACGTTCCTTAAGACTGTACTCTAAATATGCATCAGCAACTAATTTCAAGAAATTACGCACTACCTCCTGCTCTGGAGCCGTGTATTCAATCTCCAAAATATTCTGTTTTGTAGGTGTAATGATAAAATTCTCAAGAACTGATTCGTAACTCAGGTCTAGATCTGGATATTTCTTCTGATATTTATCCTGAAGCTTTTTAATAACTGGTTCTAGCATCCCCCGGCTTTGCAGAACTGCAATGGTTGTATCCACTGATTCCTCTAACTCAGGAGGTGATACTGTACCTTGGGAACCCAAAGTTTGAGGAAGATTCGCTACTGCCCGACCCTCTCCAGAAACAGGCTTGGTTAAAATCTCAAATGTCCCTTTATATACTGGAGGTTCCATCTTCGCCTTCAGTACGGCTCCTGCTGCTACCACACCAGTTATACCAACTATTAAGAGTGCTCTCCGTCGCAGAGCTTGCCCAACTTTGCCTAGATTCAAGTCATCATCATCTGCACGATTTAATGGAGCCGCGTAAGTTTCTAACGAAGGATGAAAATATTTTTCTGACTTCAGCATAATCTTGGTAAATCTTATAACTCGTATTTCTTACGTAGATTCACGCTTCGACTCAATCTTGGCACATTTAGAATGTCAAGCGCTTCGATTCACCCTGGTTCATCATTGTCTTCCCTGGCTAACCAATTGTTCCTACTGTCTCAAAGCAAACTTGAGCACAATTAATAACTTAACTTGATAGACCCATTACCCTGTGTGCAACTTAATACTTTAGCCAATCCGAAGGGATGCACTATAACTACAGTAACATTACGCAAGGCAAATTAACTCTCTTACAATTAAAATACTAACCACCGGCTTCTAAGATACACCATTAATTCTGCCGTTGAACTATCAATAAACTCTAGAAAAACTTTCGGAATAGTTTTCCATCTCAGTCTCAAGGCTCTGGGACAGAAAAAACCATATTAGTTACCAACTATTTAAAAGGTATTGCTCTTAAATGTATTAACTGGGGCGCTAGGATTCGAACCTAGGGATGGCGGGACCAAAACCCGCTGCCTTACCACTTGGCTACGCCCCATCACTTTACATAATAGAGTATAGCAATAACTCCTGGGTTAATGTCAAGTACTTTCACAGGGCAAAAAGAGAAAATATCTAGATTCCTCCTTTGGAAAGCGGAATGATATCTGACAAAAGACTTCTGCAGCAGAGGTTACATCAAATTCTTCAGTAAGACAGCCATCTTGTAGAACCGCCGATTGGGGAGCCACTAACTGCTGGGAACAACTTAAATATTGGTTATTGAGATTCTGCCCGCGTTAAAATGAAAGAAACTTATCATTTAATTTAGCCTTTGTTATTAATTCCATAATTTATTTTTTCTCCAATTCTTCTATGTTTTCTACCAGGTCAAGCATCAGCCCTAGTGTATGGATTTCTACATTAGTTTCTTTTATAAGAAATAGATTAAAACAACAGAAAAATAAAACTCACGACTATAGTCAATTGGTTTGCGGACATGACTATATATTTGAACCTATAGATAACCTCACGCAAGGTTATATGACGGGGCAGGGGAAAGGTGTCAATCGCGGCGATTGTATTGTCTTGCAAATTGGCTCTCAGGTTGAGAAGTATCAAGTTGAAGAAATTGATTATTATTCCGAACCTTCAGATATGTGGATGGCGTTGCTTAAGCAAAATGCTTAAGCTGTTGGGTTAGTAGTTTACAACACAGTTTCATAAATCCGCCTTGTGCATCTTCATTATTGGAAGAAAGGCACAGGGCAGCTAGGCTGAAGATAAGAAAGGTTTTTTATCCACTCCTGGTGTACGCAGTTCATGACGGCTACTTAATTAGAATCTCCTTGAAGCGTGAAACAACTTCTGTTTTAAAAATTCCGCTTACTGGTACTGTAGTGCGTTTTTTGAAAAATTGATTTTCCGTATCAGTAGATTTTTTATAAGCATTTGCAAAATAAATACCTGTTGTCAAGAGGTTTATGCTAGTATCTTTCTGAAGCAAATATTAAGTTAAAGCATAATAATATAAGTTGACAATCCTTTTGCGTCGTAGTTATTCTGGAATAGTTATTGCCTTTTAATTTCAAAGGCTGCCATTTATCCAGGGTTATAGGCGGTATAAATAGATACAACAGTTAAAATCTCGTGAGTAGTTTCTATTTACGTCATACCGTACTAATGCCATTCTTTTTCAGCAAAACGCATTTACCCTTAGAGTTAAAGATTTTCAAGCTTTTGGAATCAGAAATTTAGAATTAATCAGGTATCAACATAGGGCTGCCAACTTAGGGAGTTGAAATTTAGTGCAAGAGGTTTCTACCGAACCATCACTTGGACTTTAAAGGTTGAAAATTTTGAGTCATTCAGTACAAAACTTATGAAGAATGTTCGATTAAGGTCTTCTATTCTCTGGTTATTGCCGTTTGGTTTTTTCTTTTGCGGATATACAGAGCAAGCTTTTGCTGCTGAGTACTACGTAGACATTAAGGGAGCAGATTCAGGAAACGGTACGCAGTCTTCACCCTGGCGTACCCTGCAAAAAGCCCTTTCATCTGTCGCTCCCGATCGCGGACACACTGTTAAGGTAGGAGCTGGTCAGTACGATCTTGGTGGAAAAGTTTCAGTCCCGTCAGGATTGAACCTTGTGGGTTCAGGCGTAGGTTCAACCACCATAATGGGAGAGCTTCAAGTGGTTAAAGTTAAAGATGTCACCATTAGAGGCATTAAATTTGATGGAAATAATCGTAAATATGGACTGGGTATGTTCATTCGAGACGCCAATCAATTAAATATTCAAGATGCGGCGTTCAATGGATATGCGAATGAGGCTATCAATATGGAAAGAGTTTCCAATAGCAAGATATACAACATTAAGATTAGAGACAGTTCTCATAACAATCGCGTTTTGGGTGGAGGTGGTAAGCAAACTTCCTCTATGGCCATCGGCAACTTGTCAAATGTTCTAGTGGATACTATAGATCTTGATTCCAGAGCACGTGGTGGCGCAGGAATTACGTCAATCAGTGATGCTTGGTCTAAAGACCAACCCTGGAATAGTCCATCTGGAGTTTTGAAAAACGTTAAGTTTTCTAATTTAAATATTAATGTCGATCAGTGGAGTGCTTGGGCAAGTGGCAAAACTCCACAAATGGCTTTGGAATTGTGGCATCAACAATGTATTAACTGTGAGATTTCTAACTCTACCTTTAACAGTACAGTTTCTTTAGCAACTGATAACTCAACGCGCATTCACGTACACCACAATAAGTGGGTGGGCGATAACCCTTATTATGCAGTGGAGGTAGACAGTGACAACATTGAATTTAATCATAATATAATTACGGGTGGGACTTATCCCCTAGCAATGTTTGGAAAGGGGCGGCAAAGAAATAATTTATACGTACATCACAACATCTTTGCAAACACGGATGATCCTGTCTTACTTGGTAATTTTTTGGGTAAAATGAACAATCTCAAAATTATTGCAAACACGATTGTTCTTGATAAGGATGGCAAGCTTTTGAATTCAGCAGCAGGGGAAGCTCCCGACCAGCAGATACGCGATAACATTTTCTTTCGACAAAACAAGGGGAACAACACGATAGGAGCTAAGACTGGTGTAAGCAACAATCTTTTTTACAATGTTCCTGCCGAAGGGTCTGGTGCAGTGAATGCCGATCCTAAGTTTGCTCTTTCGGGTGATTCATTATTATCCTACTATACACCAACAAATGGTGCAGTAAAGAAATATGGTGCCCTTTCAGCAGGGACTTCAGCATGGACTGACCAACGGACTGATAATTTCGTTGATTCTTCCAATACTTCTGATGATTTTGCTGATTTTTCCAACACTGATGAGAATCAGTCGAGATCGTCAAACAATCTCTCATTTTTTAATAAGATGAATAATTCTAAATCTGTTCCCGAACCCCTCACCATTTTGGGATCTGCAACAGCCCTCAGTTTCGGTGCATACATGGTGCGCCACTTTCGGAAAAAGAAGATTTAGCTAAGAGAGTAAACAGTAAGCTTTGGAGTAACAAATAAGCAATATCCTCAAGCTGACTTTTTGTTGGCAATTTGTTGATAAATGTTCATCAACTGCTGATAATTAGCTTGGGGAGTATACTTAGCTTCATATGTTTGACGAGCATTCTGACCCATAGCAGTTCTTTTTTCTGGATGAGTCATTAACCATTTGATTTTGGCTGTTAAATCTGTTATATTTCCTGCTTCAAAATGGCAACCAGCTACGCCATCTTCTACAATTTCTACCATACCACCTAATTTAGTCACTAGTACGGGTAGACCACACGCAAAAGCTTCAGCGATTGTTAAGGGAAAACCTTCATACCAAATAGAAGGAAAGACTAAAAATTGTGCATTCTGCATCAGATTCAATACTGTTGGCTTATCTTGAAATCCCAAGAATTGAATCGCTTTGTCAGCATTAGCATTTTTAACCTTTTGTTGCAAAGTTTGGCGTAAAGGACCATCACCAACAATTTTTAGCGGTACGCGTAAATCATTTTCTATGTAGGCATCAATTAAGACTGAAACTCCTTTTTCTTCAGATAATCTGCCTACAAAAAGTAAATAGTCACCACGTTTTTCATTTTGAGTTAGAGAATCAGGAGCAAAAACAAAATTTGGTTTTATATAAATCTTGTCCGATGGCAAGCCAGCCGGAATCAATTTCTCTTTTTGAAATTGGGTAAAGACAATATAGGCATCTACCCGTTCACGCCAAGTCCCTCGCAGTCGATGCCATGTAATCATAGCAGTTACAGCAGAACTTTGCAGGCGTGAGTTGCGGTAGCAGCCATGTGCAACACCTTGCCAGGGTATTAACTCGCCAATACAATCTTCACAAATTTTGCCTTCACGAAAAGGCATTGCTTTTGGACAAACAAGTCTGTAGTTGTGCAAAGTTTGTACAACAGGTAACCCATTTTCTTTACAAGCATCATAGACTGAAGGAGACAGCAGTGGAAAAAAGTTGTGTACGTGAACTACATCAGGACGAAAATGCTCAATTTCTTGGCTAACTTGTTGTTTAGCAGAATGTGAGTAAATTGCGTTGATACCAGCTGTCACTTTATCCCATGGATTTGTAATGTCTTTATTACTAACTTCTAACACACGTATTTTGTGACCGTTTGCCTCTAGTAAAGACTTTTCAGCCTGTACTACTCCATCTTCTCCACCTGCTAGTTGATAGCGGTTATGTAGCACTAGCACTTTCATAAAAATCACCTTTTTATAATTGTATATTGACGCTCAATATACTTATTTTATTAGGTAAAAAGAACTATAATTCGTCTTTTTACTATTTAGTCAATAACATTGAAAATCTAATATTTTTTCATCAATTAGATTCAAAATTTTTGAATTTATCACTATATCAAATTTTCTAGCAAAAAAATGTGAGGCTTTGAAAAGCTTATCAAAATCATCTTCCTCTAAAATTCCTGGAGGAGTAGGATTGTGTTTTGACCAGTCAATATACCTGTAATTATTATTAATAGTTCTATCCTTAAATTGAGAATTGAGAATAATTGTTTGAAAGAAGATCTCATCAGGAACATAAGTATATTTGAAATAATTCACAAACTGAGAATTAGATTGAACAAACTGATTAATATAATTCAAGCATTCTTTTGACAAACACCACCACTGGCTACCTCCATATGGCTCAAATCCATAAGGAAATTTTCGCTTGAGAGGAATGTGAAAATGGTTTCCGCGAAAACGAAAATGCCAAACATTAATTCTTTTTAGGGCTGGATAGTGTCCAAGCTCCTTAACCCACTTATTTTTTGAATACAGTGAGAAAAAATCTATAAATTCTTTTCCTTGATTGTCTTTTAAAAATTTTTTAAATTCATTCACGGGCTTTATTGGGTAATCTTGCCCTGAAAGTAATACAGAATAATCAAAGTTTAAATGTAGTTTAAATATTTGTTGGATTCCTTCAAGGGTGGCATTGACAATATTAAAATCTCCCCAATGAGTTTTATATCTTTTTAAAAAATAAATATTTGAAAAATGCTTGAGTTTTTCTATGAATTGATTGTAAACTTCAGGTTTTGTGTTGCCATCAATATGAATAAAAAAGAAGGCTTCATGAGAAGCATTATTTAATCTTAAAATTAAACGAGTTAGTTGTGTGGGATTCTTATGTGCAAGAATTATATAAGCTATTCTCATGATTCCTCATCTTCGCTTACAAAACTGTTTGACGTAGAGAATGTTTTCAAATCATGAAATCAAAGAGGTTTAAACAAACAGAAATTTTTGACCAAGTTATATTTAATGACAAAAAGCTCCTTACATTTAAGTCACTAATTTTCCTAAATTACCTGATACTAAAGACCAGTCACGATCTGAATTAATTTCCTTTCTACGGCGACTCCCATTTCCAATGGAAGCTCCTACTAGTATGCCTAATGGATTCATTGAAAAAATGTATACTACCACGTTATCACTTAGCATTCCTAATGCGACAGCTACCAAAGCAAGGAAAGCAGCAAGGTGAATATGAGCAACCGTTCTATCGTTGCGGTCTGCCCACTGCCAGTTTTGCCAAGTTTTCGCCATTAATCCAAAATATCCCAGAAACCATAGGAGCGTACCAATTAAACCGTAATCATGAAAAATTCTTAAGTAATCGTTATGTGGGTGATCGAAAGCGGGACCAGCAGCTTTGAGAGCGATTGTAACAGAACCTGGTCCTTTACCAATCCAAGGCGATTGCAATGCTGATTCGTATGCAATTGGCCAAGCTGCACCTCGTCCAGCTGTATTGATTTTGACA
Organism: Scytonema hofmannii PCC 7110; assembly: GCF_000346485.2. Classification (NCBI taxonomy): domain Bacteria; kingdom Bacillati; phylum Cyanobacteriota; class Cyanophyceae; order Nostocales; family Scytonemataceae; genus Scytonema; species Scytonema hofmannii. Next base: position 3,920,185 of record NZ_KQ976354.1, read on the forward strand.
CCACCAACAGTAGCATTATCCCCTACGTCTGTAAAACGAGCTCGTATTGGTTCTACAAATGTAAATGCTAAATACGACACTGTAATTATGAGACATATAGTGGCAATCAAACGCACCCAGCCCTTAATGGTTGTTAAGGATATTTGAGATAAGGGGAATAGAATTAAACATATGATTGCTGCTGTGCGGGAAAAACTAAAAGCGATCGCGATTGTCGTGGAAATCGACCACAAGAATCCTCCCGGTAAGCGATATCGCCACCATGCCAAAAACCAAGCAAGCCCTATAATAGCGAATAAGGCAAATGAGCGAGCACCCATAATACTGCTCGTTCCCGGACCACCTAAAACAATACTTAGCCCGTAAAGCCCCACTGATATCTGAGCCGCTCTTGTGAAAGTATGGCTGATATACTCTGGGGGATCAAAGGTGCGGTAACTCTGTGTAATACTAAGTATCGTAAATCCTACAAATGCTAAAAATACTGCTTGGTTCTGAATTGCATTAACAATGGGCAAACTAGATTTTGAAGAAAACCAAAACCAAATGATGAGGTTTGATAAGATAAAGAGTACCAGACATGATGTTGATAATACAGCTTTAGGCATCCTAGAGCGAGAAAGTACTAGAAACCAACTTGCTCCAGCTAGAAGTATGGTCAGTACACCTTGACTGCTGATTGGACCAAAGCTAAATTTACGGGTTAGATCTGTCAGTCCGCTAAGGATAAGGGTTAGAGATAATAAAGTCTTGTACAAGTTCATATTGGTCTGCGCTAAGTTGGAGCGTAATGCATACGTATTTCTGAAAACTATTTAGGTGACAGTACTATTTAGTAATATGCAGTTTGTGACTTTCGCAAGAAACTGTGCTGCGGTCTCTGGAGTATGTTCAGCTATAATCTGTTTGGAGTTTCTCCCAAAAGAGGCAATTAAGTCTGGAGTACTGATGAATTGATACATAGCATCGGCTACCTCTTCAGGATTGCGCGGATCGAAAAGGTAGCCATTGTGTCCGTCAAGCACTAATTCAGATGCTCCTGCCCACTTAGAGCATAAAATGGGTTTACCGTAAGCCATACTTTCCAGCACAACCATTCCCCAGGTATCTTCTAAAGTAGGAAGGATAAAAACATCTGCTAGTTGAAAATATTCTCCTATACGACTATAGTCAACCCATCCTATCCACTTGATGGATTGTTCTAACCCATAGTCCTTACTCATATTTTCCAACTTCTCTCTGTCAGGTCCTTGACCAATAATCATTAATGTGTAGTTGCTGCATCCTCGTTGTTGAAGAATTTCACAAGCTTTGAGTAATAAATGTAGACCTTTTCTAGGAATTAACTGTCCTACAAATAGAAATATAGGTTGCTGTAGCTCTTGCTGATTCAATTCACTGTTTTCTGCTAACTTTGACATTGCCTTAGCTGTCGGTACTTCATAGGGTCGAGCAAAAGTGCGAGTTTGCTTAGCACCCAGTATATCAATTAAATAAGCCTTACCTGCTTCGCTATTGGTAATAAAAGCATCAGCAAACTGAACCATCCTCCTGCGGAAGAAGAGGCGAATTGGAGAGTTACGAAAGTCTACATTTGGCGTACTACCTTCATAAGCAATAATCACTCGCCATTTGGTCAGTAGCTTAAGCAATATTGCCAACAAAGTCCATGCCGAAAAACCGTTTGCAAAAACTATCTGTGGTTTAAATTTCAGAAGTTTCCCTATAATAGCGGGAGAAACATACATAACACCACGGGAGTATGATTCTTCTGATTCAGTTATGGTCAATAACTTCATTTTTCCCACTAACTCTACCTTGAATGAATTCTCATATCCCGAAGCAAAGCCAGTCCAAAAACCCGTATATATAATCGTCTGTGGAAATATTTTTGTAAATTCGCTAAATAAAGGGTGCCAATAATTACCTCCTTCAATAGTGGGAAATACCCAAGCGACTCGAGGGGATTCTACTAGTTTTTCTAACTCGTTTTCTCGCTCTGAACTAATCATATTTACTCATTACTAGTAGTTGATTGACCTTAAACTAAGGATGATAAAACAGTGTGCCAGCGTTCTACAAAAACAGTTTTATTGTACTCAGAAGCCTTATGGTGTGCTGCTACACCCATTTGCAGTAGTCTTTCGCGATCGGTAAGTGCAACTTTTAATGTTTCTGCAATGCATTTTGCATCTCGTTCAATCAACCACCCATTAACACCATTTTGTAAAAACTCTTCTACTCCATAGACTTTCGTTGCAATAATGGGTAAGCTAGCAACAGCAGCTTGAAGAGTCACTAAAGGAAATACTTCATAGTTTGATGGAAAAACAAATAAATCAGATAGCCATAAATAAGGGCGTACATCTGATTGAAAACCTAAAAAAACTACTTTTTCGGCAATTTCTAATCTATCTCTAATTGCTGCATATTCTTTAATTTCACTGTGATTACCACCAACAATAAGTAGTTTTGCCTGAGGATTTTTTAGAATTGCTAAAGCTTCAAGTAATGGCTTTAAACCCTTGCGATCAAAGTCACCTAACGCTGCAAAAACAAGCACTACATCCTCTGAACTCAATCCTAGCTTTGTACGCATTAATTGGGAATCAAAGGTTTGAGGGCGTGTAAAGTGCTCAACATCAACTGGGTTAGGAATTCTTTTGATTTTCTTTTCGAGCAAGGAACCGTAGACTTGAGTTAACTCATTAGCCAGCCCTTTGGATGGAACAACAATAGTTTCGGCATGAGTATATGCTTTGACTTCTTGACTGGCATTAAACCGTCTGTTAATTGAACGAGCGAATCTTCTTGGAAAACTGGCTTTATTTGGAAACCGTTTCAAGTATGCTTTATGGCAAAAATGTGCATAGCAAATATCACAGTTAGGAAATTCTCCTTCAGTACCTATAACAATTTGAGGTTCACCTTCAACGCGAACGTAGTTTCGATAGTACTGAGGTGCAAGCCAATTAAATGCCATGAAGCGGAGAAAAACAGGTTTTTCTGGGAGTGGTACTCTAATCCATTTAATTCGATCGGGTGCTGGATTTTCAAACTTGTCTGCAAAGACTACAAATTGATAGTCTTCACATAACCCACGAATCATTTGGAGAAGACAACTTCCAATCGGGCTATTTGAAGTGACACACAAATCAAAAATAGCAACTGTTTTTTTACTCATTTACATATAACTAAAAATAGTACTGGCAAATTGTTCAACTGTATTTTGCTCGGCTAGAAGTTTCATTTTATTGCGATCGCAAAACTTTTCTGGAGTTTCAAGTAAAAACTCAGTTAACCCTCGAGCAATTTCATTTGGTACAGTTGAGTCAACTGTTAAACCAAGCTGGTGGCGGCGAGTAATTTCTCCCATCAAACCATAATCTGACGATAGAACAGGTTTTTGAGCCGCCGCCGCCCTAACCAAAATAGCGCTCATTCCAACATGACGTTGGTATGGAGCCAGTATGACATCTGCTAGCTGGAAGTATGTTTGAATATCACGGTCAACAACGAATTGGTTACAGGTAATAATTTGCACTGGCAAAGACTGAGAAAGATGAGCAATTTTAGCTCGAACCTGTGATTCTATCCCAGAATCGATCGGCCCAACCAGTAACAAACAAAGTTTCTGACACACATTCGATGGTAAAAGAGAAACAGCTTCTAGTAGCTGGTGTAGCCCTTTACGTTGATTCAACCCGCCGAATAAAAGCAAAACTTTCCGGTCAGCCTCAACACCCAAACTATGACGCAGTTTCTCTGGAGGCATTGTTGAGGTGTTGTTATAAATCTCCACTGGGTCTGGTAGATATACCATGTTCGCAGCAGTGTTGAACTGGTTCAAATGTTTCAACACAAAAGGGTCTAAGCATAACAAAGTTTTTAACTGTCGATGACGCAAAACCAAAGATAGCAAGAATTTTTCATAAGACTGCTGCAATCGGTCTTTCCAAGTGGGCTTGTAGTGTTCAAAGTCATCGTAGTGGAAGGTCGGTCTGAAGTAGATAGCGGAGAAAGAACATGGAGATTTTCCACCAAAAGCTATAGGAATTTGAAGCGTATCAAAGTACATTAACAAACAATGAGTTGCATTGAGTGCTTTAGCGTACTTGCGGCATAACTTCCACTCTTGAAAAAAATAAATTTTCCTGTTCAAATAACTTGACTGAGGAAAAAAAGCAGTTTCTTCTGCAACACTTATCGGAACAAAGTTCACCCGGTCTTGACCGTATTTTGAAGCCAAGTTAACAATATCAGTATGCCGTTGCATGAACTTGGGTGATACGACAACATCAAGGCATCCCGGACCGCCGCGTTCACCCCAGAAGTTAATCAGATGCTGAATATAACCAGGATGATGACCATCTGTTGCAAGGTTAAATAGCATAATCTTGCGATCGCTTCCGATCTGGTTGCGGTCAATCCAGAGTGTGCTGTTTTGACTAAGTTCTGGCATACTGTTCCTCTTGAGCGACTACGATTTCCTGAAAAATCTCCTTGATACTCAAAGTAATTCCCCATTCTGGGAAATGTGACTTCATCTTGCTTAAATCAGAAATGTAGCAAATGTGATCGCCAATTCGGTTCTGCTCAACATAGACCCAATTCATCTTGCGGTTTGTCAAGCTCTCAACTAGGTCAAACGCTTCAAGGATTGATACGCTATTTTCACGTCCCCCACCCAAATTGTATACTTCGCCCGGTTTGGGATTGCGTCGGAATGCTTCAAATGCTTGAATGACATCGTAGCTGTGGATGTTATCTCGGACTTGTTTACCCTTGTAACCAAAAACTTTGTATGTACCGCCACTTACTGCTACCTTCACCAAGTATGACAAGAAGCCGTGCAATTCTACTCCGGAATGAGAAGGTCCGGTTAAACAACCTCCGCGAAAGATTCCTACTTTCATGCCAAAATAGCGACCATATTCTTGAGCTACAACATCAGCTGCAGTTTTAGAAGCCCCAAACAGAGAGTGCAAGCATTGGTCAATGCGACAGTTTTCTGATATACCGTTGAAATCTTCTGCTCTAGCGTAGTCATATCGTTTGTCTTTCTCAATCAATGGTACCTCATTTGGAGCATCACCATAGACCTTGTTAGTACTCATATGAATAAAGACAGCTTCCGGACAGAACTGTCGCGTGGCTTCCAGTAAATTTACTGTACCCAAAGCATTAACTTCAAAGTCCAAGAGCGGAATCTGACAAGCTTTATCGTGAGACGGTTGAGCTGCACAGTGAACGATCAGGTCAAAAGGATTTTCTTTGAATAAATCAAAAATACTTTGGCGATCGCGAATATCTATATTCTTGTGTTCAAAAAACTGAGTGTTGTCCTTCAAACGATGAAGGTTCCAAGTCGTGTCTCCTTGAGCACCAAAGAAGGTAGCACGCATATTGTTGTCCACACCAACAACATGATGACCCTCTCTATCGTAATATGCAACAGCTTCAGAGCCAATTAAACCACTTGAACCCGTAACTAGTACTTTCATTTGCTTTCTCTATAGTTTCAAGACTGCATCTACTTTGAACGCGGTGGATTGCTGCCCTCAACTTGAGTCTTAACCTGTGATTTATCTTTTCCCTTGTAATTTATTCTATGTAAACTTTTGCTATCAGGACTATCCGTGAATTTATAAAGTATCTTTACTGATAGTTTACATTGACCATATTTTTCTGTTACTCCCTTTCCGCCAGAAAATTACCTATTAAAAAACTGCCAAGACGCTAAGGACGCCAAGAAAAAGAAAGAACAGGATCGGTAATTTTACACTGGGAAGGGAGTAGTGTTATCTAAATATTGTAAAATAAATCACTGCAAGTATCTTAAGAGGGTTAAGATTAAAGCTTGTTATTTTGAAGGATGCAAGATTCTAACCTCCCAGATCTTCTTATAGTAAAGAAGAATAAACTAGCCCTGTTTGCTTTGCACATTTTTCCCATGTAAAAAGTTTTACTCTTTCTTTCCCCAGCGTGACTAAATCCAAAGCTCTTTGTTCTGAGAACAAAATCTTTTCTAACGCTTCGGTAATGCTTTCAGCTTCTTCAGGGTCGAAGAACTCAGCTGCATTGCCAACAACTTCAGGTAAAGAACTCTTGTTACTGCAAGCTACCGGGCAAGCCAGTGCCATTGCCTCTAAGGGTGGAATACCAAACCCTTCGTAAAGTGAAGGGTATACAAAAACGGAAGCATATCGATATAAAGCTGTCAGAGCCGTATCATCACCAGAAAAGTATAAAACTTGTTCTTCAGTTAATCCTAATGCAGCCATTCGCCTTAATTCGTCACTGGAAAATGAACCTCCACCAAAGCACACTAAATTAAAGTTATTTTTTATTTGATCGGAAGTAGCGTAAGCTTGCAACAGACCTTGAAAATTTTTGTATCCTTCTCTAGCACCAACATAAAGAATATACGGCTCAAGTTGGTGAATGTTATCATGTTTCGTTTTAAAGGGTACAGCGACTCCATGATAAACAACAGATATTTTTTCAGAATTAACATCTAATATTTCCATCAAATCTTTCTTAGTATTCTCAGAAACGCATATAATCCGATCGGCTCTTTTTATGGCCTCAATTTTTTCAGTCGAGGTGCGATATCCTGGAAAAAAATGTGGAAATTTTTCATGCAGCATATCGTGAACAGTAGCTACCACTTTGACTTTACGGGAAACTATTCTTTGAGGATAGTAAAAAGTTTGATGTATAATATGTGGTCTATTTGCTGTAAGATAAATCTTAGAAAGATTACTATTGAAGCTTCTAATTAAATTTCCCGTTTTTGGTATTTTTGGTATTTGATAACCAACAACAGTATTGGCCTTATTCTTATGCAGGGCTTTCAAATATTGATTAACGTAAGCCATTGCCAAAATTTTGACATCAAAATTTTTATCCTCAGCCAAATGATTTACAAGCTCACAGATATATCGTGATATTCCTCCATATTGCTGCCAGCAAAAAACTTGATAATCATACACAATTTTAATCATAGAAATTCTCCTAAAACCAGTTATAAGTAGCTCATAATTAAAAATAGCTAAATAGCCGCTAAAATTTTTTGAAAAGACAGAGTTACTTGCTCTAAAGAATGTAAATGGCAGTATCCTTCAAAGTCCGGTTTGATTAAATGAAAATTGGCTTTTTTTAGATTGAATAAGCAACGTAATGCTTCAACATACTGTCTAACATTACTCTCTGCAATGGTTAAGCCTAATCTAAACTTTCGTACCCTCTCACCTATACAAAAATTTTCACTCGCAATAACCATTTTTTTAAAGATGGCTGCCTTAGCTAGCATATTGCTGCTGTAAGGAAAATTTTCATAAACTACAGATAAAACATCACATTCCTTAACCAAAGCATTAAATTGTGCTTCATCAGGAATATGTTGAAAGTGGAAAAAGCAGTTGTGGGGAGGCGATTGAGCTAAATGACGAATTTGCATTAATTCCTCAGGAAGAAAGGCATATTCAGTCAATGAACCAACAAAAATAAAAAACCAATCTTCAGCGATTGACTGTTCGGCTACTTTTAATAGCGTCAAAATACCTTTACGTTTGCTTTGAGAACCTAATGAGCCAATGATTTTCCGACCTTTAGCCTTTTCTCGAATTTGCTGAATAATGGAGTAATTGGTATCCGGCGGTGATTGGTCTGCAAAGTCAGGAAAAACAACAACTGGCTTTTTGTTAAGTTTGTTCTGCAATTTGTCAGCCACACCTTCATCTAGTAAAGCGATGGATCGACAATAAGAAGATTTAAGAACTGCATCTGGATTAAGAGGACCGAGACGAACAAAGGATAACCTCTGTTTGACACGTAAATGTAGAGGTCGAAAATAAAGACCAGACCAATTGTAAGGAAATATTTTATTAACCAAATGGTGTGTTAACAAAGGAGATAAGTAACTGTCAATCCAAGGAAAAAAGACGAGATCTGGTGTAAAGCCAATTTTCAGTGATGCATTTTGAAGAGCCTCAGCAGCATATTTCCAGTATGCGAGTGTAGTAATAACTCGTCGTAATGGAGAAATTGAGTAAAATGAAGTATCGAACAGCGAGGTTGAAGGTATTTCTGGTTCTTGCGCTGTAAAGGTGTAAAACTGTTCGATCTGATTTGGGCAATGTGAACTTACCCATTCATGCAATTTCTTAGGTTCTGGGCAAAAAGCTACAACTTGATAACCAAGTTCAAGCAAAGTTCTGGTAAAGAACCTAAAGTAGGTTGGATGATGTCCATCCCAACAAGAGTCAAATAGGGCGATAGCTTTCATTTACTTTTACGTAACTGCATTATTTTAATGTCGCAGAACTTGTTGATATAGCTGTATGTAACGACGAGCTTGTAATTCTAGAGAGTATTCTTCAAGAGCGATCGCCCGACAATTCTGGCGCATACACTGGCGCAAAGAATCATCTTCTAACAGCTGCACAATCCCGTTACAGAAATCATTGGCATCCTCTGGTGTCGCTAAGTAGCCGGTGATATTTGGACGCACGAGATCGGGAACACCACCGATTTTAAACGAAACCATAGGAGTCCCACAAGCCATGCTCTCTTGCAATACAAGGGGGAGGTTATCTGCACGGGTGGGAAAAACAAACAGGTCAGCAGCGGAATAAGCTAGGCATTTGAGCCGATCGCTACTAATGTAACCTAAATTTATAGTTGCCATTCCTACTGATTCAGAAATTGCTTCTCCACCATCACCCAAAATGAGCAACACAGTTTCTGTTTTTAAAGACTCAGGTAACATACGCAGAGCTGCTTGCAGCAAGTCGCTTCCCTTTCTACGATCTGTCAAAACCTCTGCTGCAAACATCAAAACTTTTTTGCCATTAGGGATACCAAGTACAAAGCGGCTCTTTTCTGAATCAAGAGGCTGATAAACTTGCGTATCAATACCATTAGGGATGTGATAAATGGGGAAGCGATTGAGCATACTTTGCCTCACCTGCTCTGTCAGCCATTGACTGAGCGTTACAATTGCCAATTGGCTTTTACTGTAAACCCAGTTTTTGAGCTTCCACTCCAAGTGAGTATTATCTCTAGGAATTTTAGGGTCTGTATCTGGATAAGGGCATTTACCACAACCTATTTTCCAGCGCTCGCAATCAAAGCTATAGACACAGTGACCTGTAAAAGCCCACATATCATGGAGAGTAAAAACAACAGGTTTGTTTTCAGTTAATAATGGAATCGCCAAGTAGTTAAAATAGCCAGTATGTAAGTTGTGGAAGTTTAAAACATCTGCATTTTGAAAAAAATGGTGTTTTGTAATCTCAAAACTGCTTATCTGATGGATGTAGTTCAAGCCAAGACGCCAAGTGACGCGGCTGATTTGTTTTTGAATGAATTGGAACCTCTCTGGAACAGAAGCTACGCGATCGCTACTGGTTTTCACTTTACCTGCTAGCAAACGAGAGTCAATTTTCTGTGCTAGCAAACCTTGATGGAGACGGTAACCAGCAATGGCAGCTCCACCAGAGATATCGGACTGATTGATATGCAGAACATTCATATAGATAGTTTCATTGCCTCCACAAATAGAGAATCAATCTTACAAACTTTATTTTCCAATACTGTTCTGCTACTTTAATAACAGGATTATGCAATTGCTCTAATTGCTGCTTCTAAATCTCGCTCATGTTGCAATCTTCCATGCACGTAATTTTCATAGAAAGCATTGCTTGTCACTTGCTCGCCAAAGCCAATGATACTGGGAACATTAAATAACAAACTGAGTGACAGACATGCCGAACTAACAGCAAATACCTGAATTGGATTTATTGGTGTCAGGTCTGGCTTTAGAAAAGCCTCCATGAACAAGACTTCAAAGGGAAGAAAAAACAGGCTGGGTTTTGATAGAGTTATGACTTCTTTGTACAAGTCGGCTAATTCATATTGCAGTTGGCCAATTTTAGCTTCGTTATCTCTGGGATGGGGCTTGATGACTAAAATAGAGTTTGGCTCTATCTCTTTTGAGGTTAAAAATTTACGATAAGCAGAAATCTCTACGTCTACAGACATCCGATCTGCTTCCGAGAAGTTAGAAGTCAGCAGTATCGAAACAGGAGCATCAGTAAGTTTTGCTTGCAAAAAAGCAATATACTCAGTCTCGACCAAACCTCGCAGCTTTTGAAAAGTTTCTAAAAGTGCCTCTTTCCCTGCAACAATAGTTTTCATGGGAGGTGATTCTCCCATAATATTGGGTAACACAAAATAACCTACATCAAAATTTACATTTTTGAGAATTGTTTTAATACGTAGGTTATGTTGTATATTATTAATTGTGTTTATAACACTCCATTTGATATCCCTCAAGATTTTAGGTGTTTTTGATGGCTGGGCTGCTCCAAAAATAGCAGTCGCATTCTGAGAGAAGTATATGCCAATGCTATCCCCATAACAAATTTTTTGAGCTGGTTGATAAGCATTGATTAGCAATTGGTTCCCAAACTGCCAATTCCTGCATAGGTAAATTTCATCAGCCGATTCAACTCCTACTAAACTATGCACTAGCTTGAATATCTCTATACAACCCGTACAGTTTAGTTTGTCTTTAATTTCTTGGATTTGCTGTGGAGTGATATGCACTATTGCTTTCCAAGTACATACGAAAGTTGCCATTTTCTGAATTAAGGCAACAAACGCGTCTGTTTGCTCTAACGGAGCATAGAGGTCATAGATAACCAGATAGTTTTCATATTCACAGCCAAGGTGTTGCTGCTCTTTTTCTTGATAGCTGAGTACTGATAGAGCAGTCACTAGCTGTATGGTACCTTGACACGTTATGACCCGTTTGATGATTTGGCGACTGGTCATTGTTTTACTTAGGAAAGTCCGACTTCAACAACTTCTGACTTAATCTTCAATAAGAGATCGCAAATCTCTCGGACACATCCCATACCTCCATTTAATTGAGTGACGTAGATTGCACAAGCTTTGTTCTGCGACATCGCATCAGCTACTGTCAAAGGACAACCTACGACACGCATTATAGGTAAATCAACAATGTCGTCACCAACATAAGCAACTTGAGACAGGGATAAACTCAAATCCTCACAAAGTTTTTTGAGGACTGTTAACTTGTCCTCAATGCCAATAAAGGCGTACTTAATACCCAGCTTTCGAGCTCGATGCAAAGTGGCATTAGAGGTGCTTGTAGTAATGATAGCGACCTCAATACCAGCCTGCATCAATAATTTAATTCCCTGTCCATCCTTAACATTGAACTTTTTTAGTTCTTCTCCGCTGTCTGTATAATACAGCCCCCCATCGGTCAGAACACCGTCTACATCTAGTGCAAGAAGTTTAACTTGAGATAAACATTCGTGCAACTCAGAATTGGAACTGTTGCTCATTTTATGTTAACTAGGGAAAGTACCTATACAGTATTACGTATGTTCAGTATTGATTTCAGGATTTCTTCCAAATTTGATAGCGGTACCATATTTGGACCGTCACTTGGAGCAACATCTGGGTTTTCGTGGACTTCCATAAACAGGGCGTCAATACCTACGGCGGCGGCGGCTTTGGCTAGGTAAGGTACGAACTGCCTTTGTCCGCCAGATTTATCTCCTTGTCCTCCTGGCATCTGGACGCTATGAGTGGCATCAAAGACTACGGGATAGCCTAGCTCTCGCATTTGGGGAAGCGATCGGAAATCTACTACCAGTGTATTGTAACCAAAAGACGTTCCTCTTTCCGTGAGCAAAATATTCTTAGCTCCCCCAGCTTCTAGCTTGCGAACAACATTTTTCATATCCCAGGGAGCAAGAAACTGACCTTTTTTCACGTTCACTGCTCGACCTGTAGCCGCCGCCGCCACTAGTAAATCTGTCTGACGGCAAAGAAAGGCTGGAATTTGCAAAACATCCACTACTTCAGCAACAGGTGCTGCTTGGTAACTTTCGTGGATATCAGTAAGCACTGGCACACCAACCTTGTCTTTGACTTTTTGCAGGATTTCTAACCCTGTATCTAAGGTTTGTCCTCGAAAAGAGCTAATTGAAGTCCGATTGGCTTTATCAAAAGAAGACTTGAAGATAAAGGATATTTCTAAGCGATCGCATACCTTGCGAATCTCTTCTGCCATTTTCAAGGTGAAATCTTCAGATTCAATAACACAGGGACCCCCTATTAAGGCAAACGGGCAACCATCACCAATAGAGAGATTATCCGCAATTTGTGTGTAAGCCATAACTTTACCTTTTCTCTCAAAAATCCTTCTTTATTTAATATTAATTTATTCTAAGTTTTCATCCTAGAGGATAAATATTTTTTTGGCACTAGTAGAAAACAAAACACACAAAAATAATGCTATACTTATATGTTAAGATTATTTATTAGCGTATTGATTATATACTGTGATCGCTTTATATTTTAATAAAGAAAAAAGTATTTGTTGTTTATTTCCTGTAAAATAGTCCTTCATGTGCTTTTTCGCTTGACCTTGAAAATGGAGAGAGTTAAATTTAACTTCTCGATCGGAATCCAGATATTTACAATACAAAAATCCATCTTTCCAGTAAATCTTTTTCATTCCCTCATGCATTTCAAATCCGTCTGAAGAATTTATATTAGCATCATAAACAGAGCCATCAATCATATCAGATGTCAAACCGATTTCTTGGGAATACCTTTGGTAATACTGATTCAACAAAGTCATATCACAAATTCCACCTGCTTTTTGCCCTGCCAACAATGCTTTTTCCCTAATGGAATTCAAAATTTGAAACAACTCTGGGTCAGTATAAAACTTTATAAGGAGTTCGCAAAATTTCTTAATTCCCTCATACTTGATATAAGAATTGTGTCCCGAACCTTTTTTTGATAATGTAAAATTAAATTTTTCAAACTTTTTGAAAAATTCTTCTGATGCATCAACGTAAAGCATGACGTCAGAATCTATGTGTAAGCATTTTTCTAGTTTATTTTTTTCTAGAAAATTTTTAATAACAAACCATCTTTGAAAACAAAATAATTCATATTGGTAATTACTAAAACTCAGATGTTTTTCTGAATAGAGTTTTTCAAATTCTCTAGCCTCATCGTAGTAATTCTCTATGCGCTCGTGATTAATAAAATTTATAAAACTATTTTTATCATCTCCTAGCAGGATAATATCACTTTTAGGATTAAATACCTTAGCTTGTGCCAGACAATATGGTACGTAAGCTGAGTATCCACGATGAAGAACCACAATGGGCAAATACATAATTTTTCTATCTTTAAACTAAGAAACTTCTTTAAACGCTGCCGAGCATTGAATGATAAATTCTCAAAATAAGATTTTGAGAATAAACAATTGTAGGTTAATGAGAAACATCCCTTTTACTATAATAATGCGTGTAAAGAGACAAAAGCATAATTATCTTTTTAACAAAAGGAATTTTAGCCCATTTGATGAAAGCTCTATATGTCTTAAACTCTTTTTCAGTAGGATGAGAAATTGTTTGAAACTCAGTATGGGCTTGTTCGCTTAGATTACTGGAATAGTTCATTTTTTCTCCCAAAAATGAGAATAAGCGCTCAACACATCGATCGTATTTCTGCAAGTACTCGGGTGTCCTTTCTTTACTGCGTCCATAGTGACCATTATTACCGTGAACTCTGTACCTGACTAGAGGATTGGCTAAATAAAATTTTCTTGCTCCTACTATAGAAGCGCCATAAACTAAGCAATCATCAGCACGAATACGCCAATCCTCTAGATAAGGAATTGGTAATAAATTTTCTAACACATGTCTCCGCATTGAAACAGTCGATGTCCTGTGACCTATCCATACTTTACTGTAAAGAGTGATAATTCTGGAAATACCTAAGTCACGGTTTTTATCATAGCAATGAGCAATACGTTCTTCATGACCAAATAATTCAGCACTACAAAATAAAAAATCGCATTCTGGATGTTCTTTGTAAAAGCTCACGACTTCTTGGACATAATTCTCTTTGTAAAGATCGTCAGCATCAAGAAAACAAATAATATCTCCGCTAGCCCTATTAAAACCTTCATTAAAACTTGACAATTGCCCTTGATTGACTTCTTTAAGAACTAGACTGACTGTTTCATGATTGGCAAATTCTTCTTGCAATATGCTAACTGAATTATCTGTTGATTTATCATCCACAACAATAATTTCACAAACAGGAACTGATTGATTGATGACACTATTAATGGCATCAACAACATATTGTTGGTAGTTATAGTTGTTAATAAGTACAGAGACTTTCACTTTTAATGGCTCCTAAAAACTACAAGGTGTACCAAAATGAAAACTTCAACCTCTGGTCAACAGAGAATGTGCTGGTTCTTGTTTTTCACATCAATGTCTTGTTGCAAACTCGCCACTTGTCGTGCAGGAGGAAAGAAACGACCCGATAAATCTCCTTTAGTCCGGAAATGAGTGTAAATTGATATAAACATCATGAGTTTTTTCCAACGAGGAAGGTTAACCTCATTGAGAAGAGATTTAACATTCACGTATTCCTGGATTAGAGGATGAGGAATTGTTCTAAATTCTATATGAGCTTGCTCGTAGAGATTACTTTGATAGTTCATTTTTTTGGATAAATACGCAATCAGGCGTTCAACTGCTTGCTCATATCGTTGTTCGTACTCTTTTGTCTTTTCATGGCTGCGTCCGTAATAACCATTTTGACCGTGGACTCTGTATTTTATTAAAGGTTGTGCTAGATAAAACTTTCGTGCGCCCACTATTGATGAGCCATAAGTCAGACAATCATCTGCACGGATACGCCAATCTTCTAAATAAGGAATTGGGAATATTTTGTCAAGAACGTGTCTTCGCATAGAAAAGGTTGAAGTTCTATGTCCCAACCAGACTTTCTGATACAGAGTCACAATTCTAGAAATACCTAAATCGCGATTGGTTTCGTAAGCATCAACAATTTTTTCTTCATTCCCGAATACTTCAGCGCTACAAAACAAGAAATCACATTCTGGATGTTGCATGTAAAACTTGACAATTTGCTCTACATAATCATGTTTGTAAAGATCGTCAGCATCCAAAAAACAGATAATGTCGCCAGAAGACGCAAAAAAGCCTTCATGAAAGCTGGAAAGCTGTCCCTGGTTTTCATTTTTTAAAACTAATTTTACTTTTTCATGTCCCGCGTACTTATCCTTTAAAAGATTTACAGAATCATCTGTAGATTTATCATCGACAACAATTATTTCATCAACGGGAACAGATTGTAGTAACACACTGTCAATAGCATCAACTACATACTGTTGATAATTGTAATTATTAATGAGAACAGAAACTTTCATGATGGATTCCTCCTTAAAAAAATCACGATCTATGTTGAGTTAAAGTTAAATTTTCAAGCATTTGAAGCTACACTGTTGATTCAACATACAGTGCAGTAGATTTTACTAAACGCAGTTGTGGCTTAGCGTTTCTTTAGTAAAAAACTGTTCACAAATTTGTTTAGTTGTAAAACTAGTGGTAGAGAACGCAACTGCAAGCGCATCTTTGCTTGGAGACTAAGTTTGTTAATAAATAACTCGGATTTTTGCTGGCTCTGATAAACCTTGCTGGATTTAGACAAGTTCTGATAAACAAGGCAAGCCCCGCCTCCTAACTCCTGGTGAGAACCTAAAGCACAGAGACTCACAGATCGAAAACCTCTCGATTTCGCTAGCAAGTTTAAAATTCTTGTTTTGTGGTTTTTAGTGTCTCCTATCACGAATAAAAGACCGGATTTTGCAACTTGCTCTTGAATCTCTAATAGGAGAGGCTTTATTGCATCAGGTGTATCTGGTAAATCCAGTAAAATAATTTGGAACTGTTTTTCTAAAGGTGAATTTTCTAGCAAAACTTTGTCTTGAATACCAACCTTAGAACACCAAGATTTCATTTCCAATAAAGCTGCTGACGAATTAGAATATGTAATTTTTAACCGTGGTAAATCAGCTAAATCGGACAACAGTTCTTTATTATTCCCTTTCCAATATAAGAGTTCTATCTGAGAGTTAATTCGATGTATTTCTTGAATTATTTCGTAAATTTTGAGTCGAATCTTAAATTCTTTCTCACTTCTGTTTTGACTGATATGCAGAACTCGTTTGTCATGTTCAAGCAAGAAAGGTGGCTCAATTTCACCTTTCAATACAAAATTGTAAAACTTCTGTCGAACTGTATGCTGGTTGTAAAACTCTGTCAGCTTTTGATGACCCGCTAAAGCAATCTGTTCTGCTCGTTCGGGATTTTTAAGATAAAAATTGATTTTTTCGAGCAGTTCCCTTTCGTTTCCGTAGCACTCTAGATGAATACCTTCTTTAAATAGAGAAAATAAACCTGACTGAAGACTTAAACGGTCTGTAAGGAGAAAACCTCCTGCCATCAATGCCTCATAAACCCGCCTATTTGTATCTCCGTTCAAGCTACAGTTGAAAACTATTTTAGATTGAGTATAGTCTTCTAAGCATTCAATGTATGGTTTCTGCTGAATGTCGATATTGACTCCAGAGTTCTGCAAAAACTTCAACAGTCTGCTACGGTGAAGATGAACTTCAGATTGAGATCCTCGAAAAACAACATCGTAGGGCTTGGATTCTTTTGTCTGAGGAATATAATGTTTAATAACTGGGGTTCCAGGCAGCCAGAATACGTTCTTCAGACCAGCTTCCACGAAAAAGTGTAAATGCTGAACTCCTTGGTATACCCAATGATAGTCACACTTTAAAGCCTTACAGTATTCAATTATACCACTTAATGAACCGTCTCCCCAATGAAAAGTATCACCAATTTTCATAACCTTTGGACATTTGATTTTCTCAAGTCCTCTTGGTAGAAAGCTCATATTTCTGGCTGATAAATTGACTATCTCCGGTTGGAAATGGTCGGGAAGCTGCTCTAAAATTGCACTTACATTAAACTCGCCTGATAGAATAGATACAGCTTTACCTACTTTCACAGCCTCCAGGGGTGCTTTAGGACAGGCGATAATAGTTTTGTTAGCTGTATCTTCCAGATTAAATTCGCTCAACGGTACGGGGTATGCCCGTATAATTAACTCTGTGGGATTAAACACTTTGAATTTAGAACGTGTAATTTAGTAAATCCCTTTTCAGGGTTGAATATTTCTATTTGCCCGTCTTGTGACGGTTTAAATGCAATTTCTTTGCATCAAACTCTCGCAAGAATTGTGCTTTGTGCTTGAACCAAGTCATCGGGAGTGTTAATTTCCAAGACTGCCTTTTCCGTGAGGCATACCCGAATGTCAAAACCATGTTCTAGAACTCTCAGTTGTTCTAAGGCTTCACACTCTTCTAATGGAGTGGGTGTCATTTGAGCATACTGTGCCAGAAAATTTCTTTCAAAAGCGTAGAGTCCCAGATGATGAAACACGGGTGCATTCCCAGAATTACGGAAGTAGGGAATAGGGGCGCGAGAAAAGTAAAGGGCGTTGCTTCTGCGATCGCACAAAACCTTGACGGTATTGGGATCGGAATAGCCAACTTCAGAGTTTAGAGGGCATGCTAACGTTGTCATGACAGGCAATTCTCCAGAAATATAAGGAGAAACTAACTGGGACAACATCTGACCCGTAACAAAGGGTTGATCGCCTTGAACATTGACGACAACTTCCATGTCGGGATAACGTTGAGCAACCTCTGCCACTCGGTCTGTACCAGTAGCATGGTCAGAATGAGTCATTTCCACCTCTCCACCAAACTGAAGCACGCAATCAGCAATGACTTGGCTGTCAGTCGCGACGACTACCTGAGTGAAATCAGAACAGCTTTTAGCTGCTTCATAAACCCTCTGTACCATTGGGCGATCGCCAATGAGTGCTAAGGGTTTACCTGGAAAACGGGATGAATTGTATCGGGCGGGAATGACTGCAAGAATATTCATAATAGACTCGTAGAAAGGTTGTAAAAAACTAGAATTCTTTGTTAGCTAGTAGGATTTTCACTGCAAAATTTTGAGAGATTTTATTGAACCATTACTTTTGGAGTGAAATAATTTCTGTTATGAGTTGCTTAGTATATACTTTGGCGGCATCGTATATTACATGATCGGCATTTTCCATTTGTTCTTTTGCAAAAGTTATAGGTTTTTGAATGTGATGCACTCTAGGGGTTCTATCTGCGTAGGCATTGAGTGTTTTTTGAACTTGATTGAAGTAAGCTTGGAACTGTTCATTTTCATACAAATCTTTATAAATTGGGCTATTGGCTAAGTAAATATCAAAATTAAATTTTTCTGCTAAATCAATAAATTTATCTATAGCTAAACGATTGTGAGAAGAAATCTGAAATTCATGATTTTTAAGAAGCTCTATTTGTTCTGTTTTCTGCTGTTCAACATAACTAGGATTGGCTTGATTCCAAATCATAAATCCATCATCTTCAAGTTTGAAATTGCTACTTATTTTAAAAGAATCTAAGGGAAACATTACCATTTTTGCTAATGTCCGATTGGATGAATATAAAGGTAGATATTTTTCTAACAAAATTCTCAGTTGTTGTTTAAAACTCAGTTGAAGATGTGGTTCTAATTGCTGCAAATCACCCCACTGTAATGGTATTTTTGCCAGCAATGACGTCTGAAATTGACGGCTCCAAACTTCTGGAACGTGAACAACAAGAATATGCTGTGGAGGTTTAAATTTCTTCAAATATGTTTCTAACATCCATGCATCATTTAAACTAGTCAGGTTACCTATGGTGCAAAGATTAATAGAAGTCGTATTCAACACTTTGTTAAAGACACTTGGAACTACTCCTTGATTGCAACTAGAATCTCCTAGTATTAGCCAGTCAACAGGCTTCTGTAAATTGAGAAGCAATTCCCATTTAGCTCTAATTAACCACTCACCTCTATTTGTTGTATATTTCTCCAAATACCATTTAGCTGCAAAATTTGCAATGATAACAAGAATGACAACCCATATGATAGAGAGTATGATACTGCGAAATCTAATGGGGTTGACAATCTCTATTGGTAACTTTTGATTGGAAGGTTGAGCCATTTGTGTCTAGGTAAGTTGAAGTTGCTCTATAATTAAAATTGGAAGTAAATAAATTCACCAGATTCACGAACTCCAAAAATACAGATCCAAATAATAAAAAGGCTGTAAATCGGGATGTAAAACAAGGGTTTAAGCTTGGTGATAATAAGTAAATCTTGAGTCAAATGCTGGCAGAACTGAACGATAATAAGCGGTAGACAGAAAAATATTAACTCGTAAGTAAAGGTGAAACTGTGCTCTGAAGGAGTCAATCCAATATTAGTAAGAATATACCAAGTTTGGTCTAAAGAGCTTGAACGAAACATAATCCACCCAATATTTATGAGAAGAAACATCAAACACATTTGACTACAGATGAGAAACCATGGTGGTTTACTACCTTGCAACTTTTGATGTTTTGATTTTTTATCAAAAAAACGATAAACAATGAGAATAAATCCTTGATAAGCACCCCAAAGCACAAAGTTCCAAGCAGCCCCATGCCAAAGACCACCTAAAAGCATTGTTAAAAATAAGTTACGATATGTGTTGAGACTACCTTGGCGATTTCCTCCAAGAGGTATGTAAAGATAATCTCTCAGCCATCCAGAAAGGGATATATGCCAACGAGTCCAAAAATCACTGGGATTTAGGGCAAAATAAGGTAATTTAAAATTCAATGTTAGTTCAAAGCCCATCAGCTTAGCTATCCCTCGTGCGATATCAGAATAACCAGAAAAATCACAGTAGATTTGGACTGTAAAGGCAAGGATGGCAACGATAACGATCGCTCCTTTATACTGCGTGTAATTGTTGAAGATTTCGTTAGCAATAATTGATAAATTGTCAGCTATGACGACTTTTTTAAAAAATCCCCAAATTATGAGAAATATACCTGCATTAATTTGTTCTGCTTTTATTGTTCTTTCAGAATTAAATTGATCCATTAAGTTACCAGCTCGTTCGATGGGACCTGCTACTAACTGTGGGAAGAAAGAAATAAATAATGCAAAGTCAAAAAAATTATTTACGTGCTTGATATCTCCTCTGTAAACATCAATGACATAGCTCATTAATTGAAAGGTATAAAAAGAAATACCTAAAGGTAGAAGGATATTTAATGTCACCCAATCTAAATATATTCCACTAATGCTGAATAATTTATGTAGACTGTATGAAAAGAAGTTAAAGTATTTAAAAAATCCTAGTAATAACAAGTTTAAAATTATACAGACAGATAAAAGCTTCTTTTGTTGAGATTTTTCTTGATTGTCTTGAATCTTTTCAGCTATTATGAAATTCACTAAAATAGATATAAAAAAAAGAAATAAAGCACTTAAGCTCCAGTATCCATAAAATATAATGCTAGCAACTAGCAATAAATGATTCTGAACTTTATAGTTGGTTCTTAAAAAAATATAAATAGTATAAAATACCAAAAAGAAAATCACAAAATCAAAAGAATTAAAATTCATATTTTAAAAAAAAATTGATAAAATTAATAAAAAATCAAAAGGAACAAGAATGTTACATAATCTTGTTCCTCAAATCAACTAGCGATGCTAAGCGATCCCAATAACATTAGATGTGATACTGTTCGCTTGTACTCCATTCAGTACAGCTAATCGTTCGTTACCAAAGTTAATCCAGGTGTCAAAACCGTTGTTTGCTTGCATAATATTTAGTTGTCCAAAACTTAAGCCACTTGACAGTGCTAGCAAATCTTGACCAACTGAAAAATCAGTAATAGTGTCAGTTCCTTGTCCTGTAGATAGGACGAATTTATCTGCACCATTTCCTCCTGTTAATAAATCATTACCACCTCCACCGTTAAGGATATTAACACTTGCATTACCTATTAAAGTATCATTATGAGAAGAACCAATTACGTTCTCTATATTACTAAGCTTATCCTTTCTACTCTCAGTATTAAGAATTGCTTGATGCCAAACTTGAGCAACTTTGTTGTAACCGTTTTGAGTGGGATGAACACCGTCTTGTAAGTCATTAGGTGTTAACGCACTGTAAGCATCAACAAAAGAAACTTTTTTCCCTAAAGCCGCTTTGTCAGAAACTATCTGAGATATACCCTTCCGGACATTAGGTATCCCAAAATTAAAATCTTTGCCTTGCTGATTTTGTTGCGAGTTTGTAGTAATTGGCGCAATTGAAGCTACCAAAAGCTGGGCATTAGGTACTTTATTAGTAATTTGATCGATGAGATTGCTCAAACGATTGGGTGCATTATTGATGTCGTCATTCTTAAGGATGTCATTAGTACCGATCGTCAAAAGCACCATATCTGGCTTGTGTGTATCCAACCAAATATTGACATTACCATTGGCATCATTATTACTTGCAATATCTCTGATTCGCCACCCACCAAATCCAGCATTGTCTCTGTCAAAGCCTTGAGGTCCTGTGGAGCGCGGACCAACAAAATCCACATTAAAACCCCCATTTTTCAATGAATGCCACAAATCGTCACGGTAAGCACCGGAATCCCATTCAATCATGCCAAAAGTGTTGGAATCACCAAGAGGCATGATTTTGAAAGGCTGATTGCTCGCAGTGGCGAATTTATGGGAGACAACACCAGTATTCAGATTGGCAACGATAGGAGCTTTGGCTTGAGCATATGTGATAGTATCAATTCCATTACTTCCATTAAAAGTGTTACCACCAATACCGCCTTGGATGACGTTACCAAAATTGAGAGAAGGTTGTTGTGCGTTGGAGACGGGAATTAACTCGAAGTAGTTAACATTGAAATCACTTGTCAAAGCATCAAACCGCAATTGCTGTTGCCCTGCACTGAGTGTTAGGTGTTGGGAAGATTGGGCATTTTGCCAGTTTTGCCAGCTACCAGTCCCGCTAAAATTAACTGTTGTGTTTTGTCCGCCAACACTGACCTTAAAGCTGTGATTTTTGTTAATTGCAGAGGCAACGCGACCAACAACTTGATAAACTCCAGCAGTCGGAACGTTAATGTTGTAAGTCAGCCACTCTCCGGACGCAATCCAACCTACACCTGGAGTGCCATCAATATCCCCACTAGCAGCAATATCTACATTATCAGAGCGGTGTTGACCGCCACTATTACCAAGTGTAGTGTCGTAGTACGCGACGTTTTGACCACCACTTTTATAGTTTTCAGCTTGAATGCGAATTGATGAACTATTTGGGCTGGGAGATACTGGCTGTGGACTTGAGTTTGAAGCAGGGATTAACTCAAAGTAGTTAATATTAAAATCACTAGTCAAAGCATCGAACCGCAATTGCTGTTGACCTGCACTGAGTGTTAGCCGTCCTAAAGATTGGGTATTTTGCCAATTTTGCCAGCTACCAGTTCCGCTAAAATTGACAGTTGTGTTTTGTTCGCCAACACTGATCTTAAAGCTGTGATTTTTGTTAATTGCAGAGGCAACGCGACCAACAACTTGATAAACTCCAGCAGTAGAAACATTAATGTTGTAAGTCAGCCACTCTCCGGACGCAATCCAACCTACACCCGGACTGTTACCAATATCTCCGCTAGCGGAGATATCTACATCATCAAAACGATACTGACCTCCACTATTTCCAGATGTAGTATCGTAGTAAGCTAAATAATCTTCTGTTTGTACTCTAATAGATGACATATCGTGATATCGATCTTCCGCGATGCTGATAAAGTTTACTATTTAGAAGGACAACTAAATACTTTGCCGAACACGGAATAATAGGGAAATTAACACTTATTACTAATACCAATATTGTTTAAGTAATACTTAGCCTTGCTCTATAGAAGCAATATGAGAAACAATGCTTGGAATTTATAAGCCAATACGAATAATATCGTGAAGCCTAACCAAGCCCAGGCACTGCTTTTGAAGATCGACCACCGGTAAAACAGAAATTTGAGAAGGGCGATCTTCCATTAACTTGAGAGCATCATAAGCTAAGGTATCTGGTGTTACAGTTACCGGATCCATGGTCATTATTTTTTCCGCATTCAAGCTCTGCAACTCTTCTGAATTGGTTTTTTGCACCCATCGACGCAAATCTCCGTCGGTAATTAGACCCATCAACTGACCTGTTTCATCAACAATGTTGACTGCTCCCGAACCGCCTTGACTAATAATACTCACGACTTCAATCCAAGAGGCTTGAGGTTGCAGGATGGGATTGTCAAAACCTTTGCACATGAGATCCTCAACCTTTAATGTCAATCGCTTACCCAATCGCCCAGCAGGATGATTGAAAGCGAAATCTTCAGGAGTAATACCTCGCATTTGCATTAAAGTCATTGCGAGAGCATCTCCAATAGCAAGAGCAACCGTTGTACTGGTTGTAGGAGCTAAGTTCAAAGGACAAGCTTCGCGATCGACAGTAGCATCCAAAACAACATTTGCTTGTTCTGCTATCGTAGAGCGAATGTTGCCCAAGATAGCAATCATAGGTACTTGTCGATGCTTGAGATGAGGAATCATTTGAATTAATTCTTCTGTTTCTCCACTGTTGCTCAACAACATAACTACATCACTAGCCATGACTATACCTAAATCACCGTGTAAAGCATCGCAAGGATGCAAACAGACAGATACAGTACCAATACTATTTAAGGTGGCAGCAATTTTTTGAGCAACAATTCCAGATTTACCAACTCCTGTGAGCACGACTTTACCTTGACAGTTCGTCAACAGTGTTAATGCCTGTTCCAATTGGTCAGGATGTAACCTCTCAGCAGCTTTATTTATGGCATCTGCCTCTAATTTGAGGAGTGCAACAGTCTGGTGAACCGGAATGGAGGTGATAAATGAGTTCATACTGAGATTTTAAATAAGAGGACTTTTAAGCAAGTTGAACTTTCCAAAGCTTCCGTACTGATGCTTTAGCAAAATTAATCGCTTCCTTAATGCAATTATGAGAGTCGGCTTTAGGTGAGTTCCCTTCTAATAAACTCTGCCTGACATAAGAACGTACTAGACTTAATTCAATATCGCGCTCGGTAATATAGCCAGCAGCCATAGCTTCTCGGAAGTAGTTAAACCACAGATCTCCATATGGATGATTTGGATGCTTCCAAGGTTGGGTATAGAGGTTTGTATAGTGAATTAGTTTAGTGTCTTTGTCGTAGTAATCAAAAACATTCCACTTCGGATCGAGTTCACCAATCTTATAAGAATGATAAGCCAGAAATGTCTGGCTCATACATGAAAAGTCTGTATATGTATATAAAGTTTTAGTAAGTTCAGCACATATACTTTCCAGGTCGAACTTACATTTTTCACAATCTATCAGCATAACGCTTAACCCCCAAAGGTCTTCGCTATTATTGGCGTAAGCGTCTTTCTTAGCTAAAAAGTCAAAGCCATTTAGGCAAGTGTCAAAAAGTTCGCCAATATCAGTCAGACAGATAGTATCTGAATCTATATAAATAGCTTTGCCTTGATAGTTACAAATTTGAGGAATTAAATATCTATAGAGACTAAATTCAGTGACGTTCTGGTATTTAATATGGAGGGGCATGGGTGCTGGAAAAGGCTCTCCATCGTTGAGTTCAACAGCATTATGAGTCCCATTGAAAACATAAATATCTAGATTTCTTTTACTATGTTTTCGTAAGGAGTAAATTGACACTTTTCTTTCTAAAAGACTGGCTTCTCCAGAGCCAACAAAAACCCTAACTCGCTCTTGTGTATTCATGGCTAAAACACTGTAATTGATCCTTAAATATCTTCTTATGCGCTAATTAAAATAGATTTCATTAGCGCATAAGCAGAGATTTGTCTATATCATTTCTTTTCGACTCACCTCTTTTCCGAATAATTCTCCCAGGGACACCAACAACTACAGAATAAGGTTCTACACTTTTGGTGACTACTGTTCCAGCACCAATCACAGAACCTTTACCGATGGTGCAGCCCTCAAGGATGATTGCACCTGCTCCTATCCAGACATCATCTTCTATAATGACGCCTTTGTTGGTTAAAGGCTGGTAATCTATTGGAATGTCGATATCATCAAATAAATGATTGGCAGGATTAATAACCACGTGGGTTGCTATTCTGACCAAATCACCTATTATCAAATCCCCACAACCAAATAAAGCAGAGTAAGGATTGACGCTACAATCACGTCCAATTTTTATCTGACCTTGCATAGACTTAAGTATTGCAAAGTGCCTAATAATTGAGCGATCGCCAAGATAGATAGCAGAATTTTCGAGACTGCATTCAAGAGTTGCATAATCTTCTACGATTACATCATCACTCACAAACAACTGATTCAGATTACTTTTGATTAAAATTTTGCTACTAAGACTACAATTTCTACCATATTTTCCCAGGTTTTTTTGATAATCATTTTGAAATACTCGTTGCTTCAAACTCCCGTATCGTTGCTCAATTTTGTCGCAAACACTTATCAAATGCTTTAGTAACATACGCTAATCCTTATTGAGAATTCTTCGCCAAAGAACTTGGAGAAATTGAATCTTTAACAACTTTCCATTCTCTTTGTTGATAATACAAACATTGATTCATGTTGGACTCACTCTTCACAGAAAAAACAAAAGTTTCTACTGCATCAAAAACATTTAATATTCCCTCAGCTACGTTTAATTTTGCAGTGTAGACTCCAGGTTTTAACCCAAAGCAAGGCATATGTAACCGGAGTTCAAAATTTCCAGGTGAGACTGTCAGATCGCTACTTTTCTTATCACTCTCTAAAAATAGTACCCTTTCATTTTCAGATCCAGTATTAGATACAATCACCGTTGCATTTAAACTATCAACCTTCTTATGAGCTTTACAACCTATACATAAATTAACTGACTCACCTGTTAGAGGGAAATCCAAAACTTCTCCTTGCTCGTTTTTAAAACAAAGGTATGTAATATCAACGCCAGAACTATTTTGTGCGTTCTTTTCAGGAAATGTCATAGTTCCTTGGTGAGTTGTTGAGGTGTTTAAAAATAAATCGCTTTCATACTGATTCATGACGGATAGTGTTTCACCACTAGCTATCAGCGTTCCCCGAGATAAATAAACAGCAGAATCACATATTGAAAGAATCGATTGTGGGCTGTGAGAAACTAAAATGAAAGAAGTCCCTTTCTTACGCAGTTCTGCCAATCTCCGATAACACTTGATTCTAAATTTCATGTCTCCCACTGCCAAAACTTCATCAATTAAGAGGATGTCTGGCTCTGTATAAATAGCACTAGCAAAACCCAACCTTGCGGCCATTCCAGAACTGTAAGACTGTACGGGAGAATCAATTGCATCCCCTATTTCTGCAAACTCTACAACTGCATCAAATCTCTCATCAATCTCTTTTTTAGCCAGACCTAAAATAGCCATATTAGCGTAAATGTTTTCTCGCCCTGTCAATATTGGATTAAATCCAGCTCCCAAGGCAATCAGTGGTGCTAACCGTCCATTCACTTCTACCAACCCAGTATCTGGTTTAATCAGACCAGATACTATCCGCAATAGAGTCGATTTCCCACTGCCATTTTTTCCAACTAAGCCTAGTGATTCGCCCCGACGCAACTGAAAGCTAACATCTTTTAGCGCCCAAAACTCTTTAGGTCGTAAATTATCACTTTTCTCGCGTAGCCCTACTAACTCAGAAAAGATATCTTGAACACCATAAACTAAAGACCGCTTCAAATCCCGACAAAACTTTTTGGAAACCCCATTAACAGAGAGAATGACTTCATTTTCAGAATTTTGTGGGTTCACTGAAATATCGTGCTCAGTAATACTCGTCATTATTAAGAACTCATCCTTTCTACTACATAGGGAATTGCGAGACGATAAATAATCCAAGCTAGCAGTACCCCCACAAGTGTAATTAAGCTGACTATCCAAAACCCTTGCGGATCGGATATCACCCCTGTGGTTGCTAATTCTCGCGTTGTGACTAATAAAGGAGTGACTGGATTGAGCTTGACAATAGTTCCAAAAACGCCATCACTGGGAGTTGGATATACGACTGGAGTTAGAAACAGCCAAAATCCAGTGAATAATGTTAGACCCATTGTAAAATCTTGGTAAAGAGCACCTACTGGTGCTAACAGCAAACCAAGAAATGTTCCCAACAGGATTAAATGAATAAGTGACACTAGCGCCAAAATTGCGCTCCAACCTACTGGTATTTTGAAGAAAATAAACAAGCCCACAATCAAGATCAGCTTGATTCCAAAATTGAAAAACACTTCACCTAACTTGGCAATAATCAGTGCTTCTCGGGGAAAATTAATCTTTGATAACATTGCTTTGGCAGATGTTACAGCTTGGACGGGACCATTTAACGCCTCTACAAAAGTTTGCCATAGAGTTATGCTGAACATAACATAAGCAGGATACGGCAAACTCGTGTTTCCAAGATTAATCACCCCACTTGCTTTTGCAATTGTAAAGCCACCAGCCATGACGATAGGAGGGAGAAAAGCCCACAAAAGTCCCAGAAATGATTGGCGATATTTAGCGCTGATATCTCGAACCAGAAGTCGCCAAGCTAGTTCTCGTGACGCTAGCAAGTCCCGCCCCATCTCTTTAAACAACTCAAGTGGATGTCTCATCCTACTTTCTGGTCGATGCACGACTCTGTATTCTTTTGAAGAACCTCTTCTAGGAGAAGTCGAGTCATGATTTTGTTTAGTATACTTTTGGCTATTTTGTGTCATGATGCGATGAATTCCTCTTTTTGGGCATCAGTCTAATTCACTTGATTTACCTACCTATCTGACCAAATTTACTATTGGATAGCCCTAAAATTCATGACTACAGCTATGCCTCCCGCCAAAAAAATTACTTCTCACTAAAAAGCTGAGTATACGGGCTTACTCAGTTTCTACTCTTGTATGGTAGTTGCTCAAACTAATCTTGTCATACGTTCTCGGCAAAGTGGCAAGTATTTTAGACATCTTTATCAGAACATTTACGGTTATCTAGGCTCTTTCTTTAAGAAAAATCAGTGGAATTACCACTTTTGTTTGGTTTTGAGCAATATAACCGCCTGAAACATCTGAGGATAAATTTTTGGACTTTCTGTGAATTTTATTGTTCCTTCCGGATAAAGTTTTTTGTAGCATGAATCCCAACCGGGAGTTTGAGAAATGAAGATTGCTGTTGTACTCTGCATCATAAATTCACACATAGCTGGAGAGGCTGGCAATCCGAAATGTTTTGCTCACAAATGTTAGGACTTTCTTCTCTACAATTAATAGCTTGCTTTAAGAAAGTTGCCCAAAGTAAAGGTAGTGCTCTAGAAAAATCCCAAAAAGAGCTTGTGCTTTTATTTGCTAGATGCAGAATAAACAACAACAAACATACTTAGCTAGAGCAATGAAAGAGCATTAATTCTTCCATCCTAAATACCGTTCCCGGATATGAAATGGCGTACTAATGACATCACTGGATGTCAACAGTTGCTTAACAGCCAACCAGATAAATGGTGGAATAGTCTTTGTATAGCGATGCCAAAGGCGACCTGGTTCTTGTAACCACCGAAATAGCCATTCTAACCCCAAATCCCGCATCATGCGGGGTGCTCTTCTTTGAATTCCTGCATAAACAGGAAAAACACCTCCCAAACCAATCATCACTGCTTGAATTCTGTCCTTATGTTGGGCTATCCAATTTTCTTGTTTTGGACATCCAAGAGACACAAACACCAATCCAGCACCACTGGAGTTAATTCTTTTAATGAGTGCTTCGTCTTCAGTTGGAGTTAGAGGACGAAAAGGCAAGGGTTCCATTGCCGCAATTTTCAGGAAAGGAAATTCCGTCTCTAACCTTTTTCTTATGCGAGAAAGAATCTCTGCTTGAGAACCGAGGAAAAATACACTGACATTCTGTTTTTGAGCAAGGTCGCACGCTTTTAATAAGATATCCATCCCTGCTACGCGGTCTTGGTAATGTGCGCCTAAAAGCCTCATCATCCAAACTAGAGGCATACCATCAGGAGTGACAAGGTCTGCATTGTGTAATACAGTGCCAAAGTCGGGGTTCCAATAAGCTTCCATCAACATATGTACGTTGGCTACACATACTGTCTTGCTCTCACGAGCTGAAGCCCACCTTAGTATTGTCTGGATTTGGTCATCAAACCGTAAGGCAGTGATAGGAAAATCAAGCACTCTCTGAGTAGGGAGAAAAAACCCTCCTACCATAAGTCACTACTCCTTGTGTCCAACAAATTCTCAACACACCGACTTGACAATTCTCAAGATTGAAGATGGCTAGTTATGTCTCTCTGGACTGTCTTCTCAACTTGGGGCAATGTCGGAAGTTAACACGCGGAGATGCATTAGCTCTTTCAGTAAATTTCTAACTTCCCTGGTAATAAGTATTTTACTTAGCCTGTATAGCAATTTACAATAAAACTGTACATTAATATATGTTTTCTGAAAAACTTTATATTAACTTCATATTGTCTTTTTAAAATTTTTATCTAAGGATGATTGACTTGAGTAGAAATATCTACGTAGAAATAAATAATTAAACTCGCAGCCAAATCTAAAACAGTTAAGTCACTAGAGTTTACGGTTTAAAAAACTTGAATCGTAACTGAAAGGAACAATATAAATTTTTAGTAAATTAGAAAAAATTTGCCAGAACTATTTCGTGACAAGCTTTATCCAACTTTCACTTTCATACACCATACGGAAAGCTACATCAATGCCATTTTCTATAAAAAACAAGGGGAGAAGATTTGATTCTCTTCCCCCCTTTGGTTCCCCACTATTTTTATTTCGCTTATCATTATCTAGCAGCTCGCCCTCCTTCAGTTTCTTGCGGAGCATTTGCTGCTGTTTCTTTAGCTGACGCTGTCTTGCAGAACCACCCCTACCTTTATTGTTCCTACCTTCTCGGCGAGGAGACTCCCATCTTTTCAATCGCATTGTGATTAACCTCTCTTAATTTAAGAAGCGATCTATTGTCTAAAACCAAAAACTTTTACCACTACTAGAGAATACTAAAAGTTTTTTTTATGAGAACTATAAGTTGTACTCTTACATTATAATTCATGGATATTACATTGTCAACTCATCTCGGCAATTCAACAAACATACTGTAGCAACAGATAACTTGTGGCTGTTGTTACACATCTCTAATTTTCCCTTCACATAAAATCTTTACTCACCCCAGAGATAGATGTGGATAAAAGAGTCTTTACTCCTCAAAGATTAAGCTTCAGAAAATTTGTAAAACGGGAAGCGATCGCTCCGCTTGCATTCTCCATACACAGAGAGATACTAGTTTAGCTTTAAACAAAAAAACAAATTTAATCGCAAAAGACACAGGTCTCTTTACAAAAACTTTATACTTACTAACTGTATTCACAATGTATAAGCTGTTATCCGGAAACAGACCTGTAAATAAGAAAAATCAAGTAAGCCACTAAAACGGATAAAGGGCATGGCACAAGCAAAGAATGATTTTCACGCTCCTTTTTTAATCACCGCCTATATGTGTCTAGTTGAAACGATATCTAACTCTCACTTCCAACCAGACAGATTGTAAATCTTACTACTTTTTAGGGATGTCCAAGAAATAAATTATCCCCAATTGTGGGACGGGCGTCCTCGCCCGTTCTATATCAATGGCAGGCTAGAAGCCCGCACCACAAGAAATATCAATGGCGGGCTAGAAGCCCGCACCACAAGAAAAAGTTGGAGATTTTTTATTTGGAAGTCCCTTACCCAAAATTCAGAAACGAACTATGCAAACCTCTTCACACAGGTAAAGATATTTTACCAAAGTTGCAACAAGCGAGCAATGCCCACCCTACTACTGATTACTGGTTACTGTTCGCTGATTAAATGGGCAAGAGGAGAATCGAACTCCTATGACCGCAAGGTCGCCACATTTTGAGTGTGGTGCGTCTACCAGTTTCGCCACTCGCCCTTGGTAGCAACTTCACTAGTATAACCTATTTTTTGATTTTGCAACAACTTTTGATATTCTTTACTGCCTGCCCAGCGATCGATTTCTCTAGCTCTAAGTACAGGCACCGGATGTGTTAACTGGGAAGTCCGGGTAGCTTTCACCATTTCACCCAATTCTGTCTTGCTAATCTCATCATAAGCACGAGCCTGGGCAATAAAAGCATCTAAGTTAAGCTGCGGTGCGAGAGTGGGCGAACCACCTGCTAGTTTCATCAAAACCGACATCACAACCCTGGGATTTTGCGTTGCCAACAATGCGGCGCGATCGCAAGTAAACTCAGCACACCGTATCCATTCCAAAAGCTGTGCTTGTATTGCTTGAGCGAGAACAGCACCCACTGTAGGCACTACTGCTGCAGCCAATATCAATATATTTACCGGAGTCAAATAAACACTGTGGTCACACTTGAGATGTCCTAATTCATGGGCAATTACTGCCTGAATTTCTTCTGGCTCCAGCATATCAATCAAAGAAGTATGCACCACGATAAACGGCTGTTTTCCACGCATCGCAAAGGTATAAGCATTAGGAGCCGGATGTTGCCTTACATACAATGATGGTGGCTCGATATCCAATATTTTGCAAGCGTCTAACAACAGCTGGTGTAAGTGAGGAAGTTGTTTTTCACCCACTAGAACACTTGATGCAATATTTTCCACATAAAAAACCTGTTCCGCCAAAGGTCCCAAAAGACTCCGTACTATCATATCGACTCCGGGCACCTGCTTAAGTGCTTGAGTTGCCTCCAGATCCAATGGATGACGAAATGAATCGGCTTTGAGACCAATCAATTGAGTTTTGGGGAGTAACATGGGGAAAGCGTTTTTAACCTTACCATTACTAGTATAAGGGAGTAGGGAGTGGGGAGTGGGGAGTAGGAGAGGAAGATTTTCATGATTTGAAATTTTTTCATCGCGACTGCCTCGCCATACAGAAGACGGAGCCTGCGAAAAAGGCATTCCCAGCGCTGGCTGGGAACGAGGTGAGGGGTCAGCCTCACCATTCGCCAACAGCATTTTGCTAGGTGGAAAGTGCCAATTAAACTACAGCCGACTCTTGAGAATTCATAACGCTCTTATTCTCTTCGGCTTCGATCTCTGGAACAGCAGGCGATCGCTCAATTTTAGCTCCCACTTGCTGCAATTTCATATCGAGCCTGTCGTAACCCCGATCCAAGTGACGCAATCCTTGAACGACAGTTTTACCTTGTGCTGCAAGTCCGGCGATAACCAACGCTGCTGATGCTCGCAAATCCGTACCCAGTACAGGTGCGCCTGACAGCATAGAAACTCCCCGAACAAATGCAGTATTCCCTTTAACTCGAATGTCAGCCCCCAAGCGATTTAACTCCGAAGCATGGCGCAAACGATTCTCAAACACGGATTCGTTAATGACACTGTCCCCTTCAGCCAGTGTAAGCAATGCCATAAAGGGCGCTTGCATATCTGTGGGGAAACCTGGATGTGGCAAAGTTTCGATGTCAGTCGCCCTTAGGGTTTCTGCTGGCAAAGTCCGCAGACAATCCGGTGCTTCCTCAATAATTGTGACTCCGATTTCTTTTAGTTTGGCAATCACAGGTATGAGATGCTCGGGTACCACTGGTGATAGAAGAAGTTCTGAACGGGTAATGGCTGCTGCCACTAAAAAAGTACCCGCTTCAATGCGATCAGGAATAATATCGTACTCCGTAGAGTGCAACTCAGGCACACCAACAATTGTAATTGTGCTGGTTCCCGCACCCTGTATTTTTGCTCCCATTGCGATACAGAAGTTTGCCAAATCGATCACTTCCGGTTCGCGAGCAGCATTTTCAATGATGGTTTCGCCATCTGCAAGAGTCGCAGCCATCATCAGCGTTTCTGTAGCACCTACGCTGGGAATGTCTAAATATATCTTTGCTCCCTTCAATCGGGGGTTTTTGCCAGGAACATAAGCATTACAAATACCATGTTCAATCTGAACTTCAGCCCCCATTGCTTGAAGTCCTCGAACATGGAGATCTACTGGTCTTGCTCCAATGGCACAGCCTCCCGGTAACGGGACTTGTGCAACTCCCAATCGTGCCAGAATTGGACCGATAGCAAAAAAACTTGCCCTCAATTGTGTCACCAGTTCGTAAGGAGCCTTAGATGTTGTAATGTCTCTGGCATTAATCTCTAAGATTTCTCCCTCTTGCTTCAAGCCAACGCCCAAAGCTAACAAAACTTGACCCATCCGTGCAACATCTGCCAGTAGCGGCACATTGCGAATACGACATTCACCCGAGCAAAGCAATGCCCCAGCCATTATGACTAGTGCTGAATTTTTCGCCCCACTAATTTTTACATGACCGTGCAAACGATGCCCGCCCCATATTTGCAAGACTGAGGAGTCTGCTTCGGAATAAGATTTGGCATCTGGTAAGCCGCTAGAAGGAATAATAAGCCTACCCTCCATAAAGAACTATACTATACGATATAAGTTGGTTTCGATTCTACACGATAGATTTTGATTGTCCACTATTATGTCGGAAATGGGGCGTGGGAAGTAAGGGTTGACAATCAGAAATGATTGAGCAATAATAAGCAATCGTGAGTAAAATAATATCACGAAAAAACTACACGCGGAACTGGCGGAATTGGCAGACGCGCTAGATTCAGGTTCTAGTGCCGCAAGGCTTCCGGGTTCAAGTCCCGGGTTCCGCATGGAAAATTATAAATTATGCATTAAGTTAGGTTTAGATCCCCGACTTCTCAAAGAAGTCGGGGATCTAGTAGATCTATCAATTTAGCGGTCATAATTGTTGATGTTAACTAGTTTACAAAACACACTGGTAAAGCAAATTCGCAAACTTCACTCCTCTAAGGAGAGACACAAGCAAGATCTATTTTTAATAGAAGGAACGCATTTAGTCGAAGAAGCTGTCAGCGTGAATTATCCTCTAGAGGCGGTGTGTTGTACTTCAGAATGGCAAGCAGCACATTCTTATCTATGGCAGCAAGCTTGTAATCTAAGCGAAAGAGCAGAAACTGTAAGCGAAGAAGTTTTGAAAGCGATCGCAACGACAGTACAACCAGATGGGATCGTGGCAACGGCAAAAAAAGGCGATCGCACTCTGGCAGTTCCGTTTACCGATGTCGTGTTAGCATTAGAAACAATACAAGATCCCGGCAATTTAGGTACAATAATTCGTACTGCAGCAGCAGCTGGTGTATCGGGATTGTGGCTGAGTGAAGATAGTGTAGATTTAGATAATCCAAAAGTGCTACGTGCTTCTGCAGGGCAGTGGTTTCGCTTGCCAATAGCAGTTAGCCCCGATTTAAAGACGACAGTACAGCAAAGTCAGAAAGAGGGGATGCAAGTTGTGGCAACCTTGCCAACAGCGACTTTAACTTATTGGGAAGTAGATTGGTGCAAACCCAGTTTGATTTTGTTAGGAAATGAGGGTGCTGGTTTATCAACAGACTTAACTGCAATGACAGATTTACAAGTCAAAATCCCTTTACAGCCCAGTGTAGAGTCTTTAAACGTTGCAATCTCTGCTGCGTTAATGCTTTACGAAGCTCAAAGGCAAAGGAATTTTGCTAGTTGTTAGTTGTTAGTTGTTAGTTGCTTATTTTTCTACTATCCGCTAACCACCAACAACTAACCATTAACATTTCCATTTTTCCGTGCCATATATTGCTCGATATCAGCAACTGCATCTTCAAAAGCTTCTAAATCAATTCCGAATGAATCGTTAGCTTCTTGTATTTCACCGATACTAGCACTGGGCAACTCTGTGGTTTCTTCATTTTCAACAGTGTTCTCATGAAGCATATCTTCCAACTGGTTGAGAGATTTAAGAAACTCCTTAGCAGCAGCACGACGCTGTTTTTGCTCATTTTGATCCATAATCCGTTTATAATCCCCTTTGTCACTTACTCCTATACTGTTTTCTCCATCTGTTCTAACGGATTGTATCTTGTTTTCTTTCTCCTATCTTCTTAGAGTATGTGGGGTAACCCCTTTGATTTGTACCGCCTCTGATATTGTTAAGTACCTAGACATAGCCTTTGCGTGAAATTACTATATCTAGGTATACCTAATTATTTTGTGAACTGCTTAACCGCTAAACGTAGATCGTACTCTTTAATGACTAAAACCGCCACGCCTACGTGATTGGCAGTCAGCTTTTATTAAGATTTTTTACCTTCAAATACTTATTTGTAAGAATTTTTCTTGCAAAAAATTGGGTATTGGTCGAGGGCGCATTGTTTTGACATCCACCCACACCCACAAAACCTCAGCATTGACAAATAAATCTTCTTGATTCTGCTTGCGAATTTCGTACCGTCGATAAGCACGAGTCCCCCGCATTTCTTTCAACCAAGTTGCTACTTCAAGCGTATCACCTGCGATCGCGGGACGGAGGTAATCAATTTCCACTCGTCGCATAACAAACATGCCACCCAGTTCTCGATAAACATCCAGAGTCAAACCCAAGTGTTCGGAATGTTCTATAGCGGCTTGTTCCAAGTAATTTTGGTAAACGGCATTATTAACGTGTCCTAGAGCATCCATTTCGTAGTGCCGAACCCGCAGTAATGTTTTAAATGGTTGCATGAGTGTTATGAATTGCAGAAAGCAGATGATATTGTAGCAGCATCAATCCGGTAATTACCTGTCACTTTTTGTTTATATTGTTAGCGCGAACAATAATAAGCATTAAGTTTTTTCTCAAAAAAGTGCGATCGCGTAAGTGTCAACCTTTACTTGTGAGAGTATAATAAAGATATACAGATAAGAAATATCTTTTCTGTACATCGTGTTTATTTAATTAGGAAAATGGGTTTAAAAACTCATGTCTGATTAAATTTTAAAAGATAAATTTCAATCTGAGCTAGTTCATACTTGAAAATCGGTGAGGTTTACTCATCTTTTCCAAGAAAAATTAATATAGCTGAGTTGAAGTTCGATTAGTGGCGTCTAGTACGAGCTACTAAAAATCGGAGGGAATCGATATGGCTACTCATCAGAATTTAATAACTAATTTGTGGCATAAAGTACAGCAAGACTCCGTAGGTTGGGGTTCATTAATGCTTTGGGTGGTTGGAATGGTTGTGCTATTACTAATGATTGTGATGTTTTCTACGACTTAGTGATGTATCACCTGACCATTGGGCGTTTAAAGCAGTGATGACGATGTATGACTGTGAAGCATTCCGTCAAGCTACCCCACCCTCATTGCTGCAACAACCTCAACCCTCTGAAAGCGAGCAGTTTCCCTAAAAAGAACCTCAGTCGCAAACAGAGCAGTCGTAAAGGGAAAATTACATCGAATGGTTAAATACGTGAAAAGAGCCTGGTTTTGGAAAAAACTGGGTTTCTTTCTATATGTAGCCAAAATCTAAGCCGATCGCTAGAGTCAATAATACGAGTTCACAGCTAGTATACAAACATTAACCAATCTTACAACTATGGAAAATGATGTTAAAATAAATTAATAAATAAAAGAATTTTGCGTCATAAATTTAACCTAGAGCGGAATTCAGCCACGAGATATTGCCAACAGGGTTTACAGAAACCTCAAAAGTCCAAGAATCAACGAATGGAATAGCAAGGATGTCAAAAACTGGGATGCCCTAAGATTTATTATGAAAACACTTATATCTTATTATCAAGAAGGAAAACAAAAACTCAAAACTCAACTAGAAGATGTGGAGAAACCCGAGCAAATTGTCCAGATAGTCCAAGACGAGATTAACAAGCTTGCAGACTTTAGTAGTGATTATATCAACGGATTGACTCCACAACAAGCACGTCTTGCAACAGTTATGTTAAAAATGCTCAATCAATATACAAGTATTTTGATATTGGTTGAAATGCAAAGCTCTACTCAAAATACTCTTGAAATTAGCAATCCTGATATGCGATCGCAAAACCAGGAAGGCTTAACCAATTTCAGCCTTAGTACTATATTGCCATTGCACAACATTTCTTATGTAGAGAAAAACTTAAAAGATTGGACTTCCCTGGATTATTACAAGCAAGTTCTCTCACAACAAATTCAACATAACCGCGAAGTCGCTAGCAGCTCGCTAGCTGGAGGTGTAGCGGGAACTTTAGCGGGAGGTTATTGGTGGGGATTAATAGGTGCAGTCACAGGAGGGATCATAGGAAAAATAGTTCAGGAAATCAAGTTACCTGAAAACACAACTGTTATCCCACAGGTAGAATCTCAGCAAGAGTTACAAATAAATCTAAATATTGATAAATTACTCGACCACCTCCATCAAGCTTTTCATTCCATAGATTTGACGGTTGCTGCTTATGGAGTCAGAGAAGATAAAGCATCCAAACTAGGGTTGGAAAATAATTTAGACTTGTTAGAGTACTTACAAGACTTAATGGCAGACGCATTAGATAAACAAACTCAACTCTCAACTGATGTACGCAGGCGTATTGAACAAGCGGCAACAATTTTAAGACACTATGGAATAGAGACTAGAGTTTATCAACCCTTGCAGGAAGAGAACTTAGACATAGAAGCTTTATCAATGTTTTACTTTGAGCCAAGTCTCGATCCACAAGTCACAGATTATATTACTCTGAAACACGCCTTTGTGAAAGATAACCAAGTCATTTTACCAGGATCTGTTATTGAACCAGTGACCAGTGACCAGTGACCAGTGACTACATAAAGTTTCTAGAAGTAGATAAATTAAAGAATGCAAGATTATCAAGAAATCAAAATTATCGGATTTGATTTAGGACACGGGGAAACAGCGCTGACTTGGGTTAGAGCGGATAATTCAGAGTCAGAACCCCAAAGCTTACTGATTAATAATCGAAAAAGCCAAATCACTGCCATTGCTCATCATCCTAATAAAGGAATCATTATTGGTGAAGTGGCGTGTCAAATGTCTGATGCTACTATCTTTGAGATCGCTTTTAAAACTAGAAAATTTAATGTCATAGAGTACAAAAAAAGTCTTCAAGAGTTTGTCAAGGCTATCTACCAAAATCTTATTAATACAAAACAAATTCAGTTAGATGATATCAATCACTTTTTTATAGGTTGTCCCTCAGGATGGTGGCAAGAAGAAATTGAAATATACAAGCAAATTATTTCGGAAGAAGGATTGCCAAATGCAACGGTAGTGAAAGAGTCACGAGCGGCTTTAATGCATGCTAAAGAAAGTGGTATATTCACTATCAAAGAATTGCAAAAGTCAGTGTTAATTGTCGATATTGGCTCTTCTACAACAGATTATACCCTTGTCAAAGGAATGTCTGATACTCCCATAGATTTTGGACACGATTTAGGTGCATCCCTTATAGACAAAGAAATTTTCAAAACAACCCTTAAATGTCACAAACAATACAGGGAGGGACGTGAAGAAATTTTACGACTGGGAGAACTTCTTAGAGATGAGGAAATTTTACAAATAGAAGATGTTTTTCAACTTGAAAAAATCTTTGAGCAAAGTCCACTATACAAAAATCGCTGCGAACTACGATGCCGAAAAGCTAAAGAAGAATATTTTACCTATGAAGATTCTTATGAAAAGAATTTAGTGAATGTAGGTATTGAGGATATTCAAAGGAAATTTAAATTTTTACCAATAGTTAATGGTAAAATTATGAATGCCATCCTCAATGAACCTTTGCCAGCACTGGGGAATAAAAGTTGGTATGATGCTTTCCGCGACCAGTTGCAAGAAGTCAAAGAAAAATTGGAGCAAATAGGTATCCAACCTAGTGCGATTCTCCTGACAGGTAGTGCTTCCAAAATGGGCTTTATAGTGGAAATATGTCAAAAAGTTTTTCCCGATTTACCTTGCAAGCGAGATGGAGAACCAGAACTTTGTATTGCCAGAGGATTGTCGCGTTGGGGACGAGTCTATATTCGTACAGCAGGGTTTTTGGAAGAAATTAGTCAATTTCTTGACCGAGAATTGACAGGTATTGTGGGAAATCATATACCCGCCTTCTTGGAAAAGTTAGCAGAGGACTTGGCAGATGGTTTGGTAGACAAGGTGATTGAGCCTAGCGTAAAACTATGGCGCGATCGCAAAATTTTAACTCTCTCTTCTCTTGAGTCAGAAATACAGCAGCAAGCCAAAACTTGGTTAACAGGAACTGATGCCAATGACAAAATGGCTGTTAGTTTAGTTCAGTGGCTATTAGATGTTCAAAACGAGGTGAGGGAAAAGACAGATTCCATTTGTCTTAAGTATGGTTTACCCATTGGTACATTTGGAAATAAAAGAATCGATCTGGGCGATCGCGCTGAAAAAGTACCTACTTCCATATCATTTAATGATTTTACAGGGCTTTCGGTTTTTGTTGGTCACCTTGTAGGTATTATTGTTGGAGTTATCTTAGCTGGCTTATTTCATATCCTGTTTTTTACGGGAATTATTGCACCGATTGTCGGAGTCTTAGCTTACTTTGTGGGTGAGTCTTTAATCAAGGATACAGACATACCCGCTTGGATACGCAAATTCGTTTCAGACGCCAGAATCGATGAACTCGCACTTCAGAAGAAACCGGAGTTACAGCAAAAAATTCAACAAACTTTCAGACAAGATCCAACAATTGCTGTCAAACTGGGTAAATCAATCGGTGAATGGCTCAAGGAAAGCGTTCAAGAGCAAGCTGATAAAGCAAGGTTGCTTATTGCATAATTATGATAGTGGTTAGTTGTTGGTTGTTAGTTGTTAGTTGTTAGTTGTTAGTTGTTGGTTGTATCACTAACCACTAACCACTATCCACCATCCACTATCCACTAACCACTATCAACTAACCACTATCCAACACATTCATGCGTATCTCACTTAAATGGTTACAGGAACTAGTCGAGTTAAAACTTAGCCCGGAAGAGTTAGCAGAAACACTGACATTAGCTGGGTTTGAGGTAGAAGATATTGAAGATCGCCGCACTTGGGCAAATGGTGTTGTTGTGGGGAGAGTCATTGAACGTCAACCCCATCCCAATGCTGATAAGTTGAGTGTTTGCCAAGTCGATATAGGTAAGGGTGAAAATCTCAATATCGTTTGTGGTGCATCTAACGTCCGAGCAGATATTTACGTACCAGTAGCCACTGTAGGAACTTACTTACCCAACATCGATCTGAAAATTAAACCTGCAAAATTACGCGGTGTCCCATCTGAGGGTATGATTTGTTCTTTGAAGGAACTGGGTTTGCCTAACGATGTAGACGGAATCCACATTTTTACTCAAGATAACCTGCCATTGGGTAGCGATGTGCGTCCGCTATTGGGTTTAGATGATGTCATTTTAGATGTGACTGCTACTGCTAACCGTGCTGATGCTTTATGTATGGTAGGTATAGCCCGTGAAGTTGCAGCCCTAACTGGTGCCAAGCTATCGCTACCCGAACCTAGTGAAACATCGAGTTCTCAGGGTGAGTTTATTTTATCTCTCAAAATAGCAGATACACAAGCTTGTCCCGCCTACATCGGGACGGTTATTGAAAATGTAAAAATTGATACATCACCTGAATGGTTGCAACAGCGACTTCGCTCTGCTGGAGTACGACCCATAAATAATGTTGTAGATATTACTAACTATGTAATGTTAGAATGGGGGCAACCATTGCATGCTTTTGACCGAGAACGTCTCCTGAGTGTTGCAGGTACACCGACGCGCCCCGGTACTTCTCTAGAAAT
The DNA here is from genome assembly GCF_000346485.2 of Scytonema hofmannii PCC 7110. Lineage (NCBI taxonomy): Bacteria > Bacillati > Cyanobacteriota > Cyanophyceae > Nostocales > Scytonemataceae > Scytonema > Scytonema hofmannii. Next base: position 3,960,792 of record NZ_KQ976354.1, read on the forward strand.
TGGTGTCCGTTTTGCCAATGCTGGGGAAACGATGAAAACTTTAGATGGGCAAACTCGCACTCTGTCAACTCAAAACTTATTGATTACTGCAGGAGATCGACCTGTTGCGATCGCAGGAGTTATGGGTGGAGAAGAAACTGAAGTCCATGATGGCACTCAAAACCTGATACTGGAAGCCGCACTGTTTGAATCCGTGGCAATTCGCCGTTCTTCTCGTAGTGTGGGTTTGAGAAGCGAGTCTTCGAGCAGATACGAACGGGGAGTCAACCGCGCTGAGTTGGAAATTGCAACACGTCGCGCTTTGTCACTCCTGAGCGAACTGGCTTTGTGTGCGATCGCACATCAAGAAATCTCTGACTCCCGCCCCGATCCCTCTACTTGGACGCGATCGATAGAATTGCGTTTGGACAGAGTGAATCAGGTTCTCGGACCTACCGATTTAGGAGAAGACACTGGAGAACTACAAAGCCAAGACGTTGAACGTACATTAACCGCACTTGGGTGCAAGTTAACTCCCGTAGATGAGAATCGGTGGACGGTTTCCGTTCCTCCCTATCGTTACCGCGACTTAGAACGGGAAATTGATTTAATTGAGGAAGTTGCCCGTCTCTATGGATACGATAAGTTCTGCGAAACTCTACCAGAAACTGCAGAAGCAGGTTACTTGCCTGTTGATTGGGAACTCACTCGCAAGTTGCGATCGTCGCTTCGGGCTACAGGATTGACCGAACTGATGCACTACTCTTTAGTAAAACCAGGGGAAGGCAGACAGATCGTTCTGAGTAATCCTTTGTTTGTAGAATATTCGGCGTTGCGAACCGATCTTATAGATGGATTGATTGACGCGTTTCAATACAATATAGAGCAGGGGAATGGTTCGCTCAATGGTTATGAATTTGGACATATTTTCTGGCAAGACGAAGACGGGCTGAAAGAAGCAGAAGCGGTTGCAGGGATTCTTGGAGGTGATACAACTTCCAGCAAGTGGGTAAGAAGCGGTCACGAACAACCCATGACTTGGTTTGAAGCCAAAGGGATTTTGAATGGTGTCTTTCAGCACATGGGAGTGAATGTAGAATATCAACCCGATTGCAAAGATTCCCGCTTGCACCCAGGGCGGACTGCTTCTTTATGGATTAGGGGTAATAGATTGGGTGTCTTTGGACAACTGCATCCCCTGGTGCGAAGAGAAAAAGGTTTACCGGATTCTGTATACGTCTTCCAGTTAGATCTGGGGGTAATGTTGAATTCTTTGGACACAAATGAAATTCTCGTACCGCCCTTTAAGCCTTATTCCACTTACCCAGCCTCTGACCGAGATATCGCCTTTTTTGCGTCTGTGAAAGTCACAGTTGCTGAGATTGAAAAAGCAATTACCAAAGCAGGGAAAGAGTTGTTAGATGGTGTGGAACTGTTTGACGAGTATTGTGGCGAACACGTACCCCAGGGACAACGGAGTTTGGCATTCCGCTTACTCTATAGGGCGAGCGATCGGACTTTGACTGATGCAGAAGTGCAATCTGTTCATAATAAAGTACGCGAAGCTCTGGTTGAGAAATTTGGGGTGACTTTGAGAAGTTAATTGGAATTATTGAACCGCAGATGAACGCTGATGGACGCTGATATGATGGTTATTATCTGCGTGCATCTGCGGTTTTTATTAATTCTAAAAAAATAACCATGCCTAAATACGTGATGTGGGGAAGTTACTGCGAAGATGTTCTAGAAAAACGTGCGCCTTACCGCCAAGCACATCTAGACGGACTCGCAAAACAAAAAGAATCTGGTGTATTAATTACTATTGGTCCTACCAAAGATGTCACTAAAGTTTTTGGCATTTACGAAGCTGAAGACGAAGCCACAGTGTGTCAGTTAGTTGAAGCCGATCCATATTGGCAAAACGGTATTTGGACTGAGTATACAGTTAAAGAGTGGATTCAGGCTTTGTAAGTTGTTGGTGGATAGTTGTTAGGGATATCCAAGAAATAAATTATCCATCTTGTGGGACGGGCGTCCTCGCCCGTTCTTTATTAGTGACGGGCTAGAAGCCCGTACCACAAGAGAAAGTTGATTATTTTTTTCTTTGGAAGTCCCTTAGTTGTTAGTTGTTAACTTCTGATTCATACACCTGTTTTCCGTTCCGCTATTCTCAATTTTGCCGAACGCGCACGGGGGTTATTGCTAATTTCCTCGAATTGTGCAGTTATAGGTTTCTTAGTTAAGACCTGCAACAAAGGTGAATCTCTCAAACCGTGCTTCACTATCCGATCTTCCAGGCTGTGAAAACTAATAATCGCAATCCTACCACCAGGTACAAGAGCATTCGGCGCTTTCGTTAAGAAAGTCTCTAAAGCTTTTAACTCATCATTCACCGCAATTCGCAAAGCTTGAAAAACACGGGTAGCAGGGTGAATTCTACCATGACGGTATTTACCAGGTACAGAAGATGCGATCGCCGTTGCTAATTCTGTAGTTGTTTGAAAGGGGCGTTTTTCAACAATACGTCTGGCAATGCGTCGCGATAGACGTTCCTCTCCATACTTAAAGAAAATATTCGCTAATTCGGCTTCATCCCAATCATTGATAACATCAGCCGCCGTTAGAGATTGTCTCCTATCCATTCGCATATCCAAACGAGCCTCTCGACGAAAACTAAAACCGCGTTCTGGAGTATCCAAATGGTGAGAGCTTACACCCAAGTCAGCTATAATACCATTAAAAGTGCTTTGAAGAAATCCGCAACTTGCAAAGTTACCGTGTATAAACTGCACTCGTTCCTCAAACACGGCTAATTCCTTTTTCGCTGCAGCTAGCGCATCTTCATCTTGGTCAACAGCTGTTAATCTTACATCAGGAGCAGATTCCAAAATCAGCCGACTGTGACCTCCACCGCCAACGGTCGCATCCAAGTAATGCCCGTTGGGATGTACTGCTAAACCCTCAACGACTTCCCGACTCAGGACGGGAATGTGTGAGAATGCAACTTCTTCAATATCAAGCGGTAGTTCGGAATCGCTCATAATAACCCCCAATCCCTTCTATGAAAAAATTCCTACAACAACCTGTCCTTTCGCCCCATCTTTATATAATTAATGAAGAAGTGCAACAAAATAAAACATCAAGTAAAAATCTCGACTGCCACCCTCTCCCCAACCACCGAGCTTTGTGGAGTGCTCAATTGAAGTTCTGAGTCCCGCCCTAAAGGCTCAAATCTTCGCTCGGACGTCTCTGTTGCGACGAATGTGGTTCGATTTAAAATTTTTCCAAGACCGGAGAACACACTGAATCTATGGCAAGAATCGAAACCCGCACCGAACCAATGGTGCTAAACATGGGTCCCCATCACCCCTCAATGCACGGGGTACTAAGACTGATTGTCACTCTAGATGGCGAGGACGTCGTTGATTGTGAACCAGTCATTGGCTACTTGCACCGGGGAATGGAAAAAATTGCGGAGAACCGCACCAATCTTATGTACGTCCCCTATGTCAGTCGGTGGGACTACGCTGCGGGAATGTTTAACGAAGCCGTTAGCGTTAACGCCCCAGAAAAACTGGCAGACATTCCCGTTCCTAAACGCGCCAGCTACATCCGCGTTATCATGCTAGAGTTGAACCGCATTGCCAATCACTTGCTGTGGTTCGGTCCTTTTCTAGCTGACGTAGGTGCTCAAACTCCCTTCTTCTACCAGTTCCGCGAACGGGAAATGATTTATGACTTGTGGGAAGCTGCTACTGGTTACCGCATGGTCAACAACAACTACTTCCGGATTGGTGGCGTAGCTGTAGATTTACCTTACGGTTGGATAGACAAGTGCTTGGACTTCTGCGACTACTTCACACCTAAAATTGATGAGTACGAGCGATTGGTAACCAATAACCCCATCTTCCGGCGTCGTGTTGAGGGTATTGGCACTATTACTCGTGAAGAAGCAATAAACTGGGGACTTTCTGGTCCAATGTTACGCGCTTCTGGGGTGAAGTGGGACTTGCGGAAAGTTGACCACTACGAGTGTTACGACGATTTTGATTGGGACGTGCAGTGGGAAACCGCAGGTGATTGTTTAGCACGTTATATAGTGCGGATGCGAGAAATGCGCGAATCCGTCAAAATTCTCAGACAAGCTGTCAAAGGGCTTCCTGGCGGTCCTTACGAGAATCTAGAAGCCAAACGCATGATGGCTGGTAAAAAATCTGAGTGGGATGGATTTGATTATCAATACATTAGTAAGAAAATCGCCCCCACTTTTAAAATTCCTAAAGGCGAAATCTACAGCCGTGTAGAAAGCGGTAAAGGTGAATTGGGAATTTACCTCATTGGAGATGATAACGTCTTCCCGTGGCGCTGGAAGATTCGCGCTGCTGATTTCAACAACCTGCAAATTCTGCCTCATTTGCTAAAAGGCATGAAAGTAGCAGACGTTGTAGTCATTCTAGGTAGTATTGATATCATTATGGGGTCTGTAGACCGCTAACATATTTCAATACTATTTCTTAGAAACCCGGTTTCTTAAATAAAGAAACTGGGTTTCTTGGTTATCTTAAAGAATATACAAGATACTGGAACAACTTCAGTAACTCTGATAGACTAATTGTATCCGTTGGTTCTAAATTAATTTGCTTCATAGCTTTACCTCTACCCCTTGAATATAAAGAACATTGTGCTCCTTTTTGCCAACAGCAACCACGATAACAGTGATTACTTCAATTATCGTTAACCGAGTAGTATCGCTATTATTCCAACTCAATGAAACGTCGTTTTTATAGCCTTCAGGCTAAACTGTTAATCTGTCATAGAACACAGTACGATCGCAACTAGAGCTAGTAAAATACCAATACTCTGTATTAAAGACAGAGATTCCTTAAGAATAAAAACTGACAGGAGGATCGTGACTATAGGATATAACGAAGTTAGAGGTAAAATAATAGAACTCGCTCCTTGAGTAATAGCAATAAAGAAAAGAAATGTTGCCAATGTTCCAGAAACACCAACTAAAACAGCATAGAAAATACCTAGATTATCTACCTTGACTCTGAAGCCATTATTGCCAAACAATACTAAACTGACCATAAGCGCACCTAAAACCTCATAAATGAGAGCACTCTTTGGGTCAACATAGTTAGTCGCTAACTTACTAAAAAATCCCCAAAAACCATATAAGAAAAGAGCAAGTAAAGTATAAATGAGCCAACTATTGATTTGAAACATGAATTATGAGACAGCACAAAGTTCTGATATTTTCAACTTAACGTGATTGGAATTAAACATTATTTTATTCTATGCATTCTAATACTGCTTTATGTGATGCGATCGCACACCAAATCGCGACAAGCCCTCAAAACCAAATCACTTTCGCTGAGTATATGGACTTAGCACTATATCACCCCACCCACGGCTACTATACGAAAAAGGCGATCAATATTGGAAAACAAGGTGATTTTTTCACGAACGTTCACCTCGGCTCTGATTTTGGCGAACTGCTTGCGGTTCAATTTGTTCAAATGTGGGAAATTTTACAGCAACCAGTACCATTTTCCTTAGTAGAAATGGGTGCGGGTCAAGGACTGCTAGCTGTAGATATTCTGAAGTACATTCAGCAGGAATATCCAGATTTTTTAAAAGTACTGGATTACGTTATTGTTGAGAAGTCTCCAACCCTCAAGCAACAACAACAGCAACGCCTGCAAACATTTTCTGTACGTTGGTGCAATCTAGAGGATATACCCAGTAACTCTATCTCTGGCTGCTTCTTTTCTAACGAGTTGGTAGATGCTTTACCAGTTCATCAGTTTGTTTTGGAACAAGGACAATTGTTAGAAGTCTATGTCACAACTCCTAATTTCTCTGTTTCTACTTTCCCCACTCCCTCACTTCCCTTTGTAGAAGTCGCCGATACACCTTCAACTCAGCAACTTGGGGAATATTTTGAATTAGTAGATATAGATCTTAAAAATGGTTATCCTGATGGGTATCGCAGTGAAGTTAACTTAGCTGCTTTAGATTGGTTGAGTGCAGTAGCAGGTCGGTTGCATCACGGATATGTCTTAACAATAGACTATGGCTATCCGGCTAATCGTTATTACAACCCAAGGCGATCGCAAGGAACGCTACAGTGTTATTATCAACATCATCGCCACAACAATCCGTATATCAACATTGGACAACAAGACATTACATCTCACATCAATTTTACTGCGTTGGAAAGGTGGGGCGAGCAGTGCGGACTCGATAAAATTGGTTTTAGAGAACAAGCATTGTTTTTAATGGCATTAGGATTGGGAGAACGAATTGCCAATCTTTCCTATACAGAAATACCAATGTCACAATTACTACAGCGTAGGGATGCACTCCATCAACTTTTAGATCCTTTAGGATTAGGTGGCTTTGGTGTTTTAGTTCAAAGCAAAGGATTGACTGAAGCACAAGTTGCACAAACGTTGAAAGGATTTACTGTACCAGTGACCAGTGACCAGTGACCAGTGACCAGAGGAAATGCAAATCTGAAGATTCCACTGTATTAACACTGTAGTCGAGATCCTTGGTCTAACATAGCAGTGATTGCATAAGAAACAAAAAACATTAGGAGGGTAATATTTATGTCTCCCCACGATTTATTAATGCTAGTTGTACTGCTAACCCCCGGAATTTTACTTTCAGTCATGATTATGGTTACGTTTGCGGCGGGGGGTTAGTAGGGGCGCAAGGCCGCCGCGCCCGTACATTAGTTAGTAGGGGCGCAAGGCCGCCGCGCCCGTACATTAGTTAGCTGTTTTCCACCAACCACTAACGATGACAGGCGTCTCGCCTGTCCTACGCCACTAACCATTAAATTATTCTTATTCAATCTAAACAAACTAATAACGGACGGTGAAAAATGAAGGTAGCATTTCTGGGGACTGGATTGATGGGACTCCCGATGGCTCAAAAGCTTCTAGACGCAGGAATACAGGTAATTGCCTATAACCGTACCCCAGAAAAATTAGCACCACTCAAAGCAGCAGGTGCTCAAGTTGTAACCCACTCCTATCAAGCAATAAATTCTGCAGATAGTATCATTTTGATGCTGAGTAATGCTGCAGCTATATATAGTGTTTTACTTTCAGATAGGTCTTGGCGCACTGTAGCAGGACGCACTATTATCCAAATGGGAACAATTACTCCCGCAGAAAGTAGAGAAATTAGAGATGCAGTCGTTGCTGCTGGTGGGGAGTATGTAGAAGCGCCTGTTCTTGGTAGTATTCCAGAAGCAAAAGCTGGCAAACTCATTGTTATGGTGGGAGCATTTCAAGAACAGTACGATCGCCATTTAGATCTATTAAAAAACTTCGGTCCGGAACCTGTACTCGTTGGTTCCGTGGGAAGTGCGGCTGCACTTAAATTAGCACTTAACCAATTAATTGCTTCTCTAACAACTGCTTTTGCCCTCAGCCTTAGTTTTGTTCAAAGACAAGGTGTCAATGTCGATTTGTTTATGGAAATCTTGCGAGAAAGCGCCCTTTATGCACCCACATTTGATCAAAAGTTGCAACGAATGCTTGAGGGAAACTATGACAATCCAAACTTTCCCACAAAACATTTGATGAAAGATACGGAGCTTTTTATTTCAGAGGCAAAATCTGCAGGTTTAAATGTCGCCAGTCTTGAAGGTGTGCGGGAAGTTATAGAACAGGCAATGAAAATGTCATTTTCTAATGCGGATTACTCTTCGCTATTTTCGGCAATTAATTCTGATGGCTAACGGTTAGTAGTTAGTAGTAGGTAGGGCTAAAGCCCACCATTCAATGTTGATACTCCTATCCCGCAAGGGAGATTACCTAATTAAATGAACCGCAAAGACGCAAAGAGCAAGGGAGTAAGAGGAGAAGAAAATCGGTAATCTTGTGGCCGAAAGGGAGTAGTTTGAACGGTTAGAAGTTTCACATCTCATGTCAAATCCGTGTTTTAGACCCCCTTATGATTTAGTCCGCGTAGGCGGACTTTGTTTGTATAGCCGCGATTTCCAATCGCTAGGGCTAAAAGGCAATACAGTTCAGTTAAGGGTTATCGGTAAGAGTTTTAGGCGATCGTAGAGACGCGATCACCCTTGTCTTTACATAGGTTGACGGTGAGTGAATTATCTTAACTGAACCGTATTGGGCTAAAAGGGGTTAGAAAAGCAGATTTAGTATGAGCCTATGAGGAGTAGTTGACTATTAGCAATTAGCAATCACAACTTTGGCAAAATCTCTGGTAATAACTGACCGGGAACTTTGGATAAAGCTAAATTTTGTCCTTGAATTCCCAATTCGTTATGGAATGCCCTGATAGTCTTAACTACATACGTAAAGGTTGTTTGATAAGCATCGGGTTGTTTGCTCAATCCATTTAACGCTTGTAAATGATTGTCTAACGCTGCTTCTAAATGTTTGGAACGTTCTGCTTTTTCTAAACTAAAATACTGATCTGTTGCCAGTTGATAATGCGCTAATCCTAAATTATTGTGGGTGGCAAATATATCAAAGCTCAAAGACATACCACCTAAGGAGTGTGCGAGAGAAAGGGATTCTCCATAAGAAACAACACACTGCTCTAACAATTTTTGCTTTTCTTCTCTTGGTGTTTGCGCTTGATTTGCCAAATGCCAATAAGCAGTACCAAGATTATTTTGAGTAGCCGCACAAGCAGGGGGAACATTAGTAGGAGTACGATACTTCAGTGCTTCACTGTACGCCTCAATGGCTGAACGTAAATTTTCTGGTGGCTGTTCGTATTGGGCAATGTTCCAGTACGCTGTACCGATGTTATTCTGAATCATGCCGTACTTGAGCGGTTCTTGTTCTGGGTTATAGTGAGTTAGCGCTAAGTTGTAGGCTGCGATCGCTTTCTTTAAATGCTCGACTGGTTGGTTATACTGTGCCAAATGCCAGTAAGCTGTACCCAAATTATTCTGACAAGCAGCATATTTCAAGGGTTCCATTTCTGCTGTTCGGAACCGCAGCGCTTCGCTGTAAGCGAAAACTGCTTGTTGCCAGTTTTCTGCTGGATTAGCAAAACGAGCTAAATCGCCGTAAGCTGTACCCAAGTTATTCTGAACGCGAGCATAAGTGTCGGGATGTGTTTCCGGAGATATCAGTTTTAAAGCTAGATGATAAAATTCTATCCCTTGCTCTATGTAAGCTTGCCCCTCTTCTGAATTCGGTGGGGTACGGTAGAGCATCCAGTAAAGAGTACCCAAGTCATTTAAAATATCTGGGACTTGAGGTGAGCTTTCATCATGGGTAATGGCTTCTTGGTAAGCTAAAATTGCCACCATCAAATTTTCCAAGGTTGACTGTCCTTGTTCAATTTGGAGGCGATATAAATTCCCCAGTCGCTGATAAGCAACCGCTATTTTAACTCCAGACCCAGGTTGTGAGTGTGCTTCCTCTATTTCTTCTAAGATTTCTCGTACTTGCGAGTTTTGGTCATTGTCTTCTGAGATGGCACTATTGAGAGTTGCCAGTACTAATTCTGTTAATTCCTTGCTAATATGAGATACACGCTGTGGTGCAAGAGGCTCTGTGCGATCGCTTGTATCAGTTGGTTCATCTTGAAAAGGTATACTTGCCAATATTTCTGATTTGGCACCAGACGGTTCCTGTGGTTTATGTCCGCGATTAACTGGCAGTTGTTTTTGAAAATCGTAATCTTCTTGAAGAACTGATTCTTCTAGAAAAGATTGGTCAAGATTACCCAAATCTGGATCTTTAGAACTAGAAAAACGTTCTGGCGAACTCTTATTCTGACTCGTTGGCGTAGGTTCTCCCGCAAACACAAACACTCCAGTACGATAACGCCAAAACTGTGGTGCTGATTGCTGGATAGCGTGCAGCCAAGGACGCGGTATCCACAACAGAAGACTGGATTCAAAATTGGACAGTTGTTGTTCCGATAAGCGCAAGTAGTGCAAGAATAGACGCTGTATCGTCACTGATTGTCTAGTGAGCTGCTCAACACCTACTATCTGAAATGCTGGTACTGGTAAAGCTCTTCCTGGAGTCTCTTTAGATGTGCCAATAATAGGCGGTGGATAACTTGACAGCCATTGATTGATCTGCGCGATAGGATTGGGATCGCTTAAATTCAACCTTAAAGTGACCAATCGCGGATAAGCTGATGTGCTGCTAGCTTCCTGAGTGGAAGACGGCTGATACAACACTTGTCCAACAGGAGAAGCCAACGTTGAGTGCAAGCGTGCAGCCACCTGATTCCTCAGGTTTAAATCATCACACACTGCCAAAAAAATTTGTCGCCGCAAACCTATACTAAGGGCAAGTTTTAGGCGTTGGTAAACTTGCCGATTCCAAGCGGAATTATCAGAGGGTGTAGTTTCATTCACATTCATGGCGGCTAAAAGAGCCAAATAGCAGTATGTCTACCCTTTTGGGGTTGTGTGAGCAGCTGGTAAATCTAACCATGACTATGACTTTCAAGTAAATTTTGCTTGATTCAGGATAAAATAAGCTTCTATATTTAATCTATTGTAGTATACAAATATACCGGACATCTGATGGAATTCTAACAAACTAGAAAACAGGCTCCTACATAATAAGGAACCTGCGATAATAAAAAAGTCAACAGGCTGACTAAAAGTGTTAATTATTAGCTGAGTGCAGATACAGAAAACGCAACGAAAATCAAACCACCCACTAACACTAAACCAATAGCTCCCAGGACAACGTAGTTTAGCTGTTGCTTTTGATTGGGAGGTTCTGCTTGATAAACTTTTGGTTCTCTAGCAAAGTTATTTAGGCGACCACCTTCTTCTGTTGTGTAGGGCATGAGTACAATTCCTTATCCTGCATATTCATTTAATGTTACAGAAACGCTATAAACGCTCTCTCAGGTAGTATACAAATCTTTACATAAAAAGGGAGTAGGGAGTGGGGAATCGGGAGTAGGGAAATTCCTCCACTCACCACCTCAGCCGTCTGCCCTGGCTTTCCCAATTGCACGTGGGGAATCGGGAGTAGGGAAATCCCCCCACTCACCACTCCCCACTCCCTACTCCCCTAATTAACTGTTCCAGTTAAAGGAGAACTAGCACTAGCGTAGTTTTTCAAAGGCATTCTGCCAGCAAGGTAAGCCAAACGACCTGCAACGGAAGCCAAATTCATAGCCCGTGCCATTGCGGGTGGGTTTTGTGATAAAGCGATCGCACTATTAATTAACAACGCATCTGCGCCCATCTCCATTGCCTGCGCCGCTTCTGAGGGAGTTCCAATGCCGGCGTCTACCACCACTGGTACATTGGCATTTTCAATGATGATTTGAATATTCGCAGTTGTTTTCAATCCCTGTCCGGAACCAATGGGGGATGCTAAAGGCATGACAGTAGCACAACCCACTTCTTCCAAACGCTGTGCCAGAATTGGGTCAGCGTTAATGTAAGGCAATACAGCAAATCCTTCTTTCACCAATTGTTCTGCTGCTTGTAAAGTTCCAATAGGATCGGGTAGCAAATACTTAGAATCGGGAATAACTTCTAATTTGACAAAATTGTTATCTTCCTGTCCTAAAAGCTTTGCCATTTCCCGTCCCAAACGTGCCACCCGAATGGCTTCTTCCGCAGTGTGACAACCTGCTGTGTTGGGCAACATCCAAATTTTTGACCAATCTAGTGCTTCAGCTAAACCTTCGTGTCCCGGTGCATTTGTCTGTACTCGCCTTACCGCAACAGTGACAATTTGGCAATCGCTGGCAACAACACTTTGCTGCATTTCCTCAATGTTGCGGTATTTGCCAGTTCCCGTCATCAAACGAGAATTGAAAGTTTTGCCAGCAATTTGAAGTGGTGTGTCTTGAAGAGGGAGGGGGGGAGGGGGAGTGGTGGGGAGTGGGGGAGTAGGAAGTGTCAGCATTGAAGTAGTAGATGACTTGGTATGGAAGCGCGAATAGTGAAAGTGAGAAAGTAGGGGGTCTGATTTTTGCTCTAAAATCAAATCCGCGATTAATGCTGCTGTTATGGGTGCTAGAAGAATACCATTCCGGTAATGACCAACAGCAAAGGTTAGGTTTTCACAGGGACTGGTGCCAAGAATGGGTAATTCATCTGCAGTCGCAGGGCGAAATCCCCACCATAGTTCCTCAATAGGATAATGCTGTAATTGAGGATATAAACGGATTGCTTTTTGTAGTAGAGATTGAATTCCGGCTGGGGTGTTATTGGGAGTGAAGCCAACATCCTCAATGGTTGCACCAATAATAATGCGCCCATCTCGTCTCGGGACAATGTAAATTTCTTCCCCAAATAAAACCCTTGTCAAAGGCAAATCCGGCTCATTTTTGGGGACTCGCACGCTCAGCATTTGACCTTTTCGCGGACGCACGGGGAGTGGAAATACTGCATTAGACCAAGCACCAGTTGCCAAAACATAGTGTTCGGCTTGGATAACGCCTGCATTTGTTTGTACGCCAACAACTAGCCTCTGTTGCTGCTGAATTCCTTCAACCGCAACACCCTCTTTGATTTCAACACCAAGAGATTTGGCAGCAGCTAACATTGCTTGTGCTAAGGCGCGATTATCCACTTGTGCGTCTTCAGGATACCACCAGCCGCCGATCGCGTCTTCTCCCAAACCAGATTGGTACTGGTGTATTGTTTCTCGATCCAGCCAGTAACTTGGGGACGAGGAGGGGAGGATAGGGGGATTACTCTCTCCCTCTCTCCCTCTCTCCCTCTCTCCCTCTCTCCCTCTTTCCTCAAGAACTGGTGTCAGGATACCGCAAGACCAATAACCAGTGTTTAATCCTGTAAAAGTTTCCAGTTTGTGCGTCCAGTCGGAATATGAGGACAAAGAACGCTGGCATAACTCTAGCATGGCTTTATGGGAAATTTTTTCAGCACTAGGTGCCAGCATTCCAGCTGCTGCATGAGTTGCGGCGGTTTGAAAGTTTTGGCTTACTAGTGTGACTTTAGCCCCGCGCAATTTTAGTTCTATGGCGATCGCCAATCCAATAATGCCGCCACCAATAATTAAAACGTTACTAGTCATTAGTTAATAGTCAGTAGTCAACAGTCAACGTTCAACAATCAACAGTCGTAGAGTCAAGAGTCAAGAGTCAAGAAGTCGTGGCTTTTGACTATGGGCTATAGACTGTTGACTAATAACTAATAACTCATAACCGATGGTTCATATGTCTTAATATCTAGATTTGAATCAATGGCTAGTATTACCACAAAGCTCTAATGGGTTCGTTTTGCTGATTTGTTTCCTCAGTTGACTGATTATTTGTTGTATTGGGTGTATTTTCCGTTCCTTCTTGGATTTGCTCCTCAGCATTATTGGGCTGCTGCTGAACTTGAGCTACGTTATCTCTACTAGCACTATCCGTGCTGTCATTAGCAGTATCCGTACTGCTATTACTCGTGCTGTTATTGTTGGTACTGCGAGGAGCATTGCTGTTACCAGAGCTATTAACATTGATATTAGCTGGTAAAACTCTTGATGCTCTGGTTCTTTGTGCTGGTGCTGGACCTTGGGCAGTATTTTGACCGCCCATAGGAAAGCTAATTCCTAGTAATGTCCCTAGTAAAATCGCCAAACCCCCAGCCATTAGGATGAGTGGTGTCCATCTGCCCATGTTATTTTTCTCCGTTTTATCCTTTTGGTTACCTTAGCACTGCCATTATGCAGGTCAATACCATTTTGCAGCAATATTTGCCGTAAATTATCCCCGCACTGGCACTCAATTGTTTTTCCTTGAGCTTGTACTGTAGGGATTTATTTATGATAGGTGTGTTACCTCTAGGTTGTATTGTAACAATTTATTTCTAATCTAGAAGTAGACTCATATAGTATACTATTGTGCCACTTCCAAACTACTCCTTCCTTGTCCAAAAATTATCTATATTGAATGAACCGCAAAGACGCAAAGGATAGGTATAGCCCCGAGCATAGCCAATGGCTGACGCCACGGCTAGCGCCGAACGGCATCCCGAAGCGTCTCGAACGCGAGTGCGTCTCCGTCAGGAGAAGAGAAGAAAGAGGAAAAGAAGAATCACCTTATAATACCCAAGGGACTCAGATTGAGTCTGTGGCAAACAGGGGAAAACTGCGTAACTCCTTCAACAAGGGTAAAGGATGAAAGTCCAATGCCCAATGCCCATTTTCATTGCAAGTTGTCTCTTAATCCTCATCATATGACTGCAAATTCATCATCACAGCTTTGGATTTATGACACCACGTTACGGGATGGCACTCAACGCGAAGGGTTATCAGTTTCTATAGAAGATAAGTTACGCATTGCCCGCAGACTAGATCGATTGGGAATTCCTTTTATAGAAGGTGGTTGGCCTGGTGCAAATCCGAAAGACGTGCAGTTTTTTTGGCATCTTCAAGAAGAACCCTTGACTCAAGCAGAAATTGTTGCTTTTTGTTTTACTCGACGCCCCAATAAAATAGCTTCAGAAGACCCAATGATCCAAGCAATTCTGGCGGCTGGTACTCGTTGGGTCACGATTGTTGGGAAGTCCTGGGATTTACAAGTGACCGAAGGGCTGAAAACAACACTGGCAGAAAATTTGGCCATGATTCAAGACACAATTGACTATCTTCGCAGTCAAGGGCGTCGTGTTATCTATGATGCAGAACATTGGTTTGATGGTTACAAGCACAATCGAGATTATGCTTTACAAACATTAGAGACTGCGATCGCATCTGGTGCTGAGTGGATAACTCTTTGCGATACCAATGGTGGTGTTTTGCCCCATGAAATTACTGAAACTGTCCAAGCCGTCAACAGTCATTTATCATTTGTTATGAGTCAAAAACCCATGACAAATGACAAAGAACAAAGAACAATCCCCCTATTAGGTATTCATGCTCATAACGATTCAGATACAGCAGTTGCGAACACAATAGCTGCTGTCATGGCAGGGGCAAAAATGGTACAAGGCACGATAAATGGATATGGCGAACGTTGCGGCAACGCCAATCTTTGTTCTTTAATTCCCAACTTGCAGTTAAAATTGGGTTATCAGTGTCTTGAAGATCGCAAAATATCTCACATTACAGAAACCAGCCGCTTTGTCAGCGAAGTTGTGAATCTTGCGCCTGACGAACATGCTCCTTTTGTAGGACGTTCGGCTTTTGCTCACAAAGGTGGTCTTCATGTATCGGCGGTAGAACGAAATCCCCTCACATACGAACACATACAACCAGAAAAAATCGGAAATCGTCGCCGGATAGTCATTTCCGAACAATCAGGAGTGAGTAACGTTTTAGCGAAAGCACGAACTTTTGGGATTGAACTGGATAAAAACAATCCAAAAACCGGGCAAATTCTGCAACGTCTCAAAGTTTTAGAAAATGAAGGATATCAATTTGAGGCAGCAGAAGCAAGTTTTGAGTTGTTAATGCGCGAGGCTTTAGGAAACCGTCAGTCCTTCTTTGAAGTTAAAGGCTTCCAAGTTCACTGTGACTTAGTTCAAGGTGAAGAAACAACAAGTGCGCTTGCGACTGTAAAAGTTGCTGTGAGTGGTAGAGATATTCTGGAAGTTGCAGAAGGGAATGGACCTGTTGCGGCATTAGATGCGGCATTACGCAAGGCTTTGGTGAATTTCTACCCGCAAATTGCTTCCTTTGAACTGACAGATTACAAAGTGAGAATTTTGAACGGGCATACAGGGACAGCAGCGAAAACCCGAGTTTTAGTAGAATCGGGCAACGGGCATCAACGCTGGACTACTGTGGGAGTTTCGACCAACATTTTGGCAGCTTCCTATCAAGCTGTTGTTGAGGGCTTGGAATACGGTTTATTGCTACACTCTCAAGCTGAGGTGGCGTTAATGAGTTAGTGGATAGTTGTTAGTTGTTAGTGGATAGTTGTTAGTTGAACTCTTAACCACTAACCACTAACCACTAACCACTAACCACTATCCATTTTGAGAAAAACTGTCCCAGACTTGGGCAACGACTTTGCTCAGCCAGCGTCTCTGCTGTATGTCGAGCAAACTATCGTCAGCAAGGAGTTGGGCAGTGACCTCCTCTAAGGATTGACCCTGAGCGCGAACAATTTTAATGACACCAGCAATTGCGGCAGCAACCACTTCTGCATCAACAGCAGGTTTGTGTCGTAAAGCAAAGATTTCTTGAGGACTGTCTGGGATGGGATAATTCATGGCGTAATGTTTACAGAAAAACAAAATGAATAATAAATATGAGAACCTCTTAAAGTTTCTTTACTGAATTTTGTTCAAGTAATAGGGCGGAGTTTACCGTGATTTAGCCTTTTGTTAAATCTGTCTTAATACATAGATTTATTGGAGATTCTAGAAAAAATGAGAGAGTTACTGTATTTAGAAATCCCTACTCCCGACACATCTGCTGTTTGTGATTGGTTGCAAACTCATTTTGACCCGGCAATAGGGGAAAAATTGCTGACTTCGGAAGGCTTTCGCTTAAGAACCCCAAATACTACAACTACTAACGAGAAAATCTCGGAAAAGTTACCGATAGAATTATCTGTATTTGTTTGGTCGGTACAGCGAACAACTTACTTGAAAGCATTCCGTTGGGCAGACAAACCATTCCCAAAAGAGCGGCAAATTCTTCAGCGCCTTACCACCGAGATTCGCCGCCGATTTCCTCACAATTATCCTGAACCACCAATCGTTGATTTATCAAAAGCATCAATTTTTGAGGCACTTGCACCATATTATCCTCTTACTGTCAAATTTTTTCAAAAAATGCCAAACGGGGAGTATGATCTCAAACGCGTCTACTGGTGGGAAAAACAATGGCGTGAAGGTGTGCGTCATCCCAAGCAACCGCGTCAAGTGGTGTTTTCTCATACTGGGGACTGGGGACAAGAGACTGAGGACTGGGAAAAAGAAACTTCCAATCCAAAATCCAAAATCCAAAATCCAAAATCCAAAATCCAAAATCCTCCATATGACCTAATCTACATCGGCGGTGCGCTTGGCATTATTCATGCAGCTGTGATGGCAAAACTGGGTTATCGAGTGCTGCTAATAGAACGGTTGCCTTTTGGACGCATGAATCGCGAATGGAATATATCTCGTGATGAAATTCAAAGTTTAGTTAACTTGGGCTTACTCACACCTTCAGAAGTGGAATCTTGTATTGCACGGGAGTATAAAGACGGATTCAATAAATTTTTTGATGGTAATAATCCCAAAAATCTCAAAGCATCGATTTTGCATACGCCCACAGTCCTTAACATAGGATTGGAGTCTGAGAAATTACTGCAACTCTGCGGGCAAAAGTTGCGCCTTGCTGGTGGTGAGATTTGGGATGAAACGGAGTTTGTGAAAGCGGATGTATACAATACACAAATTGTGCTTAGTGTCAAGCATTTACCAAGCCAAACGGATAAACAGGTGAGTGGGCGACTACTCGTAGATGCAATGGGAACAGCTTCACCAATCGCATGGCAATTGAATGGGGGTCGTGCCTTTGATAGTGTATGCCCTACAGTAGGAGCAGTGATTGAGAAAGGATTTGAACCTGGAGTGTGGAATTCTCAATATGGAGATGTTCTTAACAGTCATGGAGATATTTCACGCGGACGGCAATTGATTTGGGAATTGTTTCCTGGGGCAAATGAGGAACTAACAATTTACTTATTCCATTACCATGAAGTCAATGCTAAAAACCCAGGTTCTCTGTTAGAGATGTACGAAGATTTTTTCACAATTCTGCCAGAGTATCGGCGTTGCAATATGGAAAAACTGGTGTGGAAAAAGCCAACATTTGGCTACATACCAGGACATTTTAGCCTAGGGAGTCGCGATCGCACGGTTGCTTTTGACCGTTTGATAGCAATAGGAGATGCAGCATCGCTACAGTCTCCCTTAGTTTTCACAGGTTTTGGTTCTCTAGTTCGCAACTTAGAACGCTTAACAACCCTTTTAGATGTCGCGCTTAAACACGACTTACTGCGCGTACAGCACCTAAATAAAATCCGTGCTTTCCAGAGTAATGTTGCTGTCACCTGGATGTTTTCTAAAGGAATGATGGTTCCTACCGAGAAATTCTTACCACCTCAGAGAATTAACTCAATGCTCAACAACTTTTTTGGTTTGTTAGCAGACGAACCCCCAGAAGTAGCAGATAACTTCATCAAAGATAGATTTGATTGGTGGACATTTAATCAACTGGCATGGAAAGCAGCAAAAAACAATCCAACATTACTGCTGTGGATTTGGGAACTCGCTGGTGTTAGGGATTTAATCAAGTGGACGGGCAATTATTTTGACTTTGGACGCCATACCCTAGTGAGGGCTTTATTAAAAGGATGGTTCCCACAGTTGCTGCGTCAAACGAGTTCCTGGTTAGAACCACGCTACCCAGCATTGTGGCTGCAACTCCTCGCAATTAATTATGCTCTCACCACAGGTGTAGGACGCACTCAAAGCCAAGCAACAAAAGTGACATCAGAAGCACAAATTCAGTGTTAATTGTTAATTGTTAGTTGTTAGTTGTTAATTCAAAATTAGCCACTAACCACTAACCACTAACTACTAGCATCCTTATTAAACTTTGGCAATTCAACAGATGAGAGAGATTTTCGTCTTTTTGGCGGACGGTGTGGATAAAGTAGGGGTGAGGGGGAATTGGAGTTGGCAGAATCATTCATCAGTTGCACGTGGGAAACAGCAGTTTCTGATAATTCGAGAACTGGTGCTTGGTCTGACCATAGATCTACACATTCCTCTGGTTGAGTTTCATTCGTAAATACTGGAGTTGTTTCTGGTTCTTCTGGTTCTTCTGCCAAATGTGTGGCAGTCGTTTCCCAGATAGCCGCCGATGCTGGTGTGTTGTCTTCATGCACTTCTACAGGAGATGCTGGCTGTGCAGGCGCAGAATTCGCTGTAAAGAACATTTGGATGACCCCATCTAACTGCCGATCTAAGTCGCTAGACTCTGGTATAGCGCCTGTTCCTATTACGTCGGTGTCGGTGGTTTGTGTTGGGGATGGGATTTCTTCTTCTTCCTCATCTGAGGTGTCCCAAGGCGATGGTTGATTGGGAGATGTGCTTTCTCCTTTCTGAACAGGTGATGAAGATTCAAACCAAGGATTATCTTCATCGTCTGTAAATGAATTCTGTTCTCCTGACCAAGGTCTAATTGGTTGCGTGTAGGTAAATAAGGAATTAACCAACTTAGGGGGTCTTGGGGCTTTGCTCCCTGGGTCGTTATCATCAAGGGAGTCGTAGCTAGGAACCGGGGTCTCCAAACACTTTTCTAGCGCTGCTTTGAATTGTAAAGTCTGGCGCTGCTGTCGCATCAGCCGAGTCCGTAACTCTCGACAAGTGGTTTCTGCTTGTACTAAGTGATGGGATTGTTCGTTATAGTTAGATTGAATAAGAGCGCACTCCCGCTCTAGTTGGGCAAGGCGTTGCTGGTTAATTTCTAATTGCGCTTTAGAGCTTTCGACTAAACTTTCTTGGCGCTGAGCGCTTGCAGTTGTAGTTTCCAATTGTTGATATAAAGACCTGATTTGCTCTTGAGCCGCCGCCAGTTCCTGTGCTTGTTGGCTGAGCATTGACTCTGTGACACTGGAGCGCTTTTTCTGCCACTCTACAGCCTTTTCTGACTCACTTAAAGTCATTTTAAGCTGCTGCACTTGGTTGTACAAGTCATCGTTGCTCAAGCGCAGTTCTTCGTTCAAGACCAATAATTTCTTGAACTCAGAGTCTATCATCTGCTGTTTGTCACTATCTGGTTCTGCAACCCAGTCTTCGCCAGAAGCACCATCCGATGTAATATCTTTCTCACATCCCTTATCTTGTGCTGGTGCTAGTAGTGGAACTTTTGCGATCGCTGTGGTTTCATCAGGCAAAACAGAGTAAAACGGGCAACTTGCAGGTTCCGGTTGTGGCGAGTTACTCGATTTTAATGGTTCAACGAAAGCTTCATTTTTAGGGGTATCAGCTTCATTCATCACTATTCTTTGCCGAAATTCATCGGATGGTTCCTAATCCACTAGCTTAAACTTAAAACCAGAGACTGTGGTAATATTTCACCTAACATATGCTGTCATATCAAAATCTTTTCCATAGGGCAAATTGATTTTTTCTATGATTCAGGTACCAGCCATCAGTTAGACGCAGCTTTTCCGTGCTGATGCTGACAAAACAGTAGAAATTAACGGATTCTGATGTTTTGAGAATTGGGAGTGGGGAGTAGGGAGTAGGGAGTAGGGAGTAGGGAGGCTAAGCCGCAAGCTCCATGTATGTGAGCAGTACCTTACCTAATATTTTGTTCTCCTGAGGGGGCAATATTAATTAACAATTGAGAAACCCGGTACATAGAACTTTCCGGGATTCTCGTTTGGCAATTTATTTAAGTTAACATTGATTTGCTTTCAGATAGTATATTTTGACATCGGATGTGAAGTCAGTATATCTAGAATTCATTAACCTTTTCTTAAACTATCTATAGGCGACTGGAGGATCTCCCCACACCCCTTTCACTTTTTGCCCAAAGGTTACTGGTTCATCTGTATTATTTGCCGCTATGGTTGAACCATCATAGGCAACAGCGACCATTGGCCATGTTTCTTCGCCCAATTCGCCTGCACGGAATAATACCTGTTCTGGTTGAGCTTTACTCCAACCCAACAAGACGGCAATTTCATGCTTGTGTTCGTTTTGGGAGGGTGTAACGCTCTGAGATTGACCGTTGTTCCGATCCCAAATAACAGCGCGATCTGTCACATCAGACGTGTTCATGTAGCCTTCAAACTTACGTGCTAAAAAGCGATCGCCTTTCTCCGACCAGCTTACAGGAACCAAAACTCCAATAGTTCCTTGCGTGTCGCCTTCTGTTGATGTGACACTCACTTTGAGTAAGGGATCGTTTACATCAGAAGTTGAGCTGACCACTCGTAACTTTTTAGTTTGTCTATCTTCTACAAATAGAACGCTACTAACGCGGGTGTTATGCATTTCTGGTTTAACTTCTATTTGTACGCGACTGTAGGCTGCATATCGTCCATCGGGAGAGATGACGGGTACGCTGCGATAGTAACGTACTCCAGAAGCACCCTTAGAACCAATAGATTCTTGGGTGGATTGAATCCATTGCCAAGGAATGGGATGGGGGCTTCCCACGGGATCTTGTTGTACAAGAGCGCCTTCTGGTGGCTGTTCAACAACAGGAACAGATGTGATTGGTTTTAATTTATTTATTGAAGGAGCAACTGTAGCTGCTTCCAAGACTTCAGCCACCAAAAATTGTTTGGATGCGGAGTCATTGTTCTTGGCTGCTAGGACTTGTACTTTAGCAGCTTTCAAGCGTTGCACCAGGTCTAACTCGCTTTCAGACAGGTTTTCGCTCTTGGACTCCTGTAAGATGCTTGATGGAGCCAGTTGAACTGCGGCGAGTAGATCTTCATCAGCTTCAGGAATTTCTCTCGACAGAGAATCATTTTCTATCAACGCCTCAAGTTCGTTATGCGATCGTTGCAGTTGGTTAACTGCAGCTAGAGACGTTGGTGTGGCAAGTGATTTAGAGGCAAAAGTCTCTTGAGATATTTTTGCTACTTCATCTAAATTCTGTTCACCGTTAGCAGCCGTTTCTTTTGACACAGAGTCAGATGACGCTGAATCAGAGTCTGGTGTTACGGGGGTAAGCTTAGCTGCTTGTGTTTGTTTTGCCAAGGTAGAGTAAGCCGACGTCGCCATTAAGGGCGCTATCAGCATCACAAAAATGACATACTTTTGGAATGGTTGCACGCTTAACCATCCTGACAACATAGGGTGTTTCAGCATTTGTTGACTCTCTAAAGGGCGGTTGCTGTGTGAGGAGGAATGCCTGATACAGCAATCGGGCAGACTATCAATAATAGGTATAACAAGGAACTCCCAATTTAACGAGATTTTTTACTCAAACTTCGCATACTTTTACAAAATTGAGTATCTTTTTCTACGCTTTGCTGTTACTGATGTTTGGGAGAAATTGCGAACAAGTATTTATACAGACCAAATAGAGGATAGCCTTTTACACGTGCTGGTAATAACACTTTGCACTGCCGGGATGAGGCATAGCTCAATGATTATCTGTGTATTAGCAAGATGCTAACACTTACAGCAAGTGCGTAGTACGTACTTAGTCTGACTGTCACGAGTGGGAATCAGTTGTTTATATTTTGATACCACACTATAGATACCAGTCTCGGTACAAGTATGGCATTAGTTTAAAATTTTGCCAATCGAAACTTGTCTCCAAGCCAATTTTGTGATCGCTTCTGATATCCAGCCGAAGGGAAGACACGATAATCAAACTGCCAAAACTGCATGACTCAGTTACAACAGTTGTGGAGAAGCACCTCTGGTTTGAAAGGTCGTTTCCAGACTCAGAATGTTTGGAGACTATAGAATTTGGTATTAGACATCTCTAGAAATTAATTAGACGCGCCATGGCTCGTCTCTACATTTTTTTCGGAAATGTCTATTTAATTGCGTTGCACAAATAATAGCGCTTTGCATCATCGCTTTAGCGCTTTCTACGCTTTCACGCCATCTCTTGACTCGCTAATCTCTACTTTGAGACAAAGAGAGAAGGTTGATGACCATTGCGGACGATCGCTAACAAGTTAAACTTGGCTAAAGCAGATGCTAATGGTGCTAACTTGTGTTCTAGCGAAATCATTATAACCCTACAAAGCCACCTTTTTTTTTCAAAAACCAACCAATTTGTCAAATAATAGTGACCAGTGACCAGTGACCAGTGACCAGTGACCAGTGACCCTTATGAAAATAGTTTTCTTTGGAACTCCTGATTTTGCCGTACCTACTCTAGAAAAACTGCTGAACCATCCGGACTTTGAAGTCATAGCAGTTGTGACACAGCCCGATAAACGGCGCGGACGCGGGAACAAATTGACACCCTCACCAGTCAAAGCAGTTGCGACTTTCGCAAGTTTGCCCGTTTGGCAACCCCAAAGGGTGAAAAAAAATGCTGAAACTTTGACCAAACTTCGAGGAGCAGATGCTGATGCATTTGTTGTTGTCGCTTACGGGCAAATTCTATCGCAAAAGATTTTAGATATACCCAAGTTGGGGTGCATCAATGTACATGGCTCAATTTTACCAAAGTACCGAGGAGCAGCCCCCATTCAATGGTGTTTGTATAACGGCGAAACTGAAACTGGTATCACAACTATGTTGATGGATGAGGGGATGGATACTGGTGCAATGTTACTAACAGCCACAACACCCATAGGATTATTGGATAATGCCCAAGATTTGGCAAAAAACCTTGCGATCGCAGGTGCAGATTTATTGGTGGAGACTTTGTTGAAGCTTAAACGCCAGGAAGGGGAACCAATCCCTCAAGATAATTCTGAAGCGACTTATGCACCAATGATTACAAAAGATGATTATCGGTTGGATTGGTCAAAAAGTGCAATACAGTTACACAATCAAATTAGAGGCTTTTACCCTGACTGTGTGACAACTTTTCGCAATCAACCTTTAAAAATTACTGCTACTGCGCCCCTTGGCTCTACTTACGGATATGAGTTACCACTAGAAATGGAAGCAATACAAAAGAAATTGCCGGATTTATCAGCAGTGTCGGGTAACCCAGGGGAAGTTGTCGGCATTGCCAAGGGGATCGGAGCGATCGTAAAAACTGGAGATGGTTTGTTACTCCTGCGAGAAGTTCAACCTGCTGGCAAACGTCCTCAGTCAGGGTGGGATTTTATTAATGGTACGCGTTTAGTCGTGGGAGAAGTTTTTGTGTGAATTATGAATTATTAATGATGAATGGAAGGTTTTAGCATTCAGCATTTATTCTTTCGTAGTGGCGGCAAGTTTCACAGGGTCCGTCTGGTTTAACTGCACAGCGCATCATTTCTGAATGAGCATTATAGCGGCAAGTTGCATCACCAATAACCCAGCGTCCTCCCACAAAACTTTTCTCATTTGGGCGTGTTGCAGATTGCACGTAAAGAGCAATTTTTTGCAACCGATAGCGCCCCGCCTTTAATTGGTAGCGGTGGCGACGCTCTAACACAGCATAGGTTTTTCCTTCAAGGTCAAGATAATTTCCAGGTTGTGGTGTCCAATCAAGTTGGACATTTCCAATAGTCTGACGTGGATGTGTCAGAATGACCTCGGTTGGTAGAGAATCTGGTTCCATGGGCATTTGTAATGGTATTTACATTAATAGGATGGTAACGTAGGAGATTGTGTTAGCTCGTTGAGTTTATGTTATAGTTAACGATTTCCTAATAAATTGTAAAAATTCACTTCGTACAAGTATACATTTACACTAGTCTGTTTTTTCATGTTTCGTTCCTAAATCGGTGTCATCTATGTCCAAAAAGAGACGCCTCCTGGCAAAAGAGCGAGATTGGCAAGGTTTAAGGTACAAACAAGATAATGAGTAACCTCTTTATATTAGTTTACACTCTGTAAAATCTCTTGATATCTTGTGCTCTTCTCAATAACACCCAAAACATTGGTTTGAGCTAAAGTGTGCAAAAATAGCGCACGCTATATTATTCGTGAAAAGTTAGATCCCCGATTTCTTCAAGAAGTCGGGGATCGGGACACACAAAACAAGGCTGATGAGATCGTTCAGTTTCTTGGAAGAAAAAAGCAATAACGCAATACAGTGGGGAAATTTGTTAAATATTTTTACATTTAATTACATTATTTTAAAAAATAGAATTATTTAGAAGGCATAGAGTTTTTATTTCTACGAGAAGTTGATACTTAAGAAGTGGCATATGTCACTCACCTTTTTTTCTTGTTCTGATTGACTTTTTATTCATACATCTTTATAATTTCATTTTTTGGATAAAAAGGAGTGAAGCATAGAGAATTTCTAAAAAGCTAGAATTGAGTCTATGCAAGCTATTCAACAGCTTTAAACATCTTATTTAAATTTAAAGTGACTGCTGGTGCTCGGCTATCGAAAAGTGCTTATTACATTGTTTAAAGTTATGTAGCCTTTTAATTACGAAGGTCAAGGCACTGCAGTAAACTAACCATGATTATGGATTCTTTTGCACTAAAAAAAATAGCAAAGGAGCTTTTTTTCGATGTCTCATACCGTAAAAATCTACGATACCTGCATTGGTTGCACACAATGTGTCCGTGCTTGTCCCACAGACGTACTAGAAATGGTGCCTTGGGATGGCTGTAAAGCGGCGCAAGTTGCCTCATCACCCCGTACAGAGGACTGTGTGGGTTGCAAGCGGTGTGAAACTGCTTGTCCCACCGACTTTTTAAGCATCCGGGTTTACTTGGGTGCTGAAACCACTCGCAGTATGGGTCTGGCTTACTAATTTATCTGGAAACTGGTAAAAAAGTCTCTAGATAGCAATCAACTTTAGGATTGTTGGGCATGGGGCATAGAGTATTGGGCATTGATTCAATACCCTATGCCTTATGCCCAATATTATTCTTTGACCCATGTTTTTTTGCCGAAACGCTACCATCGAAAATTGCCACAAGGGTACTGCGGCCTTCCCGAAGGGATTAGGCACGGTAGTTCAATGTGTTAACAACTATACTGGTTTAAATAGTAGTTATATATTTAAGCAATGTGCGGCATCGTTGGTTATATTGGCACTCAAGCGGCAACAGAAATTTTGCTATCTGGGCTAGAAAAACTGGAGTATCGGGGCTACGATTCTGCGGGGATCGCCACGATATGGGAAGGTGATGTTAATTGTGTTCGGGCAAAGGGTAAGCTTTACAATTTACGTTCTAAGCTAGAACAAGTCGAAACTCCTGCTCAGATTGGTATTGGTCATACTCGTTGGGCAACTCACGGTAAGCCAGAGGAATATAATGCTCATCCCCACATGGATACGGCATTGCGTGTGGCGGTGGTGCAAAATGGTATTGTGGAAAATTACCGTGAATTGCGCGAACATTTGAAAACACAGGGACACCAGTTTCGCTCGGAGACGGATACTGAGGTTATTCCTCACCTCATCGCCCAATTTTTGAAAGAAGCCTCTCCCTCTCTCCCCTTCTCCCCCTCTCCTTTCCTGGAAGCAGTTCGCCAAACAGTCAATAAATTAGAGGGGGCTTTTGCGATCGCAGTTATTTCCGCCGATTATCCAGACGAACTGATTGTTGTTCGACAGCAAGCGCCTTTAGTGATTGGTTTTGGGCAAGGGGAATTTTTCTGTGCGTCTGATACGCCAGCGATCATAAACCATACTCGTGCGGTATTACCGCTAGAAAACGGAGAAATAGCACGTCTCACGCCTTTGGGAGTAGAGATTTACAATTTTGCTGGAGAAAGGTTAAAGAAACAGCCCCGCCTGCTGAACTTGAATCCCACAATGGTGGAAAAGCAGGGATTCAAGCACTTCATGCTTAAGGAAATCTACGAACAACCGGGAGTTGTGAGGGCTTGTTTGGAAGCTTACTTTAACGCTGATTGGAATGCAGGTGATTCTACGAAATCTCCAGTTAACCTTGGTTTATCTACACAAATTTACACCGATTTAGAACAAATCCAAATTGTTGCTTGTGGAACTAGTTGGCATGCAGCATTGGTAGGGAAACACTTGCTAGAACAAGTAGCTGGTATTCCCACTCAGGTGTGTTACGCATCGGAATATCGTTACGCTCCATCACCACTGACAGCGAATACTTTAACTATCGGCGTTACCCAATCTGGAGAAACGGCTGATACCCTAGCAGCTTTGGCAATGGAACAAGAACGCCGCCAAGGTAAAGAAGCGAAGTATCAAGCCCGGTTGTTGGGGATCACCAATCGTCCGGAAAGTACTTTGGGTCATATGGTACCTCAAATTATCAACACTCTTGCAGGAATTGAGATTGGGGTAGCGGCGACGAAAACTTTTATTGCTCAATTGATGGCGTTTTATGCTTTGGCATTAGATTTGGCATATCTCCGTCAGGCTATTTCGCCTACAGAATTACAGGAAATTATTGATGGGTTGCGGCAAATCCCCGGAGAAATTGAAGCAAATTTGGAAAAACAAGAGCATTCTATTGGGCAATTGGCTCATGATTTTGCAGAAACTAAAGATTTTATCTTTTTGGGGAGAGGGATTAATTTCCCTATTGCTTTGGAAGGGGCGCTGAAGTTAAAAGAAATCAGTTACATTCATGCAGAAGGATATCCAGCTGGAGAAATGAAGCACGGACCGATCGCTTTGTTGGAGGCAAAAGTGCCAGTTGTTGCGATCGCAATGCCTGGTAGTGTTTATGAAAAAGTGATTTCTAACTCTCAAGAAGCGAAAGCCCGTGATTCTCGTTTAATTGGCGTGACACCAGTGAATGATGGAGAAGCAGGAGAAATTTTTAATGATATTCTCCCTGTTTCTCATGTTAATGAATTGCTGTCTCCCATTCTCACAGTCATTCCTTTACAATTGCTGGCTTATCATATTGCAGCACTTCGCGGTTTGGATGTGGATCAGCCGAGGAATTTAGCGAAGTCTGTGACTGTGGAGTAAGACGCAGGTAGGGGCGCAAGGCATTTATGGATGAATAATTCGGTTGAACAATAAATAGAAAGGTTGAATAATAACTCCTGAAATAGTACGATTTCATTCATGAAGATGTGCAATCGCTTTCAGGAGTTATTTTTTATCCTCTATCTCTGGGTATGCTGTTGCACTGGTAATAGCACGTTGAATTTAAAAAACTTGTGATATCACCCTGGTTTATCCAAGCTTGGCGAGTAATCAAAACTGTTGACTTTTTTACTATTATACCGCTTTTCAGTTGAACCCAATACAGAGTTCTTGTGGGGCGGACTGAAAAGCCCGCCTAAAACGGGCGTCCTACCCGTTTCACAAGACCATTTTTAATGTATTGCAGCCAACTGAAAACCACTATCATTAGTTTACTAGTAAAAATATTATAATTCGGCTGACGGTGTCAGCCGAATTTGAGGGGCAATTTACACCACAAGTTTTCTTACAATAGCCCCCACTTTTAAAACATAGTCTAAACTGCTGCTGTATTATGTCGGAGATTTATTTTTGTTTTTCCATTCTTTATAAGCTGTTAGCCATTTCAATGACTGTTTAGAACCTAGCTGTTTTTGTACATCCTCTCCTGATTTATAAGGGCGTTTCGATACTATCTTCTGAGAGTATTTTTCCCCTATGCCATGAATCTCGGTAAGAGGAGACGTTGGGTTATTTAAAAAATCCAAAAAATCTGTAAAATCTTCCGAATCAATTACTATTTCATTTAGCTTAGATTGCAAATTAAATTGTTGAATTAACTTGCCAGCCTCATTTTTTTTATCAGCTATAAGGAGTACCCAGATTTGTTCTAAACCAATTTTTTTAGCAGATTCATATATTGGAAACCCTGTTAGCAGAAAGAATTTATCTTCTTCCTCGGACATGCAAACTATAGGAAGTGATAAATTATACTTTAATTGGCTTAAGCTTTTACTAACTTTTGATAAATCTTGTTTATTTGAATAATTATATAAACTAACTTTTGGAACTATTATTTGGCTTAAAAAAATCAGACCTGGTCCACTTTCAAGCTTGTTATACATTCTTAAATTCCCCTTTGGCTTTCATCTTGGTCTATTCTTTCAATAATTTTTTTTGTTAAATTAGATAGCTGATCCACAGCTTCTATTTCACTATTTATTCTCTTAGATTCAGGCTTTTTTTCTACGAAAACTCGCAAAGGAACCCTTTTTTCAGCAGCATCAGGAAAACTCTTTGTCCTTTTAATTTCTGGTAACAAATCTGTGCCTAGTTGTGCTCTCTTCAGTAATTGTTTAGCAAAATTGTTAATTTTGATTTTACTAGCAGATCCTTTATTTCTACCACGTACAGGTTCTGTCATCATAGGTACAATACCTAAAATTCTTGCTTGCTGTCCCTCCATTTCTTCATGAACTCCTCGCTTAATTTCCCTCACTACTGAACTAACACCATACACTGAGAAATATTCTAACTGGGTAGGTATAATTAAATAACGAGAAGCATATAACCCATTTAGTGTAACCGGAGTAATATTCGGTGAAGTATCTAAAATAATATAATCATACTCGTTGTCAAACTTTCTTAGAGCCTTTTTCAGAAGCATTGCAGTATTTCCCAATCTGCCAACACGTGAAGTTAATCTGTCTACTTCATCTGTAGTTCTATAACTACTAACAATTACATCTATTCTACCATTAGAATCAATTGCATTCAAATATTCATTAAATGGTGATGTTTTCCGTATGTAATCTTTATAATCAAAACTTGAAGAGTAGATATCAGAACTCAAAAAATGTATAATTTCTTTTTTAGACTTAAATCCTTCTAAAATTTTGTTGAAATCATCTAGTGTTTTAGCTTTATCAAGCTCGTCAGCTTGATTAACTCCTAGATATAAACTGCTATTACCCTGGTCATCTAAATCAATTACAAGAACTTTATTACCCAACCTTGCTATTTCATAGGCAAGATTGACAGATAGAGTAGTTTTACCAACTCCGCCTTTGGAAGTATGAATTGCAATAGTACGCATTTATTTCAGTAGAAATGAAATTAAGACTTTAAATTTATAGTAGGGTTCAGGTCATCAACCAAAACGGCCAAAGCTTTCATCCATAAACCTTTTTAGCGATTTAGGGAGGTTTCTTTAGTCTCAATAAGAAGCGTCAAAAGTTTATTGTTTCGTGCCTTATTGCGATTAAAGTTGTTTTAATACGGCTCCGTCAAATCTGAAAGTAGCTCTCTAACGGTATCTCAACACCTACATCCTTACAATTCATAACGATTACAAACTTGTCTCTAATTCATGATAGACCATTAACTCATGCCGATCAAGAGAACTTGGTACAAACTTTGTTTATTTCTTTAAAGAAGGTTGGATGAACGAGGTAATAAGAGGTGACTTCAAACTACTAAGTGGATTTAAGGCTATGAAGTCAGAGATTTTGGTGAGGAGCTTAAATCCTGTTTTTGCAAAGCAAAAGGGCTTCCCTTATAAACTTTTTTCTTTCCTTCTGCTTTCTGACTTCTACTTTGCAAAAAGGGATTTCAAAAAATTAATACTTTTTGTAAAAAATCCTTACCAAGACGTAATATTTGACCTTCCCAATCAAACACTTCTAGATCAATAAACTTGCTCAATCCTTCAAGTCTAATGCTAACAAGATAAGGTTGTACTGTTCTTGTTGTGACACCATTTATATATTGTTTCTCTCCTATGGGCTTTGCATTAATTTCACGTAGTATCCGAATCGGAACCAATGTTTTATTATCTGTGTTGTTAATGAAAGCTTTTCCAGTGATTGCTGCGTTAGAAGGCATCTCGTAAGATTTGATTTCAACCAAAGTACTATAATTATGCTTTAATGATAATATAAAAAGATTGTTATCTTTTGTCTTATCTCTAATAGGCTTAACAATATAGTCATGAATAAGTTGATAACGATTACTGTCTATCTCACGTATCATAATTAATAACCCTGAACCTGACAGAATCTCTAGTATAAAATCTATTTTTTCCTCAGGTTCATCAGATATAGATATCAAATCATTCCGACTTCTTAGAGGACGGATACCTCTTTCATCTGTTAATGCGTACAATATCCTCCAAGCAACATTTTCATTCTCTCGTCCACAGTCTTGAACTACATCTTCTAAAAATTTTTCTACCAGTTTTTCTTGAGGCATATCTCCAAGTTTTTGATAATCTTCTAACTGAGTAATTTTTTCATTTTCAAGTTGCATTCCCACCACTTGTAATTCAATAGGGAGTACTATTTCCTCTTTTACCGCCAAATCCTTCACCAATTGTTCAATTAGACTCAACTCTAAAGGAAAGGCCGAGCGTCTAGTCAAGCTTTGAACCACTGTTTTAGCATCTTCTCTTGAAAAATGACCCAAGTAATAGAGAATATTTTCATAATTTTTATCAATTCTTAAACTTGTGAGACGGCTTATTTTTAATAAGAAATGGATGTAATCCTCCCGCAAAGATAGGATGACCTTCAAATAGGGAATTTCCAAACACTGGCGCAAAAAATCAGAAAACCATTGTTTGTTTACTGGATTATTGTTATCGAAAAAAAACTCTTCAAATTGGTCAAAAATGAGTATGGTGAATAATTTTTTTTGTTCGTTTTCACGCAACTGTTCTATTATAATTGAAAGGTAGGCAGATAGAAAGTTGTTGTCCAGTGGTTTTGCTAAACACTCACCCAATCTATTAAGCCAATTCTTATAATCCTGTAATAAAATAGGCAACACGATGCG
Organism: Scytonema hofmannii PCC 7110; assembly: GCF_000346485.2. Classification (NCBI taxonomy): domain Bacteria; kingdom Bacillati; phylum Cyanobacteriota; class Cyanophyceae; order Nostocales; family Scytonemataceae; genus Scytonema; species Scytonema hofmannii. The sequence continues at coordinate 3,992,007 of NZ_KQ976354.1, forward strand.
TCCTTCAAAGTAAGTTCTTTCGAGTGCTGGCACTAAGGCAGCTTGCACAATTGAACTTTTACCCACTCCGGATGGACCATAAATTACCGTTAATTTGCAATCGCGTCTCTTCATCCGTTCAATCAGTGCCTCTACGTCTTTCTGTCTTCCAGAAGCAACTACAATATCCTCTACGGGCATATCAGGACTTTCCCCTGCATAGGTTGCTATCGGATTGATAACCCTTTGTGGTGGTTGTAAACAACCTGCACCGATGAAAGCTCGCAACCCGTACTGATTCGCAATCTCCCGTTGTTCTTGCTTTAAATGAAAAGCTTCTAAATATTTACCTCTCTTAAATTGAATATTTCGCAACTCCCCCAGTATTTCAACATAAAGAATTGGATCGTACTGAGGCTGGCTTCTCTTTCTTGCCTTCTCCAAATTCTCGATCGCATCTTCGATTTCCCTCAACTGTTGCTGTGCTTGAGCTAAAATGAAGTAATTTAAACCTAAAACTTGAGATTCATCATCAGATATATTTGGAAAAATTGCAGGATATTCAAAAATTTTGAGAGATTCCAATGCTAGTTGCTTCGCCTCCTCCCAGTCTGAATTTTTTTTGAGAGCAACTGCTGCTAAAAAAGTATAATCTTGAGCAACCAACTTTAACTCGACCTTCTGTTGGTGTATGACTAGTGCTTTTTGAGCAAGGAGTTGCAATTGTTCCCACTCTTCTAATTGTCGCAGCACATCTCCCAACTTATTGATATATTTCATTGACCAGTTAGAAGATTTAATCTGTTCAAATATTTTCAAATATTGTTGACTATAAGTTTTAGTTTTTTCTTGATAATCTTTTCCCTTCAAGTAACAAACTAGGACAAGATGGAATAAAACTATTCCACTTTGTTCATATTGTTGATTGTTCTGCCAAAAATACAAACTTTGCTCATACTGCTTAATGGCATCATCTAAATGAAAATTTTTGTAACAGGCTAAACCATGTAGAAACGCTAATTTAGCTTGAATTTCTGGTTTTAATTCTTGACCGGATTCTAGCAAATCTTGTTGAGCCGCTTTAAGTTCAGCATTATCTAAGCTAAACTCTGGCTGCTCAGCGAAGGCTTGCTGAGCATTTTCATGTAGTAACCTTATCAATTCTCGTTCTGTTATTTTGAATTCAACTATTGGTCTAGCCCAATTTATAAAATCTGGTGCTTTTCGCCTTAGTTGACTCCACATCGTATCCCTTACCCACAAAACCACTGGGAAGGCAAAACGTTGAAATGAGTCTCTGACATTATTGGTAGCATAAAGCAAACTGTCAATATCTTCCACTACCTCAAAGCCCCAAATAATTAATGCATCTAGTTGCTGCCGATCAAATCGTTCAAGAATATTGGTATAAAGAGTCTTGGCAGATGGTTCAAGGGGGAACTCTTGAATAACTAGATTGTATTGCTCCTGTAAGAGTTGCAGGATCTGCAATCGCAAACAAGCATAGTTGCACCGCACTAGAATCAAGGAAAATTGCCCTTTTGAGTTTGCAATTGCTCGTTGCAAGGTTTTGAGAGATTGAGCATTATCGGCTGAAAGTTCTTGTAAGCGGTTTTGGTTACTCATATAAGCACCGACAATTTGATTGTTTAGTTCCTTTGGGGGCAGGTTGATGAAACCGCTTGTAAAAATGGCAATACATTTATTGAATTTTATCCTTGGCTAATGGGCTCGATTGACCAAAGTTTTGCTAGCCTACATTTAGAGTTATAGGTAAATGTAATTCCTAAAGCCACACTAACAATAAAAACTTTATTTAATTTTAAAATCAGTGTCATCTATAAGCTAGCAGGTCAAGCCTGCTAAACATTCTGCTGTTGCCACAACTTATATTTGTCAGTTTCAAACAACAGCGGATTTAACCCAAACCATTTACCTTCCTCATCTTGGTATTCAAAGACAAAGAGGCTTTGCAAAAGAGCTTGATATTCTAGTTCTCCCTTAACTGCTTGTTCTTTTACCACCTGAAATAGTAAATTCCACTCCTCTTGATCAATTGCAGCTACCAAAGAATCCCGCTCCGTCCGAATCACCTTTTCCACAATTTTTTTAGAAATTGGCGGATCGTCTTCCTGAAGACAGCTGTAAAGCATCCCCAACAAATTCCGCACGTGACCGCCACTAACTCTGCATAATCTATCTAAGGTGTCAATACTGTCGAAAACTTCTGTCACTAAACTCAACCGATTTTCTCGTGAAATTTCAGGAAAAGCTCTCGCTAACACCATTTGCTGCAATAACTCCATTCCTTTAGTATGTTCAGAGCCGTCTTTATGTTGCACCGAGACCATTGGTAATACCATTGGGCTGGTACCTTTACCCAAGCGGTTCTTCAAGACTTCTCGCTGATTGGAAAAAATTAACGATAGTGGAAGAGAATAAACCAAATGACAATTTATTTGGCTTAACTGCTCTCCCCGGTCAACAAAAAGATACTCTGGCTGGGGGTTGCTGGATGCAGAAGATGGTTTATTCTGTATCCGATCCAAATTGTCCACAATCACAACCAGCCCTTGATAACCCTTCTTCTTCAGCTGTTCTATGGCAAGAGTAAAAATTTCTTCATTAATAATCTTTAAAAGTTTTGTAGTTTCTGGTTCTAGGCGCTGTCTAAGTCGAGAACGCAGTTGTTGGCTATCTTTCATTGTTGCCGTAATCTTGGCAATACCTTGGGGTAGGGAAGTTTCTATTTCAGTGATTTCGATTGGTGTGTTCAAAAACTCCCACGCTTCCTTGAGAAAACCCTTTAAACCGCGTGTAGGCAAATCAACTTTTTCCTTTGCCACACTTTCACTTACCTGATGCGCGATCGCGAGTAAAATATCAGTAATGTCTACATCTTCTACATCCAAGTCATCCGTAGCTTGAAAGTAAACAACGTGAAATTTTTCCTGCTTCAACTCATTTTGTAGCCGTGATAACTCAGTAGATTTACCACAACCAATATGTCCAGTGAACAACTGACAAGTAGACTTATCGGGGTAAAGGCGGGTAATAGTTCGCTTTAGCTTATTAACAACCTTGTCACCTCGAACAGAAGCAAAATCAATATAATACCCTCGGTCTTCAGGGATCTCCATGTTTAAGGTTTTGGTCGGACGACACGCTTCAATAAATTTACGTAAATCTAGGCTCATGATAGAGTTTGGTTGGAAGTCAGCAAAAATATCTCCTTTGATACTACATATCAAAATCTTGTCAAGCAATCTTCACAGGCACGCTTGCCGAGAGATAGATGGCTACTCCAATATTCAAAGAGTAGATTGTATAGCGACAAAGACGAACTATAAAATAAAAGTTAAGAAATGATACACTGTTCAGGGCTTATCGTTTTAGAGGCGATCGCCACCAATAGCTTTTTATATAAGTAGGTTTTTATATAAGCAGTATATTGGCAGTCAGTATTTTTGGAGGAGATTTTTAATTTTAAGTATCGTGAAAAGCCTTACTAATAAAGGATTTGCAGAAATTGTTCAACCGCTTGATTTCTAAAAAGTAAAGCTATGTTACTGTGCGTTCGCTTATTTTGAGATCCGAAGGGGAATTAAAGCCTTAATGTAAAAGGAAAACGGGGCTTTTTACGTGAACCGTTATTTTTAAGTAAAATTTGTGACTATCACAGAAGGCTTCCAGAGGCGATTCTTTAAGGCGCAGGCATATGATAAATCATAAAATGACCAAAAGCTCAGTGCTTTTAAAAATGCCTTCATCCATTGTATTGCCACCGATTACAAGCCCTGTAAGGCTTAATTAAATCTTGCGGTTAAAAATGAGCGAACGTACAGTAACCAGGAGCTACAGCAGCTAATTAACGAAGCAAAGCAGTATCCGGTTGACAGTAAAAACCCACATGACCGAGCAAAACGACGGATAGCTTTAAAAAGGTATAGTCGCCTGCATTGCCCTAATTGACTCACGCAGTTTAAAATAGACAATATGCAAGCAAAACAACACTACTCACCCGCGCCAATCACCGAAGCACTGATTGACATACAAGTTCAACTCCCACAAGAAGTAAAGCTTGATGTTTTGGCGCAAGTGTACTCAAGCATTCAAGCTGAGTACCCAAAACGTGAGGAGATGTTAATTTTTCAGGGGCAAGCGATCGCAGGTGCCAGTGTTGGAGCTACGGCAAGCCAATCTGAGATTGGCTACAGGTTCTTCAGCAATGACCAAAAACAGATTCTTCAAGTGCGTTTGGATGGCTTCACCTTCAGTCGTCTTGCTCCCTACGACTGTTGGCAAACGTTCCGAGATGAAGCAAAGCGGCTGTGGAGTATATATCAGTCCTTGACACATCCACAAGCCATTGCTCGGTTAGCACTCAGGTATATTAACAGGCTAGATATTCCTCTACCTGTAGGAGATATAAAAGAATACTTAAAGACATTTCCTGAAGTTTCCCCAGACTTAACGCAAGGATTAAGTGGCTACTTTATGCAGCTACAGATTCCTCAAGAGGATTTAGCAGCAATGCTTATTCTCAATCAAGCATTAGTTCCTCCACCAACACCCAATTTTGTTTCTATACTGTTGGATTTAGACTTGTTTCTAGAGCAGGACATCCCCAATGATGAATTGGGAATTTGGCAAATTATAGAACAAATGCACCAACAAAAGAACAAAGCTTTTGAGGCTTGCATTACAGAAAAGACAAGGGAGTTGATTAACTGATGACTACAATTACCCCCCTACTCAATCATGGAGTTTCAGCCCAACCAAAATTACTAGTGTTAGAACCAAAAGTTACTTCGCAATTGCAAAGTCCGGAAGGACGACAGATTGCGGAGTTAGCTGATGAAATTTTGGAGAATTTGACAGCTATCAAAGAATATCTGAAAACTCTTGAAAATACTGGGGAAATAGATTACAATTCAGTGCCACCAAAGCGCTCAGAACGTGTACGTATGCGTGCTCAGTTTACAGGGCGTAGAAAACCTCTGCCGTATCCTCAAGACGAAGAATGACGATAGACCCTTTCTGGGTGCAGGTTAATGAACCGACTCTCAGGCAAGGTGACTACCTGCCTGGGTGTTTCGTACCAGTACCATTATTTGACCCAACAACTTTTGGAAAAAAAGACAATGAAACTCAAGAAATAGAGGTAGAAGTAAACGAACTAGATTTAATTGTTTTAACTCAAAGTTGTGACCTAGATAACAAAAAGGTCAGTCAAGTAGTTGTGTGTACAATTAATCGCATTTCAGAATTTGAGGAGGTTAATCCAGCATTTGCGAAAAAGGGCAAATGGAATGAGGTTTTAACGGGTAGAATAGAAGGTTTACACTTACTTGCATCGCCAACCAACCCTGACAATAATAGAGAGGCACTAGTTGTAAATTTTAGAGAAATATACAGTTTACCTTATGCATATATTTTGAAGCATGCTACTGAGTTAGGTTGTCGGTGGCGATTAAAGTCTCCTTACTTAGAGCACTTTTCTCAATCATTTGCAAGATTATTTATGCGAGTCGGCTTACCATCTTCTATTCCACGTTTTTAGAGAGAGGAAAAGTTTGAAAACTAGACAGAGTAAACTTTGTAGCACCCTGAATAATATTGATGTCTTAACAGGTGAACTTAGCGGTGATTACAGTTTGGCTGCAAAGGGCTGTTGACGGTAAGTTTCAGTTTATAGCGGGCGGTATTCTCCCATTTTTTCGGCTTTCTGCTGGAGAATTGCACAAGCCGAACTCCGAGCATAACGAGCCGAACTCCGAGTATATTAAAACTGTATCTTTAGAAGAAATAGCAGCCCCTTAGTGTGGAATCTGGGTTATCAACAATTTAATCCAGCTCTAAATGTAGTTTAAGAGCGGCATTTACTAATTGCATCAACTCTTGGCTCAAAGTTCCCACTACCTCTTGTACAATGCGCTCTTTAGAAATTGTGCGTACTTGCTGTGCTTGGACTTTAGAAGGCTTGGGTAAACCTGTGTCTTCCGGATTTAGTAAAATCTCAAATGGGTAAACACGACTAACATTAGATGTTAGTGGCAAAATTGTTACTGTAGTAGCAGCACGATTATTAGCATCATTACTAACTATCAGCACTGGACGGCGTTTATCTATTTCCGAACCAACTGCCGGACTAAGATTAGCGTAGTAAATATCACCACGTTTCATTTGTCAATCCATCCGCAACTGTGACATCCCAATCAGCATCAACTTCACTAGATGCTAATCGGTAAGCCTCCTCTAGTTCCTGATATCGCAACAATTCCAACGCTGCTTCAATCACTTGAGAGCGAGATTTACACCCTTTGGCTACCTTGTAACTCTCAATAAATTGCACCAGAGAGGCTGGTAAGGAAATTGATAATTTTTCACTTTGCATGGTATTACCAAATTGTCATCACACTTCTCCTACTTTAGAATAACCTGTTGAGTAGGAAATTATTTAGAATTGATGACTAGTCATTTTTATACTATTTAATGCCCTTCAAGGTGACTCGTTAGCAGCTCGTTTGTACTGGGTGGGTGGAGGATTTGCCATGAAGTTTAAAAGCTATCCTACTGCTACCCGGACTATATCGTTTGTCTAAAAAAGTCGATCTGCCAAAAGTGGATGCTCCCTGCATTGCCCCGTACCTTACGATTGTAAATCAAACAACGGGCTGATAATTTTATCAAATTTTATGCCCGAACAATAGTCACAAAACGTCCGTTTTTGGTAGTTGTCACTTGAGTATTCAATCGCTCTTCAATAGGTAACGCCTTCGTGCGTCGGTCAAAAATCACTAACCAACCAAAATTTACCCCCAACCTTGCCAAATAAGAATCTAACTGTTCAATACCTGATTCCATTGGGTCTGCTTTTTTATCGCGCCAAGCTTTCAACTCAATCCCTAACGTAATTTTTCCATATCTCAAACACAAATCCATGCGATCTCGTCCAATAGCATATTCCCGTTCCAGGGTTCCTCCCCCATTCACAACGCGATGTAAAAATGCCATCAACACCAAGTGGGGTGCAATCTCATGGTAAGCTGCACTACCCAGTAATGGTTCGCCATGCTGTCTCCAGAATGCTAAAAATGCCTGTAATAAAGCATCGGAGTCTAATTCCCCGTCAGTCGTCAACCAAGTTGGTGCAATTTGAGGCAATGAAGCCATTGGTGTTACTGTTAATACTCTTGGTAAAACCTCACGGTAAATCGGGTTTGCGATCGCCAATCCTCCCAGGGGGTCGATTTTACACAAACCCAAGTCGATAACAAACTGGATATCATCATTAGGTATATTCCCCAGTTCCAAACCTGCTAAAATTGGCTCAATTATGGCTTTGACTCTCGGTTCTCGCAATCGTTCAGCAAGGGAATCAAGATGGGTATCTTGTCTTTTTATAAGCACTTCTTTTGCTTCATGAATATAATCTGGTGTAATAGCTACATCCGTATCCGTTACCATTTCTTCGACAATTTCTTTAGCTAAAGCATTAACCAACCAAGGTTGTCCCTGAGTCAAATCAAATGCTGTTTGAATTGCCGATGAAGTAAAAACTTGTCCCGTCTCGTCGGTATGTTGCTGATAGAGTTGCTCGACTTCAGTGGCATTAAAATTTCTTAAAGTTAGGGAGCGGACTTTAATATTAAAGGGACTTGCTGTATTGAGTCTGTCACTTCCTCCAGAAGCCACTTTGTAATCCCGTACATCTCGTAAACCAATTAACCCTACACATAATGGAAAGTTTTTGGGGCGATCGGGATAACCATCTCGTAACTGACGCAAAACAGAAATCAGCGCTTCATCCTGTAAAGAGTCAATTTCATCGATAAACAGCACCAAAGGTCGTGAAGAAGCTTGCGCCCATGCCTTGAGATTAGCTTTAATCCTCTCTCCATCTGGCGCTTCCAGCCATGCAGGGGGTTGCTGGTCTTGGGGTAAGCGGATTTCTATTGTATCACGCCAAGCACCGAGGATTGCCAATTCTGCTTTTCCTGGGTCATGGGTAAACGGTGCGCCCACTTCAGCTGATACCATGACTGCAGTGTAGCGTCCACTTTCTGTCAGTTGTTTTGCCAGCGCCAACATTGCAGTAGTTTTACCAGTTTGACGCGGTGCATGAATAACAAAATAGCTACGTTGTTCAATCAGCCGCTCCAAGTTTGGCAACCGAATCGTGGGCGGTAGCATATAGTGAATGTCTGCTTGACAAGGACCTGCGGTATTGAACCAACAAGGCATAGGAATTTGGAGTGCTTTTGGAGGAATGCCCTCAGTGTAGCGCGTGCTTACCTTCTTTTTACCATTTCAAGCTTAACGCTCTTTTACCACTCTAGATAGAGAATAATTGAGGTGACTGGAAGTCGCGGCTACACAAACAAAGCCCTTCTCGTGCGGACTAATTGCTATGCATAACACGCGACTTTTGTCTAAGCAGAGAAGTTCAGTTTAATTCATCCACAGCAATTGCTTCACCCGATCACACTCTTGCGTCACACCTGCAACAGGTAAACGATTCAGGCGACTTTCCAACACAATCGGTACTCCGACAGGAAATTGGGAAATTTGCGATACCCACCAGGTCTGCGGTGTAATGCGGGAATGGGTATCGTGTCGTCCGTCGTTATCGGAGATATGAATTTCTAAAAGTCGTTCTGGTGTAAGTTTTAACCATTGCAACTTTGCAAGGTGGCTGTGGTTATGCCAAATATTCAAGTGTGCTAAATCAATGACTAGCTTGATTTCTGGGGCATCTTGGCAAAACTGAGTCACTTCCTCAGCATTGTCCAAAAGGTTCTGGGTAGCACTAGTGGGTAACATAGGATACATGGTTTCCACACCAAGAGCAATACCTCGCATTTGGCACAGTTGATAGAGGCAATAGACGTTTTCTAAAAAGGTAGCATATGCCAGTGAGCGATCGCAGACCGTGGCAAAGTTCCCACCATGCACCGAATAGGCTGTGATGCCCAAACTAGCTAAGAAATCTGTCAATCTCTGGAAATAGTTCCAGTCTTGGGGTTGTGCCAGATTAAACGGGTGATGGCGATCGCCCCAAACAAAAGCGTGGTGTGCGCGGTAAACCATCCCTTGCTGCCCAAAAAGCTGAATTGCCTGTACTGCATCGGTATCGGGTTGCGAACCAATTGCGAGTTCAACCTGACGAATACCAGCCTCCCAAAATACCGTCAATGCCTTGCGGGTTGGCACTCCACCATAAGCTGACAAACTGAGGTACAGTTCCATTATTTCTCTTGTGTTGATGGGTATATAAAGGTTGCAGTTCTGGGCTTGAGAGCAAATAGAGTCGTAGCATATCCCACCAGATTGCCCACTTCCTGACACAGATGCGTCCTTTCCGCCTCTGAGTGTCCTATCTCTCTTAACAAGTCCTCTGCTTCACTTAAGATATAGTAGTCGATTTGCTCTCTCAGGGACGAATCAATCTGCTCATTCACGTTGTATATGCGTTTGTAAGGAACCTCAATTTGACGCTCAGCATTGCCTAATTTTAAAACCAGAGAATAGCTATACCTAATATAAGTGCGCTCGTCATCGTAGCCGTTAGGATCTTCATGCGTCTTGTAGTTGCTGATACTCACTGGCAAATTAAGTGTTGCTAATAACCAGGTTGTGGGGTCATCTGCGAAAGTATCCTTAAATTTTTGACTATACCAGTAGTCTCTAGGAGCCTTTTTCAACTCTTGTACAAATGCACTGAATTCTGGTGTTGGCAAGAAACAACGGGCATCAGTGGCAAGGGCATCAATGATATCTTGCAGTTTTACCACTTGAGCTTCTACCAGTGCCTGTTCCTGCTGGCTCAAGTCTTGCATACGTTGCTCTACAAGTTGTTGTAAGGTTATGATTTCTGGGTCAAACTGACTAGCATGGTTTTGCACCAAGGCTTGATAGCTGGAAAGCAGGAAATTAGAGTTTGCCATAACAACATTCCTCTTGGTTTTAGGTTGCAATTGCTGCACACCCTTTAGTTCTTTTGTACTAAAATACCATTAGTTAATTCATTAGACAATCACTCTGTTCTTCAACAGCAGGCTGTAATAAAGAGATTGCACACCAGTAAACAGTACACTATCGGGAGAGGCTTGGAAGTCTTCTAGTGTCAGTGCTCCTGATAGCACGATCGCAAGTTTAATCGTTTTATGCCAAAATAATAAACTTTTGTTAAGCAAATCCAGAAAGCAGGGACAAATCAATGAGCAATATTCATCCTACTCTATAGGAAAAAAGCAACTGTCAAATTTGTTACAGATACTTTACATTTGCTAGGAATTATGAAAAAAAGTAAAGCATTTAACAATGCCGGTAAATTGACTGCACTTCTATTTCTAATAACTCTGTTTCTGACTCCCTTTGCGATCGTAAATGCAGGAGAACGAGGTGTATTGATGGAATTTGGTAAAGTGCAAGACAGAGTTCTCGGAGAAGGTATTCACGTCATTGTACCAGTAGTAAACACAGTAAAAAGATTGAGCGTGCGAGTTCAAAAGCAAAATATTTCTGCTAAGGCTTCCTCTAAAGATTTGCAAGATATCTCCACAGACGTTACTCTAAACTGGCACATTATTCCAGAGCAAGCCAATACTATTTTTCAGAAAATTGGAGATGAAAATAATGTTGTTGATCGCATTATCAATCCAGCGATTGAAGAAGTTCTCAAAGCAGTTGTCGCGAGATACACTGCTGAAGAAATTATTACCAAGCGAGGAGAAATGAAAGCAGGAGTAGACGAGACTTTAACAAATCGATTAGCTAACTATCATCTTGCAGTAGATGATATTTCTCTAATCCACATTCACTTCTCTCCAAAGTTTAATGAAGCTGTAGAATCAAAGCAAGTTGCTGCACAAGAAGCTAAACGGGCAGAGTTTATAGCCTTGAAAGCATCAAGAGAAGCAGAAGCCAAAGTGAATTTAGCAAAAGGTGAAGCAGAAGCACACAGGGTACTCCGCGAAAATTTGACACCAGAAATTCTGGAAAGGCAAGCACTGGAAAAATGGGATGGCAAGCTTCCAATCATTGTTGGTCAAGGCGAGCAAAAGTTATTAAATTTGACCGATTTTTTGAAATCTTATTAAATTGGTTAGTGGTTAATTGTTAGTTGTTAGTTGTTAGTTGTTCATTCCCACTACCACTAACCACTAACTACTAACCACTAACTATTTGGAAATAAATTCGGAGTATCGATAACTTTTAACTGGATTAATGTTAAAATAACAACTGTAAAAATAGTTGAAGTGACTAAACCTGTGACCAACTCTTTTCTCGTATTGCGCTCTGCTGGTTGGTTTTGAAACACATCTAAAGCCCCTCTTTGCATCAAGAGAATTCCAACAATGTTAGAAAGCCAATAGCCTGCTATTGAGCAAGGTATAAGTAGTTGTGGCGAGAATAAACTGCAAACATAGCCAAAACCATAAGCGATCGGCAGATTGAATATTAGGTCATTCCACCAACACAGAGGCGATAGTAAATATCCAAGGACAAAAAACAATCCTCCTCTTATTCTTTTGAAAATTCCTTGTTTCAAACCCAGAGGAGCATCTGATTGCAATTGCTCAAGGGCTGTCTGCGCTGCTAAGTTAGACTCCTGAGGTATTTGTGGGATGTTTTGCATAATTTAACTTACATAAAGTTTATTCAATTACCGTAGTATAACAACAATTAAACAAAAAGTCCAGTGGTCTGCGGTACAAGATCCCCGACTTCTCCACGAAGTCGGGGATCTAATACCTTAACTTCTAACTTTGTACATAACCTCTTGGGTAAAAATTATAGCTATAATAGGGAATGACAGAATTGACAAAAACTATGAGTGCTTTACCTTTAACTAATATTTTGTTAATTTTAGGAATAGTCTTCCTTACTATTTCTGTTATAGGACAATCGCGATTGGGTTTTATGGAAATTAACCCTGGTTTTTTTGGAAGAGTTCTGGCTTTAATTATTGGCTTATTGAGCTTGGGTTCTGCTGCTGCGTTGGGATTATTTCCAGTTGAAATGATTGATTTGGTAAGAACTTCTGTTTCGGAGTTTATTCAACAAAATCTGGGATTGATAAATCAGTTTATTTCATAGGTTTCTGTTTTTGAAACCCCTTTTTTTAAATGTAGAGACTAGCATGGCTAGTCTTTACGAAATTTATTTTTCACATTAATTTTTCAAAATCGTATTAGATATTTTCAGCAAATCTCTAGAAAGTGGGCTTTAGCCCTATCTACAATCAGGGACTTCCAAATAAAAAAGTCTTCAAATATATCTTGTGGTACGGGCGACACGAGCCGTCACTAGTAGAGAACGGGCGGGGACGCCCGTGCCACAAGATTGGGTAATTTCCCTAAATTAGAAGACAAATCTAAAATGCACCTAAAAAGCTGCACATTAGAGCAGTGAGGACAATCGACGTGATAACAACGTAAGTATAATCTCCCTGTCGTAAAAATATGAATAGAGAAATAACGACTCGCAATATAGGAACTGCAACTAATAGCAGTAGTCCAAGTTGAATAATTCCACGATAGCTGCCTGCTCGAATAACATCTATAACACCTACAGGAGAACGAAATTCAAATGATTCTTCTTTAAAAATTTGATATTGGGCAGGTTCACTACCGTGGCGGATGATGTAGAGTAAACCTCCGATGAAAATGACAGCACTAGCAATGAGTACGCCATATTTTAATAAATTGCTAAGTAACGGCTCAAGTTGTAAATCACTTAACGTCTTTGTACCGGAGTTGCTAGCATCAAGCTCAGAGTTATGAGAGGCTGGTGTAGCTGCGTTGATGTCCTGCTGAGTTAAGTTGCGATAAGCCTCTGGCTTAACAGCTGAAGCCGTATCGCCAAATTGCTGTAACTGAACTTGAGTTGATTCACTTTTGGAAAGTGTAGGTGAACCCCACCAAAAACCAAAACTCATTTTTTCCATATTACGCTGCCCCTATTGTTAAGCTGTTAAATACCATTTTGCAAGCCATTAGAACCAGCACAAGACTGAACACAATTCTTAAAGTTTGAGTTTTAACCCCTATCAGAACTCGCGCCCCTAAAAAAGCACCAGGTAATACCCCCAACATAACTGGCATTGACAATGCAGGATCGATGTAACCTCGTGCTAGGTAAACTCCGGTGGATGCTGCTGCTGTCACCCCAATCATAAAGTTGCTTGTGGTTGTAGAAACTTTAAACGGGATACGCATAATTTGATCCATTGCTAGCACCTTAAACGCGCCCGAACCAATACCCAATAAACCAGAAATCACACCAGCAACAAACATCACGCTAAATCCAGCCGGAACGGAGTGAACTTGATAAGAGACTACCCCTTCAGGCGCGGGATAACTACCATTAAGTTGTAAATAATTTCCTAAAGGATCGGGTGACTCGCTTTCTAAATTGTCAAGTTTCGGTTGTTGTGAAAGGTACGCTGAATAAAGTAGAACAACAGCCAGTACAATAGTCAAAGCTTTCACAGAAATAAACGTAGCAATCAATGCTCCAATTAAAGCCCCAATCGTTGTTGCCACCTCTAAAAACATTCCCAACCGTAAATTTGTGTAGCCCTTCTTTATATATGTAGATGCTGCACCTAAAGAGGTGGCAATGACGGACACTAAAGAAGCACCGACTGCATATCTAATATCAACTCCAAAAACCGAAGCTAACAAAGGGACAATAACAACTCCGCCGCCCAAACCAGTTAAAGCCCCTAGAAATCCAGCAGTAAATGACCCTATCCAAACTAATAATGAAAATTCTAAAATAGTCAACTTTATTCCTCAAATTTATAAATTTATACTAAAATATTGACTAGGATATTTGTATAGTTTGTAACTAAAATGGTTAGTGGTTAGTAGTTGATGGTGTAGGACAGGCGTCTCGCCTGTCATTATTAGTGGTTTTTTACAACTAACAACTAACAATCCTTGACAAAAGAAAGTAGAGGAGTCAAAACACCACTTTCTATCAAAATCAAAGCACCTAATCCCATCAAGACAAATGGGACAAAATTATTGCCATGACAAGATAGCATTTCAGCTATGGCTCTTTGATTGGTTAATTGATACGCTGCAAAGCACAAAGCTCCTACAAGTAGAAAAAAGACTCCTATAATAACAAGCAAGCTTTCCAAAGTGCTGCTAGCAAATAAAGGAATATAAATACTAATGTTATCGCTGCCATTCGCAAACGTCACAGCAGCAACACTGTAAATTTGTACATTAAAAAATTTGGTAAAAACCGAGCGTTGAGTCTGCTCTGGTTCTTCCTCAGCTTTTTCCGAATCTTCATCTTTATTCATTAAGCACCTAATACCAATTAAGATTGGCACTAAGCCAAAGAGTCCAATCCATGGTTTCGGTACAATTAAACCTCCAAAAAAACCGGGAAGACTGGCAAGAACCAGTACTGCAAAGCCTAAGTACTGACCAAGTATAATATGCCAGCGACGAAATGTCTCGTTAACTTGTGAAAAAAAGATTGTCAGGAGAACAATATCATCAATGTTGGTAGCACCAAAAGCAGCAGCCCCCGTGCTAATTGCACTTACTAATCCACTCATGTCAATTTTGGATTTTGGATTTTAGATTTTGGATTTTAGATTTTGGATTTTGGATTCTTTATCTGCGTTCATCTGCGGTTATAAATTGAAATTAAAGCCCATCACGATCGCTAAATCGGGCATGAATTTCTTCTACTCCTTGCCGCATTTCCGCAACAATATTAGGCGATCGCAGTCTCTGTAATACAAACGTACCACAAGTGACAGCCAAATACATCAAGAATAGGTAGGGGAAAACATCATAGGGTGCTTCTGGAACTGGAAACATTGTGCTACCTGGAATGCCCACACTTCCCAATACAGGAATCATCATAAACGCAACCGCTAGCACAGAGAAAACGATATGATGCAAGCGGAGTTTACCAATTTTATATAGATAAACTGGTGCAGCAAGAGAAATGAGGATATAAACTGTGAGAAATCCATAACTACATATAGCCCCCAGGTAACCCATACTCTCAAACAACTTAACGTTAAATAGGGACATAAGTGCAGGAACTAAGAAGATTGCAAACGAGCAGATTGTCACTGCAATATGGGGAGTGCGATTCAAGGAGTGTGCATTACCCAGCTTGGAGTAGAACAATCCGTGACGTGCCATCATGAAGAATATTCTAGCAGCAGGATTGATACAGCCCAGAACGCAAGCGAAAAAGCTAAACAGCGCTCCAACAGCAATCAACTCTCCCAAAAATCCCATACCTACTTGTTGGGATAAAAACCTTAAAGGTTCTTCGGTTTCGGTAATCGACATACCAGTACCGCTAAAACCTAACACTTCAATATATGTTGTCGATATATAAAATAGCCCAGCCAGAATAACACTACCCATCACCGATCTGGGAATGGTTTGTAACGGTTTTTTGGCTTCATCACCTAACGATGTAGCACTTTCAAAGCCAGAAAAAGCAAACATCACCAACACCAATCCCGTTGCAACTTTGCCAGGAGTGACATCAGAAAGTGTCAGTTGTGACATATCTAGAGCAAAACCTTTATTTGCCCAAACGATCGCGCACAATACTGCAATCAGAGCAAGCGAGATTCCTTCGAGCCAAAGCATTGCCATAGCAGAAAGCTGAATATCTTTATAGGCTGCATACCAGGCTATTCCAGCACCCAACGCCAATAGTGTAATGCTGGAGGGATGAATACCCAATTGACCAATTAAAATTCCACTGAAGTTGGCGAAACCACACAATACCGACATTCCCGTGAACAAATATGCCAGCACCAAACTCCAGCCACAAATAACACCAGCTGTTGGACCTAAACCTTTAACAATGTAAGAGTAGAGGGAACCGGGAGAAGCCGAACGACTGGCAAACTGATTAATGTTGATACTGACTAAGACCAGTCCAATTAACCCGATGAGAAAACTTAACCACGCTCCTTTTCCCGATAGTGCTACTATCAAACCAATATTAGATGCAGGAATTGTGGTAGGTGCAATAACAGCAAAGGATTGAGCTAGAACTTCCCCAAAAGAGAGACAAGCGGGTCTTAATCCGTGAGCACTTTTATGGTGCGACAATTTTTTTTGTTTCATCTTGCGAGTTTTTTAAACCTGGAATAGTGCATATTTTGGGTGCTTTTTGAGAAAATTCTTAACCAGCTTGGACAACTGCATTTAAAGTTGTCTAATCCTTCGCATAAACAGATCTAATGCATCATATTAAATAATACAATCCATTTTTCAAGTGATTTAATTGAATTCCAATCGCGAAGTAAATCATAGCTTATATAATTTCGACAATCAAGTCTTTAAAAAATCCTAAATGAGCATTTTTTAATCACTTCTAATTCTACGCCAAGTTCATCGGAATAGTAGAAAATCAATTTTCCTCGAACAAAAATAATAAGTATTATGCTATACAAAAAACTAGTTTTATTTAATACATGCTAAGCCGCTCAGAAAACTTCAAATGACTTGTTAAGAAAGCTGAACAATTTGATATGATTGAAACACAGCAACTAAAAGCCATCAAAGAGTTGCGATCACGTTGTATAAAATTAATTTTTTTTTAAGATTTTACAACTCACTGCCAGATGATAATGTAATTTTTGAATTGGTTAAGATACATATTCGCGGGCAATAACCCAAAACAAAGCATGAACATCGCTCTTCTCTAACCCCTATTCCCAAACCCGTATTTTTTGGCTTTGCAGTTGCTACAATGTGGAGAATGCTACCTGCAAGCCATAGGTTTCAAATTTTTGATTTTGTTATTTGGTTTGGAAAAAATCATGAAAGCTTTCAAATATCTTTTGATGGTGCTGCTACTGCTAGCAAATTTTATGTTTGCTCAACCTTCCTTTGCAGATGCACCAAAAATTACGAAAAGCCCTGAATACAAAGCCTTGACTAAAGAGATTAACAAGTTGCGAACAGTGCAAGAATCTCAAACAGAACTCGAAGGTTATACACCAGAAGAAATAGAAAATAAACTTGGGGAGTTGGAGTTGCTCAAATACGCTTTCGAGTCGGGTGTGAATTGGGGTCAGTGCGAAAACAAGACTGGTAAAACTCTAGCTGTTTATGGGCCAATACCAGGAAACATTGAAGAAGAAGATTTTCCATATGATGCCGGACTTTACTTTCTGGCTAATGGTCAAACAACCCAAAATGACTGGGATTGTCAGGGAATTTATATACCCAGTGATGTCACTGCTGTATCCCCAACTTCTGACGGAGAAAATCAGGAAATTACTGGCGGTGTCGTTGTTAAAGTACCCAAAGGAACTAAGTTAGCGATCGCTACCAATCAAACGACAGGAGCACTGGAATTCAATATGCCCGTTGCTCAAGTGTCCAAATCTAGTAAAGTGAACTGGTTTGTTCCTACAGTCTCTCAGGCATTTTTAGATACACGCTCTACCACTGCGCCAACAACCGAGACTCCACAAATCAGTCTTGGTGATTAAGTGCTATTCATACTTGTGGAGCGGGCGTCTTGCCTGCTATCAATAACTAATAAAGGACGGGCGAGGACGCCCATCCCACAAGAACTTGATTGGATATTGTTTATCTGAAAGTTCTTGAGCAATCAACCATCCGTTACTGATTTCTCTTTCAAAATCTGCTTTTCTTCTGGTAGTAATGTAGTCTCTTCTGCCGTTGGCGCTTCGGTGACGGCAGTTTTTTTAGTGACATGGGGTTTGATAATTAGGCTGACGCCAATTACCCAGGCTATTGAAACCATCCAGCCTGCAAAAATATCGCTGGGAAAGTGAACTCCAAGATAAAGTCTTGTCCAGCCAATGGCTACGACAAAAAAACTTCCAGCAATCAGTATAACCCAAGACCAAATCGTACCCCAAGTTAAAACAACCAAGCTTGCTACTAGTGTCATGCTCATCATGGAATGACCGCTAGGAAATGAAAAATCTAACTCAGGTGCAAGTGAATCCCACAAGTGGGGGCGGACTCTATGCATGAACTCTTTTGCTGTACGGTTGATAATGGCGCTTCCTATAGTAGTGGTTAGCAAAAAAGTGAGCGATCGCAACCGTTGTTGGAGCAAAAGAAGCAGCCCAAGAAACCCGATAGCGGGAAACATAAATTTTGCAGAACCAAATTTGGTCAGCACCACTGCGATCGCATCAAGTTGCGCTCCTGCTGTGGAGTGAACTGCCTTGAGAATGGGTACATCCCAAGGGAATGGGAAACCCCCTTTGCTTTCCAAAACCGCTCTTGCTAGAAGCCCAAAGATTTGTAGGGGTAAGTAGATACCTATAAGTAGCAATAGCAGAGACTGCCAACGAGCAGCGAGTAATCCTTTGACAAAGTCGAAAAAAGACTGGTTTTGTTTGTTGAAGTCAGTTTGAGACATTTTTGTAACGCTAAAACACTGAAAGGATCAAGGGTGAAAACTAGATACAATCACCATTACGACTAACTCCGAAACCTACGGAGGATATACCTTCATACTTTATCTTCATCCTTCATCCTTACTGATACTCCTAAAACATACGTGGGATATATTTTATCCTTCATATTTTCCTAGAGTCAGAGTAATCTGGGTGTTAAAATGCTAAATTGTGATTTTTATTCTGCTAGATTTTATTCTAGCAGAAGATTTATATAGCTTCAATCGCTTACTCCATAAAGCTTTTGAGTCGTAGTCTGCTCGCCAAGTTACTGTAACAAATAATTTAGTTGCGTATGTGCGAATACGCTGGACGTTTGATCGGAATTTGAGTTAAAGTACGGTAAGCCTATAAAGTTTTGTTATTATTAAAGAAAAAGGGGTTTACATCTACCAATCTGGCTTCCATTGGAAGTTCGGGCAATATAACAACCCTGTACACGAGCAGTCGTATGCATTATCTCTTATTACCCTTCTTCAGTTTTTTTGTTGGTATCGTCGTTGGTTTAACGGGAATTGGTGGAGCATCTCTCATAACACCAATGCTGATCTTTATCTTTCAAGTTCCACCCTCCGTTGCAGTCAGCTCTGATGTAGTGGCGGCGACGTTAATGAAATTTGTGGGCGGCTTTAAGCATTGGCAGCAAAAAACTATTGACTTGCAAGCGGTAAAATGGCTGGCGTTTGGCAGTGTTCCTGGTTCCTTGTTTGGCGTAGGAATCCTGCACTTTATCAAGCACACTGGGGAGTACAATCTCGATCGCGTTTTGCTGCACTCGATCGGGGTAATGATTTTGTGCGTCACCTTATCCGCCTTGATACAACTGTTGCTGCTAACATTTGTCCCAAATTTGAAGTTTCCCGATTTACCGAAGTTTGATTTGGAAACTATATGGGGTCGTGTGTTGGCAATGAGTGTAGGAGCGATTTTAGGCTGTTTGGTTGGTTTAACGAGTGTCTCTTCCGGTTCAATGTTCGCGTTGGTGCTGATTTCCTTTTTCCGCTTGGATGCTCGTAAATTAGTGGGTACAGATATTTCACAAGCAGCTATCTTGTTATTTTTTACTTCTCTTGGGCATTTGAGCTTGGGAACTGTTGATTGGGGCTTGGTATTACCAATATGGTTTGGATCAGTACCTGGAGTTCTCCTTGGTGCCAAACTTTGCGAAATTGCACCCCAACGCCCATTGCGATTTGTCATCTACACGCTTTTGCTGATGGTGAGTTACAAGTTAGTTTCTCCAGTGTGAGTAAAGCCATGCGATGGTACCTCTTTCGTACATAATAAATAAACCCAAACAAATCAATACAAAAGGGACAGCAACTCTACCATAGCGGCTTAAAGTATGAGCGATCGCCTCTTGACGAGCTAATAGGTAAGCGATCGTACACCAAACACCAACCATAACAAAGAAAATAATCAAAATCACACCCATACTGGCATAGCTATTTCCTGCAAATAACGGTATGTAGATGCTGATATTATCTCCGCCATTCGCAAGAGTGACTGCTGCTACTTTATAAGTTTGAGGGTGCAAAAGACTGACTAGAAAAGACCCCAGAGGATGGTTTGATGAAGATGCCTTAAAATCGCTAGTTACTGTCTGAACTTCTGTAAATTCTTCTTGACTCAACAACTTTTTAATGCCAATTGCTATAGGTAATAATCCGAGCAATCCAATGAATTCGTGCGGTACTACCAAACCACCAAAAAATCCTGGTAGGCTAGCGATGATAATAGCTGAAAAACCAAGGTATTGACCAATAATGATATGACGCTTGCGAAAATTGGCATCTACTTGTGAGAAAAAAAGTAGAAGGATTAAGATATCATCAATATTGGTTGCTACAAAAGCAATTATACCTTCTGTGAAAGCTGCCCAAAGCGTAGTCATGCTTGCTTTTATGAGAGAGTGTTACTTTATAAAAAACAAGTGCGTCTTTGCGTGGGATTAAACAATAAAGACAACATGGGTGAATTTATCACTGCAATTAGCACGGGAATCCTTGCCTTTACTGCCACTAATATAGACGACCTTCTCATCCTATTATTGTTTTTTTCTCAAGTAAATGCCACCTTCACTTACAAGCATATTATTACAGGTCAGTATCTAGGTTTTTTTATACTGATTGTTGCTAGTCTTTCTGGTTTGTTTGGGGGGTTAGTTTTATCGGCGCACTGGATTGGATTACTTGGTTTAATGCCAATTGCTATGGGTATTAGCAGTTTGGTGAATGGAGAAGATTCTTCAGAGGACAGTGAATCTGAGACAGAAGAGTCTGAAGAGTCAATTCTGTCTGGTTTGGTTTCTCCTCAAACTTATAGTGTTGCATCTGTAACCATTGCTAACGGTAGCGATAATATCAGTGTCTACGTGCCATTATTTGCTAGCGGCAATTCCGTAAGTTTTTTGATAGTTGTCTCTATCTTTTTTCTATTGATAGGAGTTTGGTGTTATGTAGCTTACCAATTGATTCGTCAAAAAGACATAGCCGAGATTCTGACACGATATGGTAATGACTTGGTTCCTTTTGTATTGATAGGATTGGGAACTTTTATTATTTTAAAAAGTGATGCATTAAGTCTAAACAAGCTAATTGCTAGTTGTTTTTGTTTAACAATTTTAGTGAAAAAAAATGATAGTTTGTCATGAGAATTTTAAGCGATCGCGTATTTAATGTATAAGAAAAGGAACCGATGCAAAAATTTGGTGATGGCAATATTCACTTTGCGATCGCCGATGAGTGTCTATGATGAAATATTGACAGAAATTTTGTCAATATACAATAAAAGCGCTAAGTTTTCTGAGTCACTTAACGCTTTAGTGAGATAATATTCGGAAAATGTGGGGAATTCTTGTTTACCGAGCTTGCAACCAAGCTTGTAAATCAGCAACACTGGTAAAATCTAACAAAGCTTCCGCTAAATCTTCTAACGAAGATGTGGATAAATTCTGAATTGACTCCTCTATTTGAAAGTCTAGCGTCCCGAAGCGACGCTTGAGTAAACGCAACACAAGAGTCATCGCTTCTTGCTCTCTTCCTTCAACTCTTCCTTCAACTCTTCCTTCAACTCTTCCTTGTTGCAGACCTTCTTCCATCCAACTCGTAACAATTTGCATAACTTCCTCCTTCTGCCTTGGTTCAATCCTAGCAAGCTGTTCTTCAAAAATGGCTGTTTCTGAATCATTTAACCTCAGGTAGGTGTCAATAAATCCGGAGATTAACTTGACTTGTGCGTAGTTGAGTCCCAAACTCGAAAGCATTTGTAGTGACATCAGCTTGACCGTAGGACGTTCAGTTGTGCTCATCCGCATTTTCGACATCAACGCACTCGCCACTGGATTGCGCTCGTTGACAAAATCTTGCCAGTTGAGGCGATTGAGTTGAATGACTTTGTAGTGAAACTCTAAAATTGTCCACCCTAACAATTCCACACGATAGGAATCGGAGACGGGCGTTTTTGGGGCATCATGAGAATAAATGACAATCGGATACACAGGTAAACAATATTTTTCGTGCAAGCGACTGAAATAGCGAAACATTCGCTGATTAAAATTAGGTTGGGTGTAGGATTGGTGCTCAACATGAATAATAAACAGAGTCTGTTGATTTCGCCATTGGGCTGTGAACAACAAATCGATGATTTTCTTTTCGCCCTCTGGAATCTCGCTGAAGACTTCTTGGGGGAGAAATGTCACAGAGTTTTTATCCCAACTGTTACTGATATCAGCAAAGAACAATTCAATAAATTCTGGCAAAAATTGCGAAATGAGTTTTTTAAACAGGCTGTCATGGTCAATCATGGTGGAATCTTGACAAAACTTTTGTCAATATACAATAAAAGCGTTAAGTGACTCAGAGAACTTAACGCTTTACTGGGAGAATTACCCGGTTAGCTTGGGATAAATTGCTTTCTTAAATTAATATTCTGGGTAAAGATGATCTATACGGCGGGGTAGCTCATATATAGTACATGAGTTCCATTTGCCGCTTAGAGATTCGCTGTTCGCAAAGATCTTGAAGTGTATGTTTTTGTAAAACGTCGTAAGCTGCTTGACGAACTTCTTGCCAAACATCACGAATGACTTCAGTTTCTACTGTTTTGATATTGGAAGGCTTACCTGGTTCATCATCTAACCCTTCTATACAGCGCAAAGCCTCCAGAACCGTAATTTTTTGAGGTTCCCGTGCCAAAACGTAACCTCCTTTCACCCCGCGTATGCTCTTAATCAAACCTCCACGCCTTAGAGTTGCTAGAAGTTCTTCTAAATAGCGGTTGGGAATGTTTTGACGTGCTGCTATCTCTCGGATTTGCAATGATTCACCGTCAGCATAGCATTTTGCCAGTGCTAGCAAAGAGAGAATTGCATACTCTGTTTTGTTTGAAAGTTCCATAGGTTAAGAGAGATTAGACACCTAAGAGTTACTTCATGACACAAGAGGGTGATTCAGCCTAACCAGATAAAATCAGGTTAGATTCTTAATTGATGTTCTCGCGAGCTTCTATGCTGGCGAGTTGACACCACTATAATAAGACTACCGTCAATAAAAGCAAATGTTTTTCTTTCTTATTTTAATAAAAAAAAGTGATTGACAAGCATAAAAAAAGTCCATGGAGAGGGAGGAAGACAAGGTATAATCTTCTTCCTTGTCTTCCTTGTCCCCAATCCCCAGTCTCTCACACCCCCAGGGAACACTGACTGAGAATTTGTTCAAAAGCGCTTGCGACTCTAGTTTGAAAGCGTTGTAGGTGTTTCAACTTCCACACGGGTTGGACAATTTCTAACTTTGTACCAACATCCTTATCAACAACACGAACTGCATGCAGCGTAGATAGCTGGAGTTCTTTTTTCACCATTAACTCTGGAATCGCTGCTGTACCTATACCACTTTCAACAACTGCTTTGACCATCTCGCTGCTGCTGAGGACGAGGACGACATCTAGTTCAGTCGGATCTATTCCCCAATTTTGTAGGGCTTGCTCAAACATCTGTTGCGCCCCGGAACCTGATTCTCTCATCACCCAAGTTGTTGTGAGGAGTTCTGCGAGGGAAATTTCTCTTCTTCCAAACCAAGGGTGAGATTTGCCAACAACTATCTGCAAGCGATCGCTTCCCACAACTTCTTTTTCCAGATAGTTTCTCAGGGAGACTTTCACATCACCTGTTACTAACCCGAAATCAAACAGCCCTGTTGCTGTCCCTTCACAGATTTCTTCAGCGTTACCCAACGTACAGTTTATATGAATACCGGGATACTGACGATTGAACTGGCTAATTTTTTCAGGTAACCAGTAGTTACCAATAGTAAGACTTGACCCCAGTTTTAACTCACCCCGTTGCATATTGTTTAATTCTCGCAAGCCCCTTTGAGTTAAAGAAACTTGGTCTAGAATCTTCTGTGCTTCCAGTTGGAGCAGCTTCCCAGCATCAGTGATTTCGATATGACGACCAATTCTATGAAATAATTTGACCCCGTATTCTGTTTCCAGACTCTGAATTGCTGCACTAACAGCAGGTTGAGTAATGTATAGAGATTCTGCTGCACGGGTAAAGTGCATCAGTTCTGCTACGGCAAGAAAAATTCGTAACTGCTCAAACGTCATATAGGCTCTTTCAAGCATTCCTGACCGAGTATTTCACCCCAATAAGCTTACAAAAGTATACTACTACACGGTAATTCAATCAAGTTACTGTAGTAAATATAGTCTATTCTTAAAGACTGCTAAAAAAATTTGTTCATACAACTCCGATTAAATTTATGACAACAGATGCACCAGAAAAACCAGAAAAACCAAAAAGCCCCAGTGCCGATCGAGTTCGAGAACATCTGGCCAACGAGCGCACTTACTTAGCATGGATGAGAAGTGGAATCTCCCTCATGGGTTTTGGTGTTCTCATTGTCCGGATTCGCATACTCCGCCCTCCCCTTGCACCTCAAGGTCCGGGTAATGGCTGGAAGTTAGGGTTAGCCTTTTCACTAGTTGGATTGCTAACGGTCATGCTTTCAACCCAGCACTACCTTGTCGTTCGTCGAGATATTGACGAGGATGCCTATGAACCAGCAGACCGTTGGGTTATTCTTTCTAGCCTTGCTGTGATTCTCTTGGGAATTGGAGTTGTCTATTACGTTTTTACCATTCCTCTTGACTCATTAAATTCCGTAATAGTTGAGTAAAAAACATACCATAAATTACTCCTTTGTCTAAATGTAATACATTGGACCCTGTTGTATGCGAGCTTCCCTTTCCTGGCACAAATCTTGGAGTGTATAGTGGCGTAAAACCTCAATAGCAGCATTATTGGCTCGATCCCAGACTTCATGAACTAAGTTCTTTTCCAAAGTGGGGGGAAGAGAAGATTCTCTCTCCTTCCGCTCACCTTCAACGACAGTCACAATTTCCAATAAGGTAATCTGCCAAGGTTCTCGAACTAAAACGAATCCGCCTCTTGAGCCACGATGGCTTTGTACCAGACCCCCTCGCCGCAAACTGGTGAGAATTTGTTCCAGATAGCGTTCGGGTATGGGTTGTCTGGCGGTAATCTCGCTCATCGTGAGTGGTTGTCTTTTTCCTTTATTGCTTGCTAGTTCTAAAAGAGCTAGCAGTGCATACTCTACTTTGGAAGACAAATCCAAAAGAGTGTAGTTTTGGCTATTCAAGTCCTTAATCAATATACTACTGTTCATTGATGTGCTTATAGTAATTTCATGAGAAATGAGTTCTTATGAGAGAGTTTAATATGGTATAGTGCCAATCCCCACTCAGAAACTCTATATTTTTATCGACTTACCGTAGATTATCTAACAAAATTCCCAAAACGATAAATTTTTCTCAAATTATATTCTTTAAGAAACAAGCTAGACACCCACGGGCAATTGCTCACAACGAGGTAATGAAAATTTTCTTATCCCTACTCTCTACTCCCCACTCCCTACTCCCTATTTTCAAGACAGACACTTACGGGCAAGATGCCCATCCCACAAGATGGCAGGTTATAAAAAATTTGTAATTCTTGAGATTGTAATGATGAATTGGGGACTGAGGTAGTATCATTAACTGCATTCTCAACGATTACACCTTAGACATTTAGTTTAAATCGTGAATTTACGCCGCCTGATTCCATTCTTCGATGACTCCGTGTCCAGTTGGGCGCTTGAGGCACGGTTATTGCGTTGGTTGACATTGATATGGCTGTTTGTGGGATTAATCGTTCTGTTTTCTGCATCATATGCCGTTGCGGACGATCGCCACAATGATGGGCTGTATTACTTCAAGCGTCAAGTCCTGTGGGTGTTTGTAGCATTAATAATATTCAATATTATCGTGAATCTGCCCTTACGCAGGATCGTAAACATATCCCACTGGTTTGTCATATTGCTATTGGGGCTGATTTTCCTCACTTTGATACCGGGATTGGGAAGAAAAGCATTTGATGCATCGCGCTGGATAGCTATAGGATCGATACCAATTCAACCCTCCGAACTCATTAAACCCTTTTTAGTGTTACAAAGTGCGCGACTTTTTGGTCAATGGGAAAGGTTAAGTTGGCGAGTGCGCTTTTTTTGGCTGGGCATTTTTTGTCTGATTATTGTAGGAATTTTAATACAGCCTAACTTAAGTACAGCAGCACTATGCGGGATGACGATTTGGCTGATTGCCCTGGCTGCGGGATTACCCTACAAGTACTTGGGAGGAACAGCAGTTGGGGGAGTACTGTTGGCAGTTCTGAGTATTAGCATTAAAGAATATCAGCGCAAACGAGTACTTTCTTTCCTAAATCCATGGGCAGATCCAACTGGAGATGGCTATCAACTCGTGCAAAGTTTGCTTGCTGTCGGTTCTGGTAGGCAATGGGGATCGGGGTTTGGACTTTCTCAACAAAAGTTATTTTATTTGCCAATTCAAGACACCGATTTTATTTTTGCTGTCTTTGCTGAAGAGTTTGGTTTCGTTGGCAGTATGGTGCTGTTAGTACTGCTCGCTTTATATGCCACTTTAGGATTAATCATAGCTCTTAAGACCAAACATTCAGTTTATCGACTTGTGGCAATCGGGGTAACAGTTTTGATGGTGGGACAATCATTACTTCATGTTGGTGTAACCACTGGTGCTTTGCCAACAACTGGATTACCGTTACCCATGTTTAGTTATGGTGGAAATTCGATGATTGCTAGTTTACTATCTGCTGCTTTATTGATTCGTGTGGCACGAGAAAGCAGTGAAGCCGATGTAGTACCGTTGCGAGAAGAACCAGAGAACAGGCGAAGACGAAGATTTTTCCAGAGAAATAATCTCAGTTGAGAACCTTAGAAGAGGGATTGGGGATTGGGCGTGGGAAAAGAATTATTTTTGTTGCTTTAAATTTCTAGTTGTTTATTGTAGTACGGGCTTCTAGCCCGTCCATTCCAGTAGGACGGGCTAGAAGCCCGTACCACAAGAAGTAGATTGGAGATTTTTTAATTTGGAAGTCCCTTACTAAGGCTTTAGCTCCTCCTTCAGCTTGACCAATTTAATTTCTTCTTGCCCTGCAACACCCAATCGGCGAAGGTTAACAGTACCATTGACTTTTTCTTGTTCGCCAACTACCGCAATCAAAGGAACTTTTTTTGCTGAGAGTTCTCGAATCTTTTTAGAAATCGTGCGCTCGCCAACGTAAAGTTCTGTTCTAATTCCCATTGACTCGATCTCTTGTGCGATCGCTTCTGCCCAATCTGCAGATTTTTCCGAAATCGAAGCGACAGCAATTTGAACTGGAGCTAACCAAAGAGGCAATGCACCCTCTTGATTCTCCAACAAAATTCCGATCCAGCGTTCAAGAGAGCCTAAAACTGCCTGGTGTAAGATGACTGGTTGTTCAAGTTGCCCATCTTTATTGACAAAAGAAAGCTCAAAAATTTGGGGGAGGTTAAAGTCAACTTGAATTGTGCCGCACTGCCAAGATCTTCCAAGACGATCTTCCAGGCTAACCTCGATTTTAGGCCCATAAAAAGCGCCTTCTCCCGGTAATATCTCGTAAGCATATCCTAAAGCTTGGCATGCTCCTATCAGTGCTGCCTCCGATTTGTCCCAAAGCGTGTCAGAACCCAATCGCTGTTGTGGTCTTGTAGAAATCCGGATAGCAAAATTTTTGTAGCCAAATGCTGAATAAACTTCATTTACCATCTTGAGAAAGTTATTAATCTCGTTCGTCAAATCCATTTCTTGACAGAAAATATGGGCATCATCCTGTACAAACTGACGCAGGCGCATACAACCAGATAAAGAGCCAGAAGGTTCATTGCGATGAACAATACCAAACTCCATCAGTCGCATGGGAATTTCTCGATAACTCCGCTTGCGTGATTTGTAAATAGCAATGTGAGCCGGACAAGACATTGGTTTTAAAGCATAATCGATAGCTTCTAATTCTGGGTTTTCTACATCAGCGTGTTTATCTTGGTTGATGCTACCCACAAAAAACATATTGTTGCCAAATTTTTCCCAGTGACCGGATTTTTCCCAAAGTGAACGGCTCAATACTAAAGGCGATCTCACTTCCTCAAACCCGTGAGACTGATAAACTTGCCGCATGTAGTCTTCGATAACCCGGAAGAGTCTCAAACCCATGGGATGCCAGAAAACCATACCCGGACTGTGTTCTTCAAAATGAAACAGATCCATATTTTTAGCAAGAACTCGATGGTCGTACATTGTCGTCAATCTCCAAGCGTGTTGTTTACAAATAAAAATCCCCTCCGGGTTAGCCTGGAGGGGTGAATCTTGCTTGCACGCAACAAATCACTTCACGTCCCTCTAGGCGCGATCGCGGTAGTAGTGGTAGTGGTTGTTATGAAGTGAGTGAAAAACGTCATTTGTTTGCGTACTTCGATAGTTAGATTCTTGTTGTTTGCTGTATTTACAAGCAATCTTCTGTAAAAACTAAAACCCCCCAAGCAATTACCAGGAGGGTTTCCAGCCTTGTTATTTGTGAGTCAACATACTCGCCTCACAACCCTCCCAGATTGATAATCAGGGTAGTTCGTGTTTTGGTTGTTAGACGGATCTGAAGTTGCATAACTGGCACTCTTATGTTTGCTCAATAGAATTTGCGGTGCATATCTTAAGTTGTAAACAAACCTACAGCATTTGTCAACTCCATGGTAATCGGTTGACATTACTCTTCTATTAATTGTTTGAGTTCATTGAGATTAGAGGAAAACTTCAGTTCATGCACAAATGAAGCACAAGTTAGCATGGAATGCGATAGCGCGTGCTTTTGATAGCGCACTCATACGGAAGTAGGTAGGTAAAGTTGGTGCTAATGATACAATTATTTAACAAATGGCAACATTTACTTGCATCTTTTGACATTAAGCCAGATATCGCCCACGTGACATTTACTCAAATAGTCACAGCTTACTCTTTTCCCGAACGTTATTATCATACGCTAGAACACATAGAACACGTTCTCAATATAATAGAAACTTTGCAAGACCAAACTAAAGATATGACTGTTGTTCAACTTGCTGTGTGGTTTCATGACTTGGTTTATGACACTCAAGCAAATGATAATGAAGAAAGAAGTGCTGAATATGCAAGTGATTGGCTCGCATCCCTGGGGTTTTCCTCAAGGATTATTGCTACCGTAAGCCGTTTTATTTTGAGTACTAAATCTCATCAAGCTGCACCAGATGATTTTGAGTGTCAGGTTTTTCTAGATGCAGATCTGGCAATATTAGGCAGTCCTCCTGTTGAATACGGTCATTATGCTGTCGCAATTCGTCAAGAATATGCCTGGTTACCAGAAGCAGAGTATCTTGTGGGAAGAAAGCGGGTTTTGCAGAGATTTTTGCAACGCGATCGCATTTACTACACAGAATCAATGTTTCAGGCTTTTGAGTTATCTGCTCGTTCTAATATTTTGCAAGAAATACAGCAGATATAGCAATCCTATTTGATTTTTGAAATATACATAGGTAGGGCTAATGCCCACCATAAATCATTTATGATTCCTATAAATGTTTGTAAGTAGCTAGAAACATAAATTTTGTAGATAATTAAAGGTTTTTAAAGGCAAAATGTTATTAAAATCCTGGTTTTTTGCGAGCAATATACCTGTTTCTTCTGCGTTCAAGGGCTTAGAAAACAGGTACCCTTGTGCAAAAGCGCATTGTAACAGCTTAAGTTGTGTCCACTGCTCCATTGTTTCCACTCCTTCAGCAACAACACTCAACCCTAAATGAGAACCTAGGGTGACAATGGCTCGAACGATCGCTAAACGTTCATTATCGCTATCAATTTGATTGATAAAAGAACGATCTATCTTCAAAACATCAATGGGAAAACGATGTAAATAGGCAAGGGATGAGTAACCTGTTCCAAAGTCATCAATGCACAATTGTATTCCAAAAGCTTTCAATTGCTTAAGCACAGTAGCTGCTGTTTCAGGACTTGCCATAATTGTGCTTTCGGTAATTTCCAGCTTTAAGCTGCTCGGAGCAAGCTTAGTTTCTTCTAAAATCTGGCTAATTTGCTTAACAAGATTGGGTTGGGAAAATTGTTTGGCAGAAAGGTTAACACTGATGCTCAAGGACTCAAGAGCAGGAAATTGTTTTTGCCATTGTCGTAACTGTTGACAAGATTCACGAAGTACCCACTGACCAATTGAGACAATCAGCCCTGTCTCTTCTGCTATTGGAATAAACTTGTCTGGAGAAATCATTCCTTGCTGGGGGTGTTGCCAACGAACCAGTGCTTCAAATCCTGTAATAGCTCCTGTGGAAACTGATACAATTGGTTGGTAGTAAACGCGCAACTCTTGCCGTTCTAGCGCTCGACGCAATTGAGTCTCTAACTGTAGCAGTGCTACTGCTTGATCGTACATGACAGTATCAAACACGATATGCCCGCTTTTACCTTGCTCTTTGGCACGGTAAAGAGCCGTGTCAGCATCTCGAAGCACATCTGCAGGTTGGTCATACTGAGTTTTACCTACGGCAATGCCAATACTGGCACTTGTAAAAACTTCAGATCCACTTAAGTTAAAGGGGGATTTGAGTACGTGATGAATGCGTTCTGCAACAAGAGTAGCATCCTCGATAGTTTGAATGTGAGAAAGCAGGATGGTAAACTCATCTCCCCCCAAACGAGCAACGGTATCGTTCTGTCGCAAGCAGCTTTGCAAACGTTGAGCGATCGCAACTAGGAGTTGGTCGCCCACTGCGTGTCCTAAACTATCGTTAACAACCTTAAAACGATCCAGATCCAGAAACAGAACAGCAAACAAATTTTCTGGGTGGCATTTGACTTGGGCGATTGCTTGTCCAAGCCTTTCCATAAACAACACTCGGTTAGGTAGTCCCGTTAAAGCATC
The DNA here is from genome assembly GCF_000346485.2 of Scytonema hofmannii PCC 7110. Classification (NCBI taxonomy): domain Bacteria; kingdom Bacillati; phylum Cyanobacteriota; class Cyanophyceae; order Nostocales; family Scytonemataceae; genus Scytonema; species Scytonema hofmannii. Next base: position 4,022,798 of record NZ_KQ976354.1, read on the forward strand.
ATAAAAAGCTTGATAGGCTAGCTTTTCCTCCATATGTTTGCGCTCGGTAATGTTAGTAACCATTCCTAAAACCCCAGCATAATTTTTCTGTTCGTCAAACAAGGGAGCACAAGAAACAATCGCCCACAGAGCCGAACCATCTTTACATCGAAATTTAAAATCGTGCATCTCGTGAATACCTTGATGACGACGTTCTAAATAGGTGTTAGTAATTGCCACTCCTTCTTCATCCATAAAGGAGAACAAAGTCTTGCCAAGCATTTCCTCAGTTGTGTAGCCCAACATACTTGCCATTTGTTGGTTGACAAAAGTGGTTTGGTTGTCTTGATTGAGTAACCAAATTCCTTCCCCTGCCGTTTCTACAATTCTGCGGTATTGTTCCTCCCGTTGCCGTAACGCAAGAAGAGCCTCCTGGCGTTGAGTAATATCAGTCTGAACGCCAATAAAGTGAGTTAAGTATCCAAGAGAATCAAATACGGGAGCTATATAAAGTTCATTCCAAAACAGAGTGCCATCTTTGCGGTAATTACGTAAAGTCACGTGGCAATCTCTTTGTTCTATCATGGCATGACGCAGATCGTTAAGGGCTGGCTGATTCTGCTCGTTTCCTTGCAAGAAACGACAGTTCTGTCCGAGAATTTCACTAGCTTGGTAACCTGTGATTTTCTCAAACGCTGAATTGACATAAATGATCGGATTGTCTGGTTGAAGGGCATCGGTTAAAACAATTCCGTTGCTGCTGGCTGCGATCGCACGTTCCATCAAATGCAAGCGTTCCTCAGATTCCTTGCGATCGATTGCCAGTGCCAAGACATTGGCGACAGATTGAAGGAAATAGCGATCGTCATCAGTGAATATTCGATCTTGAGTTACATACGCTCCTATAATGCCAAAGACTTTTCCTTGAGTAGCGATCGCAATGCTAATACCGCTAACCACTCGGTGATTGTGCAGTAGGGGAGAACCATCAAATCGGCTTTCTACTCGCAAATCATCAACAATCACTGGCTTTGAAGTTAGCAGAGTATGACCGAAGAGAGAACTTGGCTCAGTCCCTGTCATTGCCGATCCCACTAACCCTTCATGCCAGCCCACCCCTGCTTGAAGCAGTAAAATATTACCTCCTGGCAAAAGTTCTAAAATTCCGCTAAGTTTTACATCCAGAACTTGAGCAACTAAATGAACAGTTTCGTCCATCAGTACTGACAGATTGGTGTTAGCCAATGCTCTCTGTGCCAATTCCGCTATAGCTCTTTGTTGTTTTAGTTCTTGCAAGTCTACTTTTGACTGCTGACAAATTTCTAATTCCATCTGTAGCTCGCGATGAGTCTTCTGACATTGAGGACTGCATTCCTGAGCCAGCTGTACCAACTTTTTGTTTGCCCTATTTAGCCTATGCTGATTTTTGTACGCGTAGCGACGAGTCAAAACCATTGCCAGAGTTATATAAATCGAAAGGGAATCGAAACTTGACATTTAACCTTTTTGGCAAGCTTGGACAAGCTACTTCACAGCACACCCACACCAGTAGAAGAGAAAGACGTAATTTTGCTCAAATCTTTGTATAAATGAAAATTATTTTTAATTCGATTTAAGCAACATTACGTAAAAACAAATGTTCTAGTAATTTAGAACAAACGACTAGAAACAAAACAACTATTTTAAATAGACTTTTTTAACTGGGTTAGCACTTTTATGTTGATTGTCACAGCTATTTCTTAAGGTCTTCTTAACTTTACTCCAGAGAAGAGAGAATGTTATCTTTTTTACCAAAAATTCATATCAAATTCGTATTTCTTAACTTTGATGTAAGCGTTCGGTTTTTGTCATTGCTAAAATGTAGTGTCAATTTGATTATCAAGAGCAATTCGGGCGTTGCTTCATTGTTGTACGTTCGCTCATTTTTGAAAGGTGTGAGGTAATTAGGGTCATTGACTTGGCACAGGAAGCAACGATGTTTCTTGGCTATAAGGTTCAGTAAAAAAAACAAAGTAAAAAGGCTGAAAGCCGCTACAATCCCTATCTCGTTATGGCAAAGAGTTTTATCTCAAAATACATATTTAGGTGTGATTAATTAACATCACACCCTTTTTATTATTAGTAGTCAATCGCTTGGTTGGTCCAGAACCAGATTTCTGCGACCTTAGATTTATCTATGAAGTACTTTATCCTTGACTTGACATTTCAGTACAGAAAGAGCGCCGAGAGTGCTGAAGACCAGTAAGCTAAAGATGGAGGTGGGTTCAGGGACGGTGATTATGGTTGCAGAAAAACTAATGGGTAACTCACTATCTTCCGGTCCAAAATTTTCAAAACCTGGTATAAATGGCGACGCAGAAAAAACCTCTAAATAACCTGGTGTTGGTAAAAAACTAGCGAAAAATGGGCTAGAATAATTTCCCCCCGAAGTGGAATACCCAAAACCGTCACCCGTTAACTGCTGACTATTAAGACTAATTAAATTGTCAACATTAAAAGGTTCATTCCCCGGTATAGGAGTCCCGGCAGCTTGCAGACCAGTAATTGTTTCACCATTTCTTGTACCAGTAATTCCAGAAATTTGGTAAAAACCCAAATCGTTAGTGGTGTCATTTGTGGTAAAAGTACCACTCGCCTCTAAGTCAGTACCAGAATAACTCCAGTTCCAAGTTAAAGCAGAGGCGGCTTGCATTGTCCCGAAAACTAATCCAGATGTTGCCGCAAGGGCTGTAGCAGATAGTAGCGCTAGATTTTTCACCGTCAAAACTCCTCTGTTATGTTTGATAATTAGTAAAAAATGTTCTACAAATGTTAGACATTTTGCTCTCGCTTGACAAAGCGCATCAGTGTTAACTATCTTCTCTTCTCAAAGAAAAATATACTTTGTTTGAGCGCTTAGACTGAATATTAATCAAAAGAAAAACCAGATTTTATAAATTTTTCAACAAGAACTTTGGTACAAGATTTTCTATTGTTAAATAAGGTACACGTCAAAAAGTTAGTACTATCGTGTATAAAAAATTAATTTATCCTACTGAGGCGGACTGCTACCGCCATTGCGATAAGCTTCGCTTAACGGCTTAAGCCCCTAACAGCCGCACCGGATAAATATTTATAGTAATAGTTAGTATCTATTACTATAATATGGTCATACAAGGACATAGGAGGCGGCTGACCATGGCAGGAAGTTACTCACTAGGGGAACATTTCGACAATTTCATCAAGGCCCAGGTTGCCTCTGGACGCTACAACAACGAGAGCGAAGTGATACGGGATGCCTTGAGACAGGCAGAACTACGAGAGATGAAATTAACGGTTCTGCGTGAGCACCTGACGAAGGCCATCGCCCAAGGGGGAAACTATACCGATGATGACATTGCCGCCATTCTGGCCGCAGATGTGTAACGGTAGAATCTATGTATGAATTACGTTACCTGGAGCAGGCTAAAACCGACCTTCTTCGCATAAAACGCTACATTGCCAAAGAAAGCGGCAGCAATGACGTGGCGCTTCAATACACCAAGAAACTACGGCAACAATGCCAGAAACTGGCCGAACTACCCGGCACGATGGGCAGGGCAAGACCCGAATTAATGGAAGGCGTGCGAAGCTTCCCGCATGGGAACTATGTCATTCTGTTCAGGTATATCGATTCCGTGCTGGAAATTATTTCGATTATTGAGGGACACAGGGATATAGAAGAACTATTCCGGCAATAACACTGGGGGCGTTTTCGGACGAAGGATTCATTTTTTTTATCTTAGGGCTTGCTGAATACAATTGGAGTCTAGGAAAAATAAGGGTTTCAAGCCTTTCTTTGCCAAACAAGTGCAAGTTTATAACATCTGTAGTCTCAAAAACCTTGCATTTTCGTCAGCGATAAGCGCTCTTTCAGCTTGCGCTTCGCGATCGCTGGGAAAATTGGGAAACTAAGGGATGAAACTACCATTTTGCTAGCTGTGTGGCTTCTAGAGTCGCTAGGCTCAACTTTTTCAGCAAGCCAAGTTCTGGATAAGTTTTGAGAATAGTTATTAATAGACTGCCCTGACCACCGCCAACATCCACCACTGTTTTAAATGGTGAAAAGTCATAACTTGACATAATCGCTTTTAAATGAGAATCAGTGAGATTAGACATTGCCCGGTCAAAAGTCTTACGATGTCGATCGCGGGCTTTATCAAACTACCAACACAAAACTGAGCTAATTCGGGAAAACGCCCGGACTCTCCTATCAAGACTCGATTAAACGCACGATACTCTTCATCGTCAAGCATCTCATTCAATGCTTTTAATGCCAATCGACGCAGGACTACTTTAGGATTCCCTTTGAGAGAAGCTGTCCCAAAAACTGAGTGAAATCGTTCTTGTGCTAGTTTTTCTATCAGCGTTTTAAATAATCCCTGTTTATCTTGAAAGTGACTGTAAACTGTTGCCTTGGAAACACCAGCGCATGATGCTACTTTATCCATACTAGTTCCTGCGTAACCATGGGATAAAAACTCCTGTATCGCACCTTGCAAAATCTGTTCAACCTTATCTGCTGAATTATCCCGTTCAACTGCAGTCATTCTTGCTTTTACCATTTTTTATAGTCCTGGCGTGGAAAAGGGAGTGGGGAGTAGGGAGTAGGGAGTGGGGGTAAGACATTTTCATTCCCTCGTTGTGGGCAATTTGCCGTGGGTGTCTGGCTTCTAATATCACTAAACTTAGTTTTTTGCAATATATCTTAAATAGTATTTTTAAACTGGCAATATGTGATACTAGTAATCTCATGGTGTTTTTTTGTTACCACTAAAAAGCAGAAAATGCTATCTTAAGATATAAGGTTTCTGCACTCGTTCCTGAATATCCTTTTGCTATAGTGTATTCAGCAAAAGCGGGTTCTGTTGAATGGCGTTGGAAAACAGCACAACCACCATCAGAGATTATACTTTTGTGAGTGTAAATACAAACTGGTAGAAGCAAAGCTAAATTTATTGATTTAGTTAAGATACTTAATAAGACTAAACGGTTTAGTTTTTTTATCCGATGGAAACATAACTATGCTCGAATATTTGTCTAAGTTTGAGGGTTCATCTCCTTTAAAGCCTTTTGTGTATGGGCCTGCTCTTCTCGTTCTCTTAGCAACTTCTATAGCAGCAGGCTTAAATTTTTATAAAGCACAAAAAGTTCAGAGCAATGCGACGGTAAGCGAACAGAGATCGACGATTGCTCCAAAGATTAAAACGATAACAGCATTGGGACGTTTGGAGCCTAAAGGAGAGGTTGTCAAACTTTCTGCACCAGCATCAGCTAAAGGAAGTCGGGTAGAACAACTCCTAGTTCGAGAAGGAACTAAAGTAAAACAAGGGCAGTTAATCGCTATTTTAGATAGTCGCGATCGCCTTGCGGCAGAACTATCAGAAGCACAAGAGCAAGTGCGAGTGACACAAGCAAATCTTGCCAAAGTCAAAGCAGGTTCCAAACAGGATGACATAGAGGCACAAAAAGCTATTGTTGCTCGCATACAAGAGGAAAGAAAGACAGAAATAGAAGCACAAAAAGCGACTATTGCTCGCATCCAGGCAGAGAAAGATAGGGCAATTGAGGCACAAAAAGCCATTATCGCCCGCCTAGAAGCAAAAAAAGTAACAGAAACAGAGGCACAAACAGCCACAATTGTTCAGTTCCAAGCACAAGTGGACAATGCTCAAGTAGAATACGAACGCTATCAAAAGTTGTATGAGGAGGGGGCGATCGCTGCATCTTTATTAGATGACAGGCGCTTAACTCTGGCAACAGCACAACAACTCGCACAAGTCAAAGCCAAACTTAAACGTGTAGAAGCCATTAGAGAACAGCAACTCGCAGAAGCCAGAGCCAACCTCAAACGTGTAGAAGCCTCTGGAGAACAGCAACTCGCAGAAGCCAGAGCCAACCTCAAACGTGTAGAAACATTAAGAAATCAGCAAATCAAGAAAAGCACAGCAACTTTAAATAGAATCGCTGAAGTACGTTCTGTAGACGTAGTAACAGCTCAAGCAGAAGTCAATCGTGCCTTGGCATCTGTGAAAAAAGCCGAAGCAAATCTCAGACAAGCTTTTGTGCGATCGCCTCAAGAAGGTCAAGTTTTCAAGATTCACACCCGTCCTGGGGAAGTTGTATCCAATGAAGGCATTGTAGAAATTGGACAAACCAGCCAGATGTATACAGTGGTAGAGGTTTATCAGAGTGATATCAACAAAGTGAGAATGGGACAGAAAGTACGCTTAACAAGTAAGTCTATGCCCGATGAATTGCAAGGAATAGTTGAGCGAATTGGCTGGCAAGTGCAGAGGCTGAACGTCGTTAATAGCCCTCCCACAAGCAATAAAGATGCAAGATGCGTGGAAGTGTACGTTCGACTTGATGAAACATCTAGTCGTAAAGCCGCAAAATTCTCTAATTTGCAAGTTACAGCAATGATTGATTTGTAAATGTTTTTGGTTACTAGTTAGTGGTTAGTTGGCAGGTGAGCATATTATGGTTAATCTCATTTTTCAAGAATTTAAGAAGGGTTGCGCTCGCTATTTTTGGATATTGCCGATCGCATTGCCCGTTTGTCCATGTGGAAGATGTAAGTTAACAAGTAGATTTGCTGTTGCAGGGTAAAAATTAGTTTTTACATATTTTTTTAACAAACTCTCTGTGTTATTACATAGAGAGAAAATTTTTATATCTCAACTTGGTATTTGAATATCAAGCGAAAATACGTGTTTTTACTATAGATCTTTAAACCATCGTCTAGTGTAAACTAACAAAGGTAATTTGCTTTCAGTAATTTTTACTAAGCGCAAAAATTGATATAGCTTATGAGTGTGCGGTTAAAAGGAAATCCTGGTTTTATACTCGTACAACCAGTAGCAGGGGTGGTGACCAAAATGTGAAGTTATGGAAAAGACCTTTTGGGGTAGATAACCCAAGTCCGGCATTTTAATATGAGAGATTATGCAATCGCAGAAGCAAAAGCGCAACCGTGGACTTATACTCACTCGTGAAGGCTGGCAAAAGCTTCAGAATGCTAAACTTGAGTGGGAATTTCAAGAAAATTTTGGCTCTAGGTTGAGTCTTGAAGAATTAAGTGAACGAGTTGGAATAACTCCTGTCACTTTTAGGAAAGTACTGACTCGCGAAGTAGGAGTTGACAAACAAACCCTTGTTCGTTTGTTTACGGCGTTTCATTTAGAATTGAATAAAAGCGATTATACAAAGCCAGATTCAGAAAAGCAGGAAAGCGTAAAGCTCCTCAAGCGCGTTGATTTGAGAGAGGCCGTTGATGTATCTGTTTTCTATGGACGCACAGCAGAATTGGCTCTGTTGGAACGATGGGTTATGAAAGAGCACTGCCGAGTGGCGGCGTTGTTGGGAATGGGAGGTATCGGTAAAACTTCTCTGGCGACTAAGCTGGTACGTCAAATTGAGCAAAGGTTTGAGTATGTTATCTGGCGATCGCTCTACAATGCGCCACCACTTTTTGAGCTACTCGGTAACTTGATTCAATTTTTTGACAACTCGCAGGATTTAGAAGCTGAGTTACCAACCACCGTAAACGAAAGAATCTTACGACTGATTAATTATTTGCAAAAACAGCGCTGTCTGATTATACTCGATAATGCTGAGACCATTCTGCAAAGTGGCGTTATTGCGGGAAGCTATCGAGAAGGCTATGAGGATTATAGTCAGCTGATAAGACGGGTAGGAGAAGTTTTCCACAGGAGCTGCTTGCTGCTGACTTCTCGGGAAAAACCCAAAGATGTAGCATCACTTGAAGGAGAAGCCCTGCCTGTTCGCTCATTACGACTCAGTGGTTTGGAGGCGGTAGATGGGCAAAAAATATTTGAAGTCAAGGGATTTTCTGGCTCAGAGTCAGAATTGAGAACAGTCGTTGAGCGCTATGCTGGTAACGCCTTAGCTTTAAAGATAGTAGCGACAACAATTCAAGATGTCTTTGATGGTAATCTTTCTGAATTTTTAAGACAAGACACGACTGTCTTTGGTGACATTTGCGAACTTTTAGAGCAGCAGTTTGCACGCTTGTCATATTTAGAAAAGGAAATAATGTACTGGCTGGCAATTAATCGCGATCCAGTTTCGCTATCTGAGTTACGAGAAGATGTTGTATCACCAGTACCACCACAAAAATTACTGGAGGCTCTGGAGTCTCTTATAAGGCGATCTCTAATCGAGAAGGCTACGCCTACGCTAGTTGAGAAAAGTGTATCACTCTTCATGCTACAACCTGTAGTTATGGAGTATGTGACTAATCGATTGGTAGAGCAGGTTTGTGGAGAGATTAAGACTCAGAATATTGCTTTGTTTAGATGTCATGCTTTAATGAAGGTGACGGCAAAAGACTATGTTAGGGAAACTCAAATTCGCCTCATCCTTAAACCAGTTATTGATGGGCTGCTTGCTGTCTTTAGAAGCAAAAGAAATCTTGAAAATCAACTGACTCAAATTCTATCAACGCTAAAAAAGACATCGCTGCTAGAACAAAGTTATACGGCTGGAAATATTCTTAATCTGCTTTGTCATCTAGAAACTGACCTAAGTGGCTATGATTTTTCTCATCTGACTGTTTGGCAAGCTGACTTGCGGAATGTGAAATTGCACGATGTAAATTTCCATTCCGCCAATCTAGCGAAATCTGTTTTTGCTGAAACTTTCGGCGGTGTTTTGTCGGTAGCCTTTAGCCGTGATGGCAAACTTTTGGCTTTAGGCGATACGAATGGTGAGATTCGCTTGTACCAAGTTTCGGATTGGAAACAACTTCTGTCTTGTAAGGGTCACACTAAGTGGGTTGTATCGCTTGCCTTCAGTCCTGATAGTACAACCCTGGCTAGCGGTAGTAATGACTACACGGCGAAGCTGTGGGATATCAGTAATGGTCAATGCCTTCAAACCCTGCAAGAACACGATAAAGAGGTTTGGTCAGTTGCCTTTAGTCCCGATGGAAACATGGTAGTAAGTGGTAGTGATGACCAGATGATTAAGTTATGGAGTATCGAAACTGGTGAATGCAAAAGAACGTTCCTAGGACATACAAGTTGGGTATGCTCGGTTACCTTCAGTCCGAATGGGAAAACGCTTTTTAGTGGCAGTGATGACCACACAGTTCGGTTATGGGATATCAACACTGGTGAATGCCTCAAAACTTTGCGAGGACACCATGATGGGATACGAGCAATTGCCGTCAGTTCTGATGGTAAAATGCTGGCGAGTGGCAGTCAAGACCACACGGTAAAATTATGGGGTACCGACACCGGTGAATGCCTCAAAACTTTTCAGGGACATTCCAATGAAGTATATTCAATCGCCTTTAGTCCACAAAGCGATCTTCTAGCTAGTGGCAGTTTTGACCAAACGGTAAGGCTATGGAGCGTTAGCACTGGTGAATGCCTCAAAACTTTCTGGGGACATTCTTCCAGTTGGGTATTTTCGGTAGCCTTTAGTCCACAAGGCGATCTCCTAGTAAGTGGCAGTTACGATCAGACGGCGAGAGTATGGAGTGTTCACAATGGTGAATGCCTCAAAACGTTCAAGGGATACACTAATCAGCTACTCTCAGTCAGCTTTAGTCCAGATGGGCATAGCATAGCAAGTAGCAGTCATGACTTTTCGGCGAGGTTGTGGAATGTTAATACAGGTCAAGCCTTGCAAACTTTCCTGGGACATCATGCTGTGGTTCGTTCAGTTGCCTTTAGTCCAAATGGGCAAACACTGGCAAGTGGCAGTGACGATCAAACGGTAAGGTTGTGGGATGTCAATACGGGTCAAGCTTTGCAAACTTTCCTGGGACATCGTGCTCTGGTCTGGTCAGTTGCCTTTAGTCCAAATGGGCAAATACTGGCAAGTAGCAGTGACGATCAAACGGTAAGGTTGTGGGATGTCAATACGGGTCAAGCCTTGCAAACTTTCCAAGGACATCGTGCTGCGGTTTGGTCAGTTGCTTTTAGTCCTCAAGGAACGATGCTAGCAAGTGGGGCTTTAGACCAGACAATCAAATTGTGGGATGTCAGCACTGGTGAGTGCATAAGAACATTGGAAGGGCATACGAACTGGGTCTGGTCAGTTGCCTTTAGTCCAGATAGTCAGTTGCTGGCAAGCACTAGTCCAGATGGGACATTAAGATTATGGAGTGCCAGTACTGGTGAATGCAAAAGAATCGTCCAGGAAAATACGGGTTGGTTACAGTCAGTTGCCTTTAGTCCAGATAGCCAGGTACTAGCAACAAGCAGTCACGATTATACAGTTAAGCTGTGGAATGTCAGTACTGGTAAATGCTTTAGGACTTTGCAAGGACATACGGGTTGGGTCTGGTCAGTCGCTTTTTGTTGTGATAATCAAACTTTGGCTAGCGGCAGCGAAGATGAGACAATTAGACTATGGAATATAGCAACAGGTGAGTGTTTAAAAACTCTGAAAGCAGAGAAACTGTATGAGCGGATGAACATTATGGGGGTTACAGGTTTAACTACAGCAACTACTGCTACCCTAAAAGGGTTGGGCGCAGTTGCTTAAGAAAAACGCCTATCTAGCAGTTCTATAAAACCAATAGAGATTTCTCCACCTTAGAGATCGGTCTACAGCCAATCTTATTTGAAACATCAGCTCAATGAACTGGAAATTTTCTCTGCCAGATAACTGTTAATTCCTGACTATCTAGCTGTAACAGTAGTCAGGGATAACACGCCTTGAGGCTGCTTTAGCTCCTGGCTTAACAGCGTCTAGACAATCAGGGCTATGGACTGTTTTAATCTTAAACTACTTAACTACAAATAAGTAGTAAGACAAAATTAATTACACAATATTCGACCTGAAACCCTGATCCAGCCTAGAACGTAATGTGTAATTATTTCTGTCCGATTACTTAAGTTAAGTCTACAAAATGCCCAATTCGGTGTCGCTTGGCAATCCTTGCGCGAACTCATTTATGATACTTTCCAAATCATCAAGTGCGATGTCATTCAATACATCGAAACTAATCTCAGGGCGATTGTTGGTGAGATCGTGGCTTAAAGACTGCTGCTCGATAGTTGTAGTCTTTATTACATTTGGAAAGACCCGTGAAAAAACAGCTTCACAGGCAGAACCTAAACCTAGCCATACTAAAACAGAAAATCCAAATTTTAAAATCTGAAATCGCATCCTTCTTCTCCTTAGTGCTTGAACAGTATAGTTAAGGGTATCTGAGAAAAGCCCTTCTTGCTTACCGGGTCATTTCTTTAGCCTCGGAAAATTAGTTTATACTCGTAGGTACGTGTTTAACTCTAGCGGTTTCAACACATTCAGAAGTTCCTCATCTGAGATGTAGTCCTCCTTAGGTGGGTTAAAGCGTGACAATGCGGTTTCATAACAAGCTCTCGCTACGCAGATAAGCTCCTGCGGAGTAAGCTCTGCAACAACCTCAACTGTCTCCTCTACATGTTTCACTTCGTCACCAACACCGCTGTGTACGCGTAGCCAGCGTGTGGCATGAGTACCTGGTGGTAACAAAGTCTTTACTCTCTGGATGTACTCTTCTCCTGCAAGTGTCCCTAAGCGCTCACCCGCATAGAAAACACCAAGACAACCAATTGGATCTAGAGCTTGTACAGTTTGGGTGAAGTAATCTACAAAAGCTGTTGCACCAGATGGTAGAAGCACTTGTACCACAGCCTCTGCGTTGTATCCCATCGACTGAATATCAAGCAGGGCGAGTCGGTCGTGACCTGCTTCCTCTCTGGCTTTCTGTGCAGCCCACTGTGCCAAATTCTGACGACCAGATGCAGCAAAGCGTTGGGTGGCTTCTTCCATCAGTCGTGTGGTATGGCGACTTGAATGGTAGGCACCTGCAAGCCGCCATACCCAACGTGTACGAGTTAGATCTGGTGGTCTGCGGCTCGACTTTATATCCCTCCAGGCTAATACTATTGCCCTATCTAAAAGCTTCTGAGTTTTAATTATGCTGTCTGCGTCAATTATTTTTGGGGCGATGCCATTCCTGTTTCCCACAGGACTAGGTTGATCCACAGTAGTGGGGTGGGCAGTAGTCTTCGGCACTACTTTGTCAGGCGCAATACGCACCCGTTCAGTATCAAGTAAAAAATCATTAAGCATGGTTCGTTTCCTCGAACTAGAAGCGAAGCTTGTTGGGATCTGATTGCGTAAGACAAACTCTAATCTGTGCTCTTGTTGCTACGCCAAGGCAGAAGCAAAGCACTAGCGCTGCAATAAGAGAGCAGTTAAAACATCGCCTTACAGATCATTCATGCTCTCTTCTACTAACCACCATCTAACAAACTTAGTATATGACGGGAGGAGATTATCCCAAGGGAATGTGGAAGTATTAAACAGTACACCACACTGCTGATTAGTCATTTGACGCACCCTGATTAATTAGTGAATAAACAAATACCTGTGACAACAAAAAAGATTACTCTGTTTGCAAAACTTAAGCAACTCAAAATAACAAACTTAAGAAAAAAGATAAGTTTTTGCACTAGATTCTTCTTGAATCTGAGATTCCCCTAATTTTAGAGTTAGCAAAGCTCTGATTGTACTCCGGAAAACCGTAAAACATACAAAACGTATACTATAGAGGAGTTTCTTGAATATGTGGCTTAAGCAACACGAGGCACTGAAGAACTACAAGATGCAAACATATATGTGCATAGCAGTTATCAAGTTATTTGCTTGCTAATAACTATTTTGACTGCTACTGCAATTGATATTGATAACGAAGAAACTTCAAAAGTGTTCTTAAAATTTCTATTTTTCCTTGTGAAAATTTTTAAAGGAATAGATAATAATACGGCATTTTCATGATAATAAAAATACTTCGACTTATGAAGATCGAAAAATATATCTTAGCTATTAACTTTGAAGCAAATCAAAGTCATTTTATTAAAGTTTCTTTAGAAAGCAATTCAAGTTTGAAAGTCATCACAACTGAATCTATAAGTCACGGAGTGCTATTTGTTAAGAATTATATTCCAGATGCTATAATTATAGATATAATGATACCTGATTCCGATAAATTTACATTTTTTAAGGAACTTAAAAATGATTTATCTACTCGAAAAATTCCAATTATTTTACTAATTGATAAAGTACAAAAAATAAACTTCAATCAGTTGATACACTTAAATATTGTGGGGATAATTTCCAAACCTTTTGAAATATTAAAATTGGCAGATCGGCTTGCTGAACTTATGGAATGGAAATAATTTACTCTCCTATGCTTTCCAATAGACCTGCCTTGAAAATCCAATTATCGAGGCAGATGTAATGCTGCTTGGATCTCACGCAAAACGTGTAATACAGCGATTTCATCTGCTTTCAAAAATATATAAATATTTATGCATAAGTACTTATATGTTCGTTGAGTGAACTTCTTGAATAAGTGTAGAAAAATCAAGTGTTTGTATATCCATGGTTAATGGCGTGTGCAGTACACTCCTCATTTTATTCAATCCCTGATAGCAATAAACGAATCATCAGTTTCCTCACACTGCATATAAATACGTCTTTGATCGATAATCGTCAGTATTCTATATGTATCAGGAATAAAAAAACTAAAAGTGCTGTTTAGCGCAGTCGTAATAGGCATTTGGAAAAAATCAAGATTCCAAAAAGAGTTGGGTGTGTTTTTAGACTTCAAAAATAAGGTAGCTTTTTCTACATACCATTCACCAATCGTTTTATTACCGAAAGGTAATTGCATCAATTCATTGATAACCGATGTTTGTTGATTCCAAGTTTGTTCATAAGTATAATCATCGTTTAAGATCAGCATAAAACCTCCTCGACTTGTTTCAAATCGCCATTTACCAAAAAGAAAGTCTTTTATCTGCAAATCTAAAAGATTACTTTCCATATTATTTCAAAATGTAAACACAAAGCGGAACAACTGCTTATAGGTGCAAACCACCAGAACTTATGCATTATCTCCCACTCCCACTCCCCATCTGTAGAAAGAGTGTAGGGCAGACCTCAGTGTAGGGTTGAAACCCTTACCCAGTTTCCCCTCGTCTAAACCATGACCACAGCAGTGGCGAGGAAAATAGTGCCTGCCTCAATTAAATGTAATTTTGGGGAAGAATTGATGAAGTAAAAAAAATACGGTTGAAAAGGCTCAACCGCTTATTTCAATTTACCAGTTATGATGAAAATCCGGTTAGGAATTTTGTCAATCACAAATGGAATTATTGCATCCTTTTTCTGGTTTCACCACAAAAGTTTAGCAAGTTAAGCTTAATTTTTATTTATTTATTTTATCTAAATATGTTTTAAGGATATCAAAAAATGTAGTTATAGGCAAAATATTTAGCTGGCTAATTACGACCATAAATTTTGTATTCACTGTTGTTATATAAATACCGTATCTAATGACATGAGGGGAAGAAAATGGAAAAATTCTGAGGAACCTTATGCGCTCTAAAAAGGTTAAAAAAAAGGTTGAGAAGGCTCAACCGTAAATTCTTCCTTCAATTCCCAGTTGTTAGAAGAATTAGGCTAGGAATTATGTCAAGTGAAATTGTTGCATATTTTTTATCCTGACGCTAGAAAAGTTAAGTAATTTAAGGTTAACTTGCTAAAGTTTTCATTGGTTGATCTTATCTAAGAGAAAGTATGAATATTAAGCTCGGCTATGCTGTAAACTTCTAAAAAATTCCGAAGACAACTCATATTCTTCTATATAAGCGGAATAATTATCTAACACTTTTTGCTCAATTGTGTAATTTGTATCCGCTCAATAAGTCGAGGTAGCGCAGAAAAATTAGAAGATGCCACATGGCTCTATGGAAATCCGATTGGATGGTGAAAAATTCATTTAGATTTGCACTCATGCTCCACAGAACAGACAGAAACACGACTAGCTTCAGCTTTCACTAAAATCACTCAACGAGCGCTAGCATCCAAAAAACCAATTGTTGTTGAAAAGTTAGACTTCTTCCACAAGAAGAAAGATCTCAACAAAGGCAAGAAATACAACCGGATGTTATCTGGTTTTGCTGACGCTCGAAGTATGGAAAAAGCGCCACGTCCGTGTCGTCCGCGAATGTTTGAAGCAATTGTACGAGCAAAAGTCACTGCGAGCCTTCTAAAAGGAGCAACACATCTTTTTGCGGCTTTGAGCGTTGCTGAAGGTCTGATTTATGGTTGTTGTCGCCCAACAAAAACATTCCTTGATTTTCAAGCATTTCTGTTGGAGGTATTGATCCTAGAAGCCATTCGTTTGGGCGTGCGCCATATTGATTTGATTCTCGACAACGGCTCTACCCATGCGCCAAAGCAATTGCAGGCTTGATTGAATCAGAAGCAAAAACAGGAGGGGTGGAATTTTACGGTGGAAGTGGTCTGGCTACCAAAATATGCTTCGTGGTTAGATCAAATTGAAATCTGGTTCAGTATTATAAGCGCGTAAATTACTGACTCCAAATGATTTTCCTGACCTGAAGACGTTACAACAACGTATTACTGATTTTATTGCTCATCACAACGACTCTGACCAACCCATCAAATGGTCATATACAGTGGCGCAGATGATGGAGAAATTCGCGCTCGTATTAATGCAAAGCTGTACTAAGTTAGCATTAGCTACAAACTAACGACTAATGACTCGTAGCTAGTTTTTTCTAGAAAGCACCAACCCGACCTAGCAGGATAATAAACGTCCGGGTAATCAAGAGTAAATCGTACAATGGATACCACTTCTTTTGATATTGCAAGTCTAGATCCACAATTTGCTCAAAATCTTTTACGTGAGAGCGACCGTTGACTTGCCATTCACCAGTTAACCCAGGTTTAACATTTAAACGCTGCCAGTGGCGTTGATTGTAGTGGGCTACTTCGTCTGCTGTAGGGGGACGAGTACCTACCAAACTCATTTCGCCTACTAGAACGTTCCAAAACTGTGGTAACTCATCCAAGCTTGTACTTCTTAAAAACCGTCCGACTCTTGTGACTCGGAAATCATTTTTATTTTTAAAAATGAGACCGTTGGCTTCATTTTTTACTATTGATTTCAATTGTTCAGCATTTGAAACCATAGAGCGGAATTTCCACAGGCGGAAGCGGTGACCGTGAAGCCCGTAGCGTTCTTGTGAGAAGAAGATTGGACCGGGGCTATCTAGTTTAATTGCTATTGCCACGGGTAGGGACACAATTGCAAGAATCAGTAGTCCTACTAAACTTCCTAGGATGTCTAAGAGACGTTTAAATTTAGAGTTGACAGAAGAGTGAGGTTTTAGTTGCAAATCCCAAGTGTTAGCAGCTGCACCTTCAAGAACGGTTGTGTAAGATATCTGGTACATTGTCAAGCCAGTTGAGCGAAAAACGTAAAATCACGTAGATTACTTTGACTATAAACTCTGTTTCACAAAAGGGAATCAAGCTCAACAGTACTTTCACTGAATCTTCATCCATCTGGATGGGATCGGGATCTATTATAAATTTCGCATAAAGGATAAAGAAGCCCTCTAGAAAGTTTGTAATGAACAGATTTTTGCTTTGTTCTGTGAATTCTCCGAGAAAATACCTTTGATTACAAATCTTGAAAACGATCTAAATTAAGGGTTTACACCAGTGTCTTCAGAACGCTAGCAGAATACGATTCAATCAGCAATGTTTATTTTGCATGGCTAATTGTATATTTATTTCAAATTTTTACAAGAAATTACTGAAAACTTTCAAACGGAAGGTGTAAAAGACATGGTACTAGCAGGGTCTCAAATCAAAGTAGGCAGATTAGAGTCCATCGTGGAACAAATTGGAGAAGCTGTACTTTCTACTACAGAGACTATAGAACGTCTCGCAGAAAGAGTGGATACTCTTAGCATCCAAGTTGAAGCACAAGGAAGACAACTACAGCAGCAAGGCTATCAAATTTTTGCGCTGTGTGATGCCGTGCAAACTCTTGCGGACACTCAAGATGACTCATTGCAAAAACTCACACAACTTACACGAACTTTAGATCGTCTCATGACGTTGATTGAAGGACCGTCGGAATGAAGGTTAAATCTTTAACTGAGTAATAGCAATTTTTCCTGAAAAACATATATCCACGTCGCTACCTGGAGTGCGATCGCGCTTGGCATACTCTCCATAATAATAAAAATTATCGCCTTCAATACGGTAGTTGATGGGTAACGGTTTGGTACAGGGTTGGCAAAACACAACTTCTGGATCGGGTTCTCCTGGCATAAGATGGGGTAGGTTGACGTTCCAGAAGGTTTCTGGTTCTAGAGGACGTTTGAGTAAGTCAGCTAAAACATTAGATGTCCATCTTGCCAGAACATCCCAATCTACGACTACATTTCGTTTGCGATAGTGAGAAACCGCGATTCCAGGAATACCGTTCATTGCAGCTTCTCGCACGGCGGCAACAGTACCGGAAATGTAGGCATCAACTCCGAGATTCCCGCCTGCATTGATCCCAGATAGCACAAGTTTGACATTTGGGCAAATGTGTGATATGGAAATTCTGACACAATCTGCAGGAGTGCCTGCGATCGCATACTCATTGTCTGAGCGGCGGTTGACTTGAATTGGTTGAGTGGTAGTAACTTGGTGTCCGCAGCCAGAGAGGTGGTCTCGTGGGGCGGCAATAATAACTTCGCGACCATTGACAGCTTTCAGAAGTGCGCGAATACCAGGGGCGTCGATCCCGTCGTCATTTGTAAGAATTAATGTCATTTGTCATTTGTCGATTTTTTGTAAAAATGCGAGCAATCAAATAGACAAGTATACCCGCAACCATTCCTGGTAGAACTTCGTAAACAATAGGAGACAATTTGAAGACGAGATTCCAACTGAGAGCAGCCGCAATCCCAGTCACTATCATTAATATTGCCACAGGTGTACTGATAGGCAATTGCCAGACACGCAATATCAGTAGTGGACCTAATGCTGAAGCTAAAGCAGACCAAGAAAATGTGACGAAAAGGAATACATTGTCATCACCTCCTAGTGCAATGCTCAAAACTATCATTGCCACCGTTAAGGTTCCTAACTTTACCAGTTTGTAAGAATTGGCAAATTGAGGAAATATGTCTTGCGTGATTGCTGCCGAACAACAGAGGATTTGAGAATCAGCAGTAGACATGGTAGCGGCAAAGACTCCTGATAGCATTAGCCCAACAAAGACGGCTGGTAATAAATCCTGGGCTAAATAAGGTAAAGCTAATTCGGGATCGCCGCCTGTCATCAAGCCTGGTAGAAGTACTCTCGCAGTCAATCCTATACCAATGGCAGAAAAAGAATTAATCAGAGCACAAATGGTTTTGATATTGAGAGCACGGTTAATATTGTTAGGCGAGTCGATCGCCATTGCCCTTACCAATATATGCGGTTGACCGACCACACCAAACCCAGCTACTATCCAGCCAATAAAAAAAGGCACAAAGCCCAGAGGAAGGTTTTTGGGATTTAAGTTAACGAGTTGCGAGTCAATAGAAGAAAGTTTAGTCCAAAGTTCGCCGACTCCACCACATTTGGCGATCGCAACAGTTAGCAGTAACAGCAACGAACCAATCATCACGATTCCTTGGGCTGCATCTGTCCAGATTTCAGCACGAACACCCCCAGAAAAACAGTAAATAATGACAATGATAGCTCCTAGCACAATTCCTAGTGAGTAGTCCCAACCAAACACGACATGAAGTGCTTTGCTTCCTGCTACTAGTTGTGATGCTGCATAGGAACCAAGAAAAGCGATAATTACCACAGCCGAGACAATAGAAATCCAACGAGCACCGGAGTGATTTTGAGCAAGAAAGGCAGAAACTGTATCAGACGAGGTTTCTTCTGAAATTTGTCTTAACCGTTTGAAAAAAAATAACCAGGCTAAGTAATCTCCTATTGCCCAGCCAATAACCAGCCAAATTGAAGAAATTCCTATTTTATAGGCAAAACCAACCTGACCTAGAAACAACAAGCCACTCTGTCCGGTAGACATTGCTGAGAGAGCTGTCAGCCACGGACTAACTGCTCGACTCGCTAGTATGTAATCAGCAGTGGTATTTTGCTTGCGGGTAGATGAGTAGATTCCGACACAGACAATCAGAGCAAGAAACCCAATGAAGGTTGCTGCTACAAATAGTTGATTTGCCATGAGGATTATAAGGATTATCTTTAGGATAATATAGAGTAAGATATTGCGCTTATAAAAATCCACTTCGAGAAGGGGCGTCCTCGCCCGTCCCACAAGAGCTAGTCCTGTCCAGCCCGAAGGTTACCTATTTCAAGAAACTGCGTAATAAAAAAGTATCAATTTAGTCTATGTGCGTCCCGGTACACCCAGTTAGACGGCATGAGGCTATCTCTGAAAGTGAAGGCGAGCGATGTTTGTGAGAGCGTCGTTTCTCGTTCAATACTACTCGGATAAGCGAAATTAGAACCCCGGTTCCTTCAAGAAACCGGGGTTCTGACACCTCAACGCTCGTAATCCCTTGCAGTATTGGGTGCAGATCCACTACCTGACGGTTTTCCGGCTCTTGATGGAACAAGGGGTAGCCAAAACTAGGAGGAGAGAGCCAGTAATTATTTGCTAATAGTGGTGCGATTAATCAAAGGAGAACCGTTACCGCCTTGAACTTGTCCCGTTCCATCTGTAGGTGAGAGTGGAGTACCATGGAGTCGTGGATCGGATTGTGGAGGATTGGGTTCTGGTCCGAGGGGCTGGGGATTTTCAATATATTGGAATTCGCCCTTACCATCTGGAGAAGGACCTTTTGCCCAAAGACCTTCAGCACTTTCGGTTCCTTCAGAATGATTCCAGAACTGGTATGCAAACTCGCGCTTCTCCAAATCCAATGGGAAGGAACCGGGAACGGGTGTTGTTTCCAATCCAGATTCTTCCAGATCCTTGACAGCTGCTATCCACTGATTCTGATGCATGGTATCGCGAGCAATCATGAAACTTAGGGTATCTTTAACGCCAGGGTCGTTACTCATCTCGTACATTCGCACAGCTTGCAAACGTCCCTGAGATTCAGCATGAAGATTGGAGCGGAAATCTGCCAACAAGTTACCGCTAGCAACAATAAAGCGACCATTCCAAGGGAAACCAACACTATCAGCAGGCATTGCACCCAACCCAGACACAATAGCGTGTTGGGGATTCATCGCTGCCCCTATAATATCAGTAATGCTATCGCGTGCCTTAGTTCCGCCCATGACTGCTCCCACAACTGGGTCTTGTGCTCCCTCTTCTTGTAATTTGATAGGTGCTTTATCCAGCAAGTGGGCAATCATTGTAGCAAGCATCTCAACGTGACCGATTTCTTCAGTACCGATATCCAAAAGCATATCTCGGTATTTAGCAGGTCCGCGACAGTTCCAACCTTGAAACAGGTACTGCATCATCACAGTCATTTCACCAAAAGTACCGCCAATCAGTTCCTGAATTTTCTTTGCGTAGATAGCATCTGGTTTTTCTGGTGCTTTAAAATACTGTAGTTTTTTGGTATGATAAAACATGATTCATTCCTCAATGAATACTTGGATTGGCACAAATTCAGGCTTCCCCAAAATCTGATATTTGTGCCAATTCCTTACGCTTCCTAGGAAACCTAATTGAAAGGGCTTTCTACATCACTCCCCAGTAATACAAAAAAATAAATAAAAAATAGGTAAGTTGACCGAGGTGATCGCATTGTCCGGTATGATAAAACTTTACTTATAAAATAGTAAAATATAGGGTTCTTCAGTACTTGTTATTTTAGCATAACAAGTACTGAAGAGCCCCTAGTTATATTGACGGCGAGCTCAACATCGTCAAATTTAACTATCAAGCTATTGGTAAAAAGGAGTTTAAAAATGGCTGCATCGCACCTTCGATGTCTCCAATTAAGATACCAGTAAAACCTGGGTTAAAATTTGAAGACTTGCGTGAAGTAAGAATCATACCTAAAACAGGTTGTTTTGTCATAGAAATTGTCTATAATGTTCCAGACTCTACAGAATTTTTTTGTAGTCTCAATCCAGAGTTAGCAGCCTCTATAGACATTGGGTTAGACAATTTAGCCACGATTGTCTTTAGTGACCCAACCATACAACCAATAGCCATAAACGGTAAACCTTTAAAATCAGCTAACCAGCTTTACAACAAGCAGGTAGCTAGATTTAGAGGTTTCCTACCAGCAGGTATTGGTACATCTAGGCGAATTCAAAATGTTGTTCGCAATCGGAATGACTTTGTTGATAGCTACTTACATTCCTCAACAAAGATGATTGTTGACGAGCTGCTTAAAAATGGTGTAACCCTAGTAGCTATAGGGAAAAACGAACAATGGAAAACTTCTCTAAATATTGGGAAAAGAAATAACCAAAACTTTACTCAGATCCCCCACGCTAAATTTATCGAGATGTTGACTTACAAATTAGAAAAAGTTGGCATCACTGTTAAGGTTGGTGAAGAATCATACACATCCAAGGCTTCGCTAATTGATTGGGACATCATCCCAACATTTGACCCTCATCACAAGATAAAACATACTTTCTCTGGAAAGCGAACACAACGTGCGTGGTATATCAGTAAAGATGGTTTGAAAATTCATGCAGATGTTAATGGTGCGTTTAACATCGCAAGAAAAGTAATCCCAAACTCTTTTAATTGCTTGCAAGAGATTGTCGGGAGGGATAGGGGATGTCTGGTAGTACATCCTTTGGCGTTTAACACCTTTGTTCTGTCGTGAACACGATAAAAAAGGTGTTGCTTAAACCCAGATGTAGTAGTCTGTATATATTTGACTATGTAAACTGGAACTATATTCCAAAAATACTTCTTACCAGTTACTGGTCACTGGTCACTGGTCACTGTTCACTGTTCACTGGTCACTGTTACACCCAACGACTCAATTGGGTTGAGCCTGAAAAGTAGTCAAAACCATCTTCATACCAACGTTCATCACGGCGGTTGATGTTAAAGCAACCTTCATGAATTGAGCCATAACTTGCGTTGTTGTCGAAGCGGTTAGACTCAAAAGCAGGTAGGCGGCGCTGGTGGGAAATGAAATCTGTATATACTTCTACCACTGCACTGTGGTATTTCACATTCCGGTCATACTCATTCCAATTATCACCACGAAAACGTAATAGAAAAGAATTACTAGCAGTAGCTGCATGGTTATTATCACCAGCATAGCCTCCGCTTTCGTCTGATACGACCACTGCTAACGATTGGTAAGCAACATCTCCAAATGGCTTAGGTGTTTGATTACCAAAGTTATTACCATCAATATCATAAGTACTAGCTTCGTAAGCAGGATCTAAGGCTGTGAGATGAGCTGCTTTGCCCAAAAGAAATCCTATTTCAGCAGCAACATATGCTCCCAGACTAAAGCCTACAAGACTCAATTGCTGACCTGTTATTTCCAGGCTGTTGAGAGTTCTGGCAGCCCATTGAGCAACTGGAGCAACAGAGCCTGATGTGTAATTAGGTTTTAGTCCCTTGTCTTCATCGTGATTTGCTGGATCTCGCCAATCTAGAGCGAGGATTTGTTTAGAAGGGTTCTGTTTAGCCAATTCTCGCTGTAAGTTGCTAAAAATCTCATCGTCAGACGAGTTTTTCCAACCATGAATCACTAGGATTGTCTCTTTCGCATATTCAATACCCTGGTAGGTTCGCCCACTTGCATCAAAACGGTAGAGATGAACACCATCTTTATAGTATCTTGGTTTAGCTCCACTTCCATCTTCTCTTAATCCCCAATTAGCAATATCGCCTGCTATTTCTCCCGGTAATACCCTTTGAGTTTGAATTCGCTCTTCAGCAATTTCTTGACTAACAAATTCTTGGGAAGTAACGAATTTAGTGATATGACTGAGAGCAGAGGAATGTGATGAAAGGGGATCGTGACTTAATGTCAGAAGTGCTTGTTTGCTTGACAAAATATTATTGTTAGTCTGTGAACTAGTCAAAAGCGGTAAGCTCACAGTTGGTAAGTCCCTGGAAACATTCATACTTGGAGCATTTCCTGTCTTCTAAAATATATCCGCAGTTTTGAGTTTTGCACCATAGATGACTCGCATTCAACATACTTTTAGTAATTTTCAATAGCAGCAATTCTAGATCCCCGACTTCTTTGTAGATAGGGCTTTAGCCCACCCTACGTAGATTTCAAAAATCAAATAGGACTTCCATAACACAAGAAAAACAGTTTCTTGTGTAAAAACACAATACTCGCTTTTCAAATACAAATTTGTAATCTATGCTAGAAATTTGAGTCTAGCGATCGCTTTAAATCAAGCATCTCTTCCGATCTAGCGGATTGAGCCATTATCTTGAGTTTGTAATTAGAGCGAGGGATGAGGATACTGTCCGATTACAAGCGCGATCGCAGGTTTTCTAATCAAAGAAGCAGCTTTGTTATAAGTTGACTCCTGATTCAGCTATGTTTTTGGTTCTCGACAGCAAAGCGTATGTGAGAAGTGCTATAGAATTTCTCTTATCTCCCTTTGTAATGATGAAATTTTTAATTGAAGCTTTCGTACATGAAGAAAACCCGCGAATGCTTTTACATCCACAGGCTGTTTTAAGTATTACGTAGTGTAAGGTATTCCAAATATTTATCGATGAACGTCAGCTAAATGGGTGCTAACTGGAGAGCGCTCGCATAAGCGAGTTAAATTTGGCTAACCAGATAATTAACAAAAAACGAAAACGTACTTATTGAGGAATCAGCACTGTATCAATGACATGGATAATGCCATTATCAGCAGCAATATCTGGTGTGATAACTGTTGAGTCATTGACTTTCACACCATTTGATGCATCAATTTTTAAAGTTGAACCTTCAACTGTGGGAGCTGAATCCAGGTTGACCACATCAGCAGCTGTGACCTTTCCAGCAACAACATGATACGTCAAGATCTTCGTTAGTTGGGGAATGTCCTGAAGTAATGACTCAACTGTACCCGAAGGCAGCTTAGCAAATGCATCATCTGTTGGCGCGAAAACGGTGAACGGGCCAGGTCCTTTAAGGGTGTCTACTAAACCTGCAGCTTGAACAGCAGCCACTAAGGTGTTGAAAGAACCCGCACTCACTGCAGTATCTACTATGTCTGCCATATCGGAACTAAACTCCATATGTAACTTCATTAAGTAGTGTAAACGAAATTGGTTATTATTTGAGCCGGAAATTTTCTTTTCTGTCCTCTGCCCTCTACCCAATCTTGTGGGACGGACGGGGACGCCCGTTCTATACTGGTGACGGAGGCGAGCGCGATTTTTGGATACCAAATCGAGAAGTGCCACGCTCCGCGATAAGCTGGGTACAGCTTGCGCCAAGGGCGATCGCACTCCATAGAAAAAACCCCGGTAACTCTAACTAGACCGGGGTTGCTTGATAATTATCTACATACAAGGAAATTTATCCCTTAAACAGTCAACTAAGCAGCAGGCTGTTCTAGATTGACTTTGACCACTTTGTTCTTTTCTTCCTCTTTCTTTGGCAGTGTCAGATTCAAAATGCCGTCTTTGTATTCTGCTGTCACCTCAGTATTCTGAATCTTGATTTTCAAGGGAATTACGCGATGAAACTTACCATAGTGGAATTCAGTCAAAGTACGGTCTTTGTCTTCGGTCTTAGTTTCGGACTTGCGCTCTCCACTAATAGAAACAGAGTTTTCTGTCACTTGGATATCTAAATCTTTAGCATCCATACCTGGAAGTTCCAACTTCAGGTAAACAGCATCATCTGTTTGGGTCAGTTCAGCAGAAGGAACTTTAATGAAATCTCTTTCAAATGGAACTCTTGTATCTTCCAACAGGCGTTGGAGTGCGTTTATCTCTTTCCAAGGGTTATAACGAATTAGTGTCATAAGTGTTGTGAATAATTAACGATCGCGTTCTTGTTGTTTACTTTCTATTCTTATGATATTTCTGAGAAAAACCTTTATGGTTCGGCTTTAACTACTATCATTATTGATAATAACCGTACCGTCAAAGCAATCGTTATAAATGAAATGCGATAAGCTGGCGGCTTATCGCACTTACAATATGTTTGCTAAAATGCAAAAATAGAAATTTTACGAAAGCGTTACAGCTTCAACATCAATTGTATTTCCTGTTTGAGGAGAAGTTGATTCAGCAGAAGTTACTTTTTTACGCTTTTTCATCTCTTCTATAAGAATTTGGGAAGCTTCTGCAACTACAAAGCTAGCAATCAAACCATCGTCTACCCATCCTAAAAAGGGGATAAAATCCGGTGAAATATCTAATGGACTGATTAAATAGAATAAACCAGCAACAATTGCAAATAACCGATATTTGGGATGACGTAAAACTTTACGAATACCAGTTTGAAATATTTGGTTAAAAAATTTCTTTTTCATTCAAACGCCCTTAAGCTACAAGATTATATTGACAAATTTCTCTACCAAAGGAGAAGTGCAGATAACCGCTAAATTTATAGTGAAAATCCACCGTACTTGTTATGTACAGTTAACCGTATATTGAGTTCGTTCATACACTACAAAAGCTATAGGCGATCGCACATGATGCTCTTGCCCAACCACATGGTACAGTGATGCTAGAGGGCGAATAGAATTCACTACTATACAAACGCTCGTCCGCCTGTATGGACTAAATTGTAAAGAACTTACAGAATTTCGATCTTGTCTACAATCTAACAAACATGAAAGATATAAAGTTTTTACGATTCAAACCTATAATCTTTTTCTGTCAGATAGTCTTAATTACTATTTTTGTGGTTTCTTGCTACAGTTCAAAGAAAACTAGCAATAACACAATTACAGGATATAATAGTAAGCTTAACCAAGAATGCGTTAAAAATTACAGTGAAACAACCGATTACTTTTCCAAAAGAGTCAGTGTTGATTATGCAAAAGGTTTTGGAGTAGAATACCATAAAAACTATAAAATTGTTACAGTAAAAAATCCATGGCAAAATGCAAATACCACATTTCAATATGTTCTTGTACAATGCGGTACGCCTGTTCCCAAAGGATTTCAAGAATCACAAACTATTCAAGTCCCTATCAATACCATCGTTTCGCTTTCTACGACTCATTTACCTCATTTAGATAAGTTAGGAGTTGTAGATAAACTGCTTGGAGTCAGCGATATAAGTACAGTCAATACCAGTAGCGTTGTTGAAAAAATCAAAGCTAATAAATTAGTCAAATTAGGAATTGATAATAGTCTGAACGTAGAAAAATTATTAGAATTAAACCCAGATTTGGTAACGACGTATGGAGTAGGTAATCCAAACATTGATAGCTACCCCAGACTCATAGAAGCAGGTTTAAAGGTAGCTATTAATGCTGATTATATGGAATCATCTCCATTAGGACGAGCCGAATGGATAAAATTTACATCTCTATTTTTTAATCGTGAAGCCAAAGCAGAAGAAATTTTTGACGAAATTGCAAAACAATATCAAGCAATTTCAGGCAAAGCCAAAGCCGCAAAAAATCATCCAACCGTATTTGTCGGATTTAACTCAAAAGGAACCTGGTATATGCCAGGAGGTAACAGTTATGTAGCCCAATATTTTGCTGACGCAGGTGCAAATTACATATGGAGAGAAAATAAATTATCAGGAACTTTACCATTATCCTTGGAACAAGTCTTTGAACGTGCTACCAATGCCGATTATTGGTTAAATGGGAGTTTATATTGGAAAACTAAAAAAGATTTACTTGCTGAAGACAACCGTTATGCAGATTTTAAAGCTGTCAAAAAAGGGGATCTCTATAATAATAACGCTCGTCTTAACTCCAGTGGAGGTAACGACTACTGGGAAAGCGGAATCAGCAACCCCCATCTCGTCTTATCTGACATCATTAAAATTTTACATCCAGAAGTTTTACGCGAGCACAAGTTAGTCTACTATCGCAAGCTTTCCTAATGTTTTCAGATCCTCGACTTCTTTGAGAACTCCGGGATCTAACTTTATCGGGTTTTTATTCAATCTTAGTTTAAAAGAAAATTTAAGAGCAAACTATTAACTTTTTTAGGCTGGTCAAGCTGCATCCAGTGGCTCGCGCCCTCTATTCGTTCATAATTCCACGCTCCAGAAACATATTGAGCGGATAAGAGCATCTGCGTTTCGGTTAGATAGGCATCTTTGCTGCTCCAAACTCCCATCACTGAGGCTTGGACGTTTGGGAGCAACCATTTCTCTGGAAGCCATTGTTCAGGAGCCACATTTGCTCGATACCAGTTCAAAGCTGCTGTTAAAGCTCCCGGTCGTTGGAGATCTTTGAGCCACTTAGACATCTCTGGATGATGATTAAACAAGTCACGAAAGAGCTTCCAATCGTCACGAGTCAGTAACTCTTCAGCAATTCCGCTAAACTGAAATAGCAACATATACCACGACTTTTCTCGTTGCTCCATCCCAGTTTTGAAAAAAGTCGCCGGATGTCCTACGGAAAGAGCAACTAGGCGATCGACCCGCTCTGGATAAAGGGAAGCGAGCATCCAACTCACTGCACTACCAGTCATGACCTACAACATGAGTGCGCTCAATACCGAGTTGGTTAAGTATCCCAATTACGTCTTCAACAATGAGTTGCAATTTGTAAAACTCTGGCTCTGCTGGCTTGTCAGACTCACCAAACCCACGTAAATCTGGAGCGATGATATGCATCCCCTCGGTAGCAAGTGCTGGAATCTGATGTCGCCAGAGATATGAAGAATCTGGAAATCCGTGCAGAAGCAAAACTGGTAATCCGTTTCCTTCTTCTAGAACGTGGAAGTTCAAATGTCCAATCTGAATTTGCTTAGATGGCATAGCTAGCAATCTCCTCAAAAAGAAGTCCTCCAGCCAGGATTTGATTACATAAAATCTAAACACATAACTTTACATAAATCAATACAGTTCAGTTAAGTGTACTAGAGCATCGGTACAGAAATCACCAAAACCCGGTTTCTTCAAGTTGAGCATACGAGATATCAAGCTATAAATTCAAACAAAAGTTTAAGTGATACCATAAATTCAAAGGACAATTCAGGCGTTATTTATGAATGACGTGATTCCTTACGTTTCAAGATTATTCATTTATCCAATTAAATCTTTGGATAGAGTTAGCATTGAGAATATAACTGTTCTCAAAAGTGGTGCATTGAAGCAAGATCGCAAGTTTGCTATCTTTGATAAATCGGGTCACTTCGTCAATGGTAAGCGTAACGATCAAATCCATGCCATACGCTCTGAATTCGATCTCGAAACCAACATTGTTTCTTTGCGGGTACAGGAAACAGATCGTGTGAATATATTTCATGTTGAGAAAGAGCGTGAAGCACTTGAATGTTGGTTGGGTGAATTCTTTAATTTTCCAGTAGAAGTGAAGCAAAACCTCGACACGGGATTTCCAGATGATACTGTGTCTCTTGGTCCAACCATTATTAGCACAGCAACACTAGAAGCAATTGCCTCATGGTATCCCGGACTTGATGTTGAAGAAGTTCGTTTGCGTTTTCGCTCGAATATTGAAATTTCAGGTGTCCCTGCCTTTTGGGAAGATCGGCTTTTTACAGAAGCAGAGGGAACGGTTAATTTCCAGATTGGAGATGTACAGTTTATGGGCATTAACCCTTGTCAGCGCTGCGTCGTGATTACTCGTGATTCCAAAACCGGAGTTGCTTACCCAAACTTCCAAAAAACCTTTGTGGCACAACGACGCACAAGTTTACCTGCATGGGCAGAGCGATCGCGATTCAACCACTTCTACCGCTTGGCAATCAACACGCGGCTACCTGTTACCGAAGAAGGAAAAACAATTTGCGTTGGTGATGAACTTAGAATTTACTCTTCTCATCAATAACCTTACGGTAGCTCGATCTCGACGAACTTAGCAACAACTCAAAATTCGCGATCGCAAAAGTAATCTATTAAATTCTCAAAAGAGATCCTAGCTATGCTTGTTTTTACGGTAGGGCGCTTTAACTAATTTGTCAAAACTGCTTTCAAACTTGTCTAAGCGCTTTATTATGATAGGTTATGCAGCCACTCACGGGTTTCCTGGTTCCACCTACTACTTACCCAGCAAAGTTGATGTGACAGACTACTAGTACTTCGGCAAAGGAACTTTGTTGGGTAAAACAACGTTCAGACTCATATTCTTTTTATATTACTTTGCGCCCTTTGCGTCTATGTCCTTACGGACACGCTTCGCGAACGCGGTTTTTTTTTCATCTTTAAATTGCAAGGCGATATCTTTACCCATGATACCGACACAATTAACTGTGTTTACTAGAGCTTGGGCTGGTTCTGTCAATAAGTTGCCTTGCGTAATTTCAATCATTGCTGTGAAATTCGATCTGTGCAATATTAAATTTTTATTCAAAGTCATCTGTTAACTCAGTTGGTTCTTGCTGGGCTCGCTGTTGTATGCTGTTAAACTCTCTTCGTAACTCGTCATCACCCGGTCTTTTGCGAAACTCTTCATGAGTGTACACCCAAAGCAAATAAACTGTGTGCTGGGGTTCGTGAACAATATACATCAACCGACCATACCTTGCTGCACCTTGCAGTTCGGGCATATTAAAGCGTATTTTTCTAAACTGAAAATCTATCTTATTACACCCTTTGGGAAAATTTTCATCATCTGATAGTTCAAAGCTAGGATTTTTTCGGAGTTCATCAATAAAGTAATCAATTAAATTCTCGAAAGAACTCCTAGCTCTTTTGTTTTTACGGTAGTGCGCTTTAACTAGTTTGTCGAAACTGCTCTCAAATTTGTCTAAGCGCTTTATCTGATAGGTTATGCAGCCACTCACGGGTTTCCTCCGCCCCTATTTCTTGACCCTGTTCTTGGTCTAAGTACAACTGTTCTAGAGTATCAGATAAAACCGTTTGATAGCTACTATCATCACGCTCAACAGCATCTAAAATGTTATCAATTAGTAGATCCAATGCCTCAATGCAAGAGTAAAACGATCGCGTTTGATTGGTCACAGCAAGGAAAATTGCGAAAGCTATTGTCCGAACCTCTTGCCATAGATTGAACGATATTTTAGAAGGTTCAATCAAGCCATATGCAATATTTTTAAGCTTTTCGCGATCTTCTGTAGAGTAGTCATTCCACTCTTGCTTAACTTGCCTTGCTGCTTTACGTAGCTTGGCTGCAATCTCGTCAAAGCTTGGTGACGGATTGACGACTTTTTTTTCCCTAAGTTGCTGAATTTCGTTCCAGTTAATCCCAATTGCAGTTGACACCGCTTTTCTCCCCAGACTTGCTTTTGCAGGCAGAGTTTGACCTAAGTTACTCTCAACAAAAGTTGACTTTTCTTTTATTGTAAGACAGACAACAATTCGTGTCTTCCGTAATTGGTCAGAAGTTTTTCACAAATCTTTACAATTCAGTCATGTTCAACAGGTTTGTTACTAGTTATACAGTTTTTAGGTGACAACACTTGTTACAACACTTGTCAAAAGACAAACTGTCAAACTTGAAGATGCGATCGCAATCTGTATGAAATATGTAATTATACTATAGTTCTCAATGTATTATATATGACAAAATGTTTATGCAGCCACTTGGATAGTAAAGTGGTAGAGGACAATTATAAAAGTGTCCAAAAAAGCGGCAGGAATTCAGGAATTAAAGAAAACCATTAGGTTTTGATTATCAAGTGCTTGCTACTAAATGACTCTCTGTAATTGTTTGAAACAACCATGACCACCCCGAAAGAATCATCTGCTCGCTTCCGTTCCGCTACAGAATTTCCCAAAACTATCGAAAGTTTACCTCAACCTGAGGCAAATAAGTTGTACGAAGAGATGCGCGATTGTTTGATTTTTACAAATCGCAGCCGAGCACAACTCCAACGTAGAAACGAAGAATCCAAACAGTCTGCTATTCGCTTTAAAACAGATCTAGAGCGCCTACAGAGTATGCTTGGTCAACTCAAACAGGAGAAAGAACAGCTTGCTGAGAGCAACCGACAGATTGTTTCGGATTTGGAGCATGAACTCTCCTCAATGGTGGGACAGATGGATCGACTTTCAAAAGCTTTTGATTCTGTCTCGGATGTTGAAAATCCAGACCAAGTTTACTGGAGTGCTCTAGCCTCTCCCAGCCGTTTCATGAATTTCTTAAAAGCAATTAAAGCGATCGTAATGTGGTGGCGTGAGGACAAAGGAGTGGAGGGAAAAGTGAACCAACTGTCCCAAGCCTCTCCATCTCACCTTCCTGGTAGTGTTGATACCGACGAGCGAAGGGAGAAACCACAAATGCATACAGACCCTGCTTCAGTTGGACGAGCACTTTTAGATAAATAAATAGGTAAAACTCATGGGAAAAAAACGAATCACTCAACTTATAGAACAACTGAAAGACAACCAGCAGGTGGAATTGCAGAATGCGGCGGCTGTATATACGGTTGCAACTGTTGCGGTTAACCAACTCTTGCAGCAGGAGTCCCAAGTCACTGAATCGGCTGTTGCAGCTTTACCTGGCGGACTACAAAAAATTGATAAAGCACAGTTGCTCGAAGAATATGGTTCTTACAATGCTTGTCGTAAAGCAGCTAAAAAACAAGGAATTAAGTTTTCTCGCACTCCTAATTGGAAGCAACTAACAGCTGCATTTAACTACGCACAAGCATTTCAACAAATTATTATAGCTTATGTAGAAGCACACCCCGAACCTGGGCTTAAAGGGACTACATTTGAGTTAAGTATTAAATAATGTACCAAGACTTTTCGAGTTATGCGATTTGTATAACTACAACCCCAAACTAGTCAAGAAATGCGATACGGCTTAAGCCGTTATGCTTCGCTTATCGCACTTCTTGACTGTAATATCAAGTTAGTATTTTAAAAAACTACAATTGCTTGCTATGAAAACTGAAAAACAACTCACCGCTATGATTGTGCCGTTTTATCTGGCAGAACAGCCAGATATAGAAGGGCGAATGATTCAGGAAATATGGGCTTGGGATTTTGAGAGATTGGAATACAAACACGACTATATCCAATGGTTATTTCCTATAAGTGAGAAAAGCTTTTTTAATTCCCACGCACCTGTTCTTAACAATGAAGTTATTCAAAGATTTCGGACTGAGTTTAACCTTCAAAAAAACTTGTTACAGTCTTTCACTGTTATGTTGAGGTTTTACGGTTTAGAAGGCAACATGGAGGACGATCGCTATGTTGTGACGAAAGCACAAAACTATGAAATTCGTGCAAAAGAGTGGATAAACTTTGGAAATCATAACTATCTTCGCATCACTCGCATTCTTAAGTGCTTACTGATATTGGGATTTGAAAGGTATGGACAAGGATTTTACCAATGTTTACAACAAATTTATAATGAGGAAACCCAAGCGATTACTCATAAAACTTTTCATTATTGGACAGATGCAGCTCGTTCTTAAAAAAGAGATGAAAATGCGATCGCTACTTATAAACTAAGAATTTTTTAACTTGCACAGTCTCAATCAATTCAACATGAGGTCAAATGTAATGTTAGAAGAGCCTGTAACGAGCCGTACAGATCATTATCTCCTACCTAATTCGTCCGGGGCGGGAACAAGATTATGAGGAATGGCTGCATGGCATTGTTGCTGTCGCCAAGCAGTTTGATGGACACATGGGTGTGAGCATCATCGACCGTGCGAACGCACTCATCCAAAATACGTTGCCATTTTGCGGTTTGACCGCTACACCAAGCTGAAAAAATTGTTTGAGTATAGTTATTTTTATTATATTGTCGGGTAGCTTAACTGAAGAAATAACTTCTTGAATTAGAGCGAAAAAAAATATTTCAAAGGCTTGAACTTTGCCTTTTTTAATTGATAACCTACAGGTACAACCTAAGCAACTTACTGTGCTTGAATTGTTCCAAAGCTACTTAAATTACTCAGGAGAATCGCAGATGGCAAATATCGAAATCAGTAATCTACTCCCCGCAGGTTCCGAGCTGTTCCAGGATTCCGAAAGCTTCCTTAATGAGATGACCGAGCGCGAAATAGAAGATATTAAAGGCGGTTTGTTAGGTGGTCTGTTGGGAGGAATAGGATTAGGAATACCTACTCTTGACATCTTAACAGGTCTTTTAGGAGGAGTTATCCCAGCTACTGCTCCTGCTCCCGTGGAACCAGCACCTGTCGAGCCTCCTGTTTAGGGATAAGTCGAAGACCAAGAGCTTCTGCTTTCTTCTGGAGACTTTGAGCATTAAATGCTGGTATTTTTTCTCATAGTAGTGCATACCAGGAGTAAAGAATAATTGCAATTGTTTTATTTTCCTTTGAATAATTATGGACTCAGGTTTTCAGCAATCGCCTGAGTCTATTTTTTTAAGTGGTTATACAAAATTAATTGCATAGTTAGGCTGGAGTACAATTTGACCTGCTATATCTTTCAGCAGCTTGATTGAAGTGCTATCGCGAAGCTAACCGCACTTGCAGCCTTATCGCACCTCGGATTGCTGAGTTGTGTTTATTCAAGGTGATGTCGGTTTTTCAGTGATTAGCTTATTTAGGATGAAGGTTGGTTTTTCCGTGATGAGCAAAGTCATGAAAATTAGCAGTTTGATGAGCAGGGGTGCGAAAGTCACACTACACAGAAGTAAGAACAAGGCAGTTAATTTAACTGCCAACCTCACTATCTCATCCATAATACTTTTACTGGTATAAAGACAAACTAGGGCAAGTGTTATTCCGATTAATGAAGTAATAAACATGACAACTACCTAGCGATTTTTACGGTTTTCAATGACCAGCAACTTGTCAAAAGTTGTTGGCTTAACTCTAGGGTGCAATTGTCTCACACCCAAGTTTTTGTCACTTTCCTCGAATCTAGAAAAATTGATTCAACTAAACTTTAGGGTTTGGAAATGCAACCCGTAACACTATCCAAATTACGAGAACAAAATGAAGAACTCGTGGAGAATTCAAAAATTTGTTGCGGATGTCCACAAGGAGGTGTAGTAGTCGGAGAAAGCGATCGCCACCCATGGAAAAACTTTGCCAATGTTTACATAAAGCATTTGTAGCTAAAGTTAGCTTATTGAGCGATAAGCCGGGTACGGCTTGCGCCGAAGCGATAAGCCGAGTACGGCTTGCGCTAAGAGCGATCGCACTTTGAGGCGTGTTTCCTTGCGAGTCATCAAACACCGAAAGAACCAAGTGCATCAATACCCAAAGTTCTTGACGCGATAACAGCAATCAGCACGCCGAAACCTAACGCTCTACGAAAATAATTAACGCCTTGAAATAATTCCAGCCATGCCCAAGTAAATAAAGAGCCAAAAGCCAGTAAGTCTAACGCTGTATTCCCAACGCCTGTTGTAAAAATTAGTTTGAGTAAACTAGCTGCGATCCAAATAATAATCGGTAAATTTGGCATCTGAGCTAAAACAATTTCGCCATTGCTATCGCGGAAGATTTTATCAAATAATGTATTTTTCATGACTTTCAATTGCAATAAGTGCCAAAAATTAGGGCTTTCCAAAAACTACCATTCGCATTAAAACATTCAGATCTCTCTCTCATCTAGCACCATTATGCTGAGATTTAGAAACCGTAAAGCATATTTATATATGATGCTTATTGAGGTTTTTTGTATAACGAACCAGAAGAGTGACAGAGGTCATTGACATTGGTGACAAATTGTTAATCTCTTAAGTGAAACAAACTTATGCACCTTTAGCAACAATAGGCAGTGGTGAGGGGAGCATCCCAATTGAGCACAAGCCTGCAAGAATAGAATTCTCTTGCTATACGTCCAAAGCCTGCCTCCGTAGGCTTTGATGCATCAGTCCACGCAGGTGGACTTTGTTTGTATAGCCGCGATTTCAATTCTCTTGCGTGTTTTTTCCAAATTTGGGATGCTCCCGTGGCGATCGCACGGCAAAGAAAACCCCATGACCAGTATCACAGGGTCTACTCATTGACGTTTGGCTTCCAACTTCAACTATCTCCACAGTGGCAAGCACTAGTTGTCTAGGCTTGTCAGATGCAAGCGTCTAGCAACTTCGGTTAATCCAACTCCGGACATTTCATGTGGAGAGCGCACAAATTGAACTCGTTAATTATCTGTTGAGTCGCGATCAAACGCGATTTGCAACTCAGCTTCAGGCATCACCCGACGCAAAACTGCTAAATGCCCATCTGCATCGTTGCGGTTACGAAAGCGAGCCACAATCGTTCGTTCTTTGAGAGAATGTAAGTGAACAACAATCCAGGGTTTGAGTGCCGCACGATACACTGTCTTTTTCATATGTATGAGATCCATTTCAAGGTAATACCAGCCAGTAAAAACTAACTGGTGCGGTACTAGGAGATTTTTGGATTGAAAAATTCGCTTCCAAAGGAAGCGGATTTTTAATCCGTGAAGTCAGTATCGGACAACAAGACGAAATCTTAAGCCTAAATATGTGGTCTGCACGGGCTACCTTTTCGGTAAGCCTTTGATGTAGTGGATTAGATGCGACCACTGATGTACGGTGTTACTTTACCACGAAATTACAAAATTTCTATCACCAATAAAAAAATTAGTCCCTCTGATGCAGATTATTTATTTTTCTGCGTCAAGCTCTCTTGATAATTTGTAATATTCTGAGAGTTCTTTACAAAAATACACAATGTTATAAAAACGAGATCTGTTTTGAGTTATTTGCCGACACAGTCCATGGTGTGCAATCACATTGATACACATTTTTTTATTTTCTTTACTCAGTGATAATCCTGAAATTACCGTAACTATTTTGAATAATTAAATTGGGTATTTTTTAAAGATACTACATAATTTAGTTATCTCAAGTTCATCAGTAACTTCATTGAGCAGCAGAACACCCAATTTAGTAGAAAGATAAAATTATGACAACGGCTTATGTTCTCAGTAACAATACCCTGATCTCGTTTGATACTTCTAATCCTAATAATTCTAACGCTAGTATCCCCATTACTGGACTGGCATCAGGTCAGAATTTAGTAGGTATTGACTTGCGTCCCCAAAACGGCAAACTCTACGGAATCGCTAGCAATGGTATGGGCAATGCCCAACTTTATGCCATCAGTACCCAAACTGGGTTAGCGGCTGCTGTCGGGACATTGGGGCAATTTGTTGATGATACTGGCAACTCTGTTGCAATTACAGGTTCCGGCTTTGGAGTAGATTTCAATCCAACCGTCGATCGCCTCCGCATTGTTACCTCAAGTGGACTAAACTTTCGCGTTAACCCAAACACTGGAGCCGCGATCGATGGCAATATGCTTGTGGCGGGTACCAATCTTGATGGTTCGATTAATGGCGGTACGACTACAGTGGATGCCACGGCATACACAAACAGCACTCCCAACGTTACAGCAACGACGCAATACACACTAGATTCAGTCACTAATACATTATTCATTCAGAATCCCCCCAACAATGGTACTCAGACATCACCACTGGTAGTGACTCTTAATGGCAGTCCTCTGGACTTTACTAACGTCAATGGCTTTGATATTCCATCAGGTGTTAATGTCTCAGCATCAAATACTTCAGTCACCGGACAAGCATTTGCCGTTCTCACAGTCGGTGGTAGAACTGGACTTTACGCTCTAGAACTTTCTACAGGTGCGGCGACATTAGTTGGAACAGTCGGTGCAGGAACAGATCCAGTTCAAGGGTTTGCACTCCAAAATGAAGTGGCTCCTGCTAGCATACCCCTGATTGGATTGACTGCAGATGGGACTCAACTCCTTCGCTTCAATAGTGCCAGTGCTGGAACAGTGACACCCGCCTCTGTCACTGGTGTAGCAGCAGGTGAGACCTTAGTGGGCATCGATCTGCGTCCAGCGACTGGGCAGTTATATGGACTGGGAATTAACGATGCAGCTAACACAAGCAGTCTGTACCTGATCGATCCTCAAACTGGAGCAGCAACAATTGTGGGTGGGGGAGCAGGGCAAATTGCCTTTGTTGATGCTCTTGGCAACCCTGTGGATCTACCCTCTGCCAACACTGGTTTTGGTTTTGACTTTAATCCAACGGTCGATCGCATCCGTGTCGTCACAGGTACTGGCTTGAACTTCCGCCTCAATCCAATTACAGGTGTAGCTGTTGATGGAAATGCTGAATTAGCAGGTATTAACCCAGATGGTTCAGTGAATGGACTTCCCATCGGTTCAGTTGGGATTTCTGCCACTGCCTACACCAACAGTTTCAATGGAACCACAACCACAACTCAATACACGCTGGACTCTACTAGTAACAGCCTGTTTATTCAGAATCCACCGAATAATGGCACACAAACAGTTCAGTTGCCAATTACTCTTAACAATACTCCACTAGACTTTACTGAAGCCAGTGGTTTCGATATTCCGTCAAATGTAAAAGTCTCTACATCAAATTCAGCAGCATCCGGACGGGCGTTAGCAGCATTGAGGGTTGGGAGTGACACTAATTTGTATGCGATCGAACTAAGCACGGGGGCTGCTACCTTTGTTAGTCCCATTGGTACAGGTGCAACAAGTTTAGCTGGTTTGACGATCGCGGAAGCTCCTATTGACACCGTGGCATTTGGCACCCCTACCGATACCGTTGCTGAGAATAGCGCTACGATCGCAGCTAACTTTGCTGCCAACGGTAGTACTATTATCTCTACCGCTAGCAACGTTCAAAACCTTGTGCAGTTTTCCTTATCCAGTCAAAAGAATGCTTTTGTCAACGAGATTGTTGCTTTCACGGTTGATGACGATTTGGGTACAATCAATGGCATTGCTCCTAATGCCACAGGCTATCTTGATGCTGCGATCGCTCGTTCCCGTATCATCTTCTCCACACTCAGTAACAATCCCAATGGCTTTGACTCTGAACTCTCAAGCACTTTAGATTTTGGGCCAAATGCACGCTTTTCCACTTTCTTAATTCAAAACGGTAGCCTTGATGGATTGCGAGCCGGACAGATTCCTACCAGCAGCGTCTTTTTTAGTAACCAGACTTCGGTACGTGTTTCTAATGCTACTGCCAGTAATTTCACCTTCGGCTTTGAAGATAGTCCCAACAGTGGTAATAATGACTTTAATGATGTAGTAGTGCAAGTCGATCTGGTTAACCAAGGTACCTCAGCAAGAACAGCTTTGCAGGGACAAGGGCAGGGCGAGGTGCTGGATTTGCGCTCTCTGACAGGACAAGTCAATGCTTCATTTACGGTTAACCGCGAAGCAGCCTTCGACAATTTTGTTGGGTTCTACCGCGTGGTAGACCAGAATGGTGGAATTGATACCAATGGGGATGGTACCGCAGACATCCTACCGGGTAACACAGGTTATGCTCAAGCAGCGGTCAGTAATCGTGTAACAGGAATTGACTTAAGTGTAGGAAACCAACAAACAGCAACCCTCTCAGGACAGTTGGCAAGTGGCTCTATTTTTGCTCCTTTCCTAATTGCAAATGGTTCAGTGAGCCAGGTTCTCAGCGGTCAAAAGTTAGATGAGGTATATTTTGCCTACTTGGGAGCAAATTCTGATCGCGTCGATCATATTCGCCTTCTCGGTAACAATACCTTCGGCTTTGAGGATTTACAGGGTGGCGGAGATAGGGACTTCAACGATGTGATTGTGCGTGTCACTATCTAAGTTGGCAGGGTTGAGGGGTGGGGGAACAACGAATCGTTGTCAAATTCTACCCCCTCTACGTCAGCGAATCTGTCGATACAAAAAAATGCTCGTAATCAGAGAAAGCCAAAAGTTTACTTCTTCATAAGTTCTTCATTTTTTACACATATTATAGAAATCTCTGAAGTCTAAAAAAACTGAATACTTAGTAGCAAAGCAGCTGTAATTACAGGAATTTTTAGTCCCTATTAGCATTCCTCAAATGAGCTTAGCTAACAAACGAATTCTCCTGTCTCTCCATAACCCTAAAAATCAGATTCCTCTGTAGCTTGGACTAGGTACTACTCCATACAATCAGAGGGTTAGGATATTGCCTGAAGTTTTGTTTCGTTAGTTAATTTTTATGTTTTTTTTGCAATTCAGAAAAAATACAATTAGAACACGCTTAACAGCCAGTTACATACTACTTTTGGGGTGTATGTTGGTAATTTTTGATACCTACTTATATACTCAAATTGGTTGGTTGCAAGTTGCTCAATCCCTTGAATCAATTTCTAAAGCCACAGAACATCTGCTGACTTTGATGCTTTTTAGTTGTCCTTTCATTCTGTTGATTGTAGGGTTTGGAGGATTATTTTTTGCTGAACGGGTGTTACGTCCTATCAATCGTATTATCCACACCGCACAGGCGATTGGTCCCAATGATTTTACCCAACGCATTGGAGATCGAGGTTCCACAGATGAAATAGGACGATTATCTATCACCATGGATAAGATGTTAGATCGTCTGCAAGAAGCATTTGAGCACGAACGAAGATTTACGGCGGATGTCTCTCACGAGTTACGCACACCTCTCACAGTGATTAAAGGACGGCTTGGTGTCACTTTAAGTCAATCTCGCAGTGTAGAAGAATACGAGAGTACCCTGCGAGAATTACAAGGGGACGTCGATAGCTTGATTCGCTTGACTAATAGGTTACTTTTCTTAGCTCGTTTGGAGCAAAGCGAATCTGAATACCAATTTAGCTTGACTAATATTGACTTGAGTGATTTATTAGAAATCCTTGTAGAGCAAATTCAGCCAACGGCAGAAATTAAGAATATTACGATAAGTATAAATATAGAGCCTTCTCTTTATATTGCTGGCAACTCCGACCACTTAACCCGGATGTTTTTAAATTTACTGGATAATGCCATCAAGTATACGAACCGTGAAGGTCAAATTACGGTAAGAGCACATGGAGAAAGGGGACTGGCTAAAGTGACTGTGACTAATACAGGTAAAGGTATTGAAGCCGAACATTTACCCCATCTCTTTGAGCGTTTCTACCGCGTAGAGAGCGATCGCTCCCGCGATACAGGAGGATCGGGATTGGGACTGGCGATCGCTCATGAAATTGTTCGCTTGCATCGGGGTTCGATCCACGTCACGAGTCAGCCCAATCGACTCACAACTTTTACCGTGCAATTGCCATCTTAATATTAGGGACTTCCAAATAAAAAGAGCTTTTGAGATGGAAATAGCATTTTCCACCTGCTGCTAATCTATAAACATACACCCACAAGCAGCAGACATCATGAAGAGAGAAGAGAGAGAAGTTTTTAACTATTCTCCGACTGTAGAAGTCTTAAAATTGTTAACGCCCCGTTCTTTAAAACAATACTTAGGAAATTTGGAAGCAAGATAATATTCCATTAGTTAGATTGACATATCAGAGTGTCAAGCTATATCAGAAAACTGTCAATTGTATTGTTTATCCAGTTTGTATTTACTATTACCAACGCGCACCTTATCTATTTGCTTACGGTCAAGTTCCCAAACGAGAAAAGGAAAATAGTTTATAAATAATCGCGATCGCAACACTATGAACTTAAACGCCACAGATACATCAAAATTAACCCATCGTTTTGAACAAGCTTTGGTTTACGCTACCAGACTCCACGCCAAACAAACTAGAAAGGGAAGTAAAGTCCCTTATATTAGTCATCTTTTAAGTGTAGCAGCATTGGTATTAGAAGATGGTGGGGATGAAGATGAAGCGATATCAGCATTATTACATGATGCTGTAGAAGACCAGGGAGGGAAAGCAACCCGCGAAGCCATTTTAAATATATTTGGTGAAAGAGTCATCGAAATCGTTGATGGTTGTACCGATGCAGATACTATACCAAAACCGCCTTGGAAAGAACGCAAAGAGCAATACATTGAAAAATTGCGTTATGCTTCCGCTTCAGTTCGCAGAGTAGTGCTAGCAGATAAATTGCATAATGCGCGTTCTATTTTAAGAGATTTGGATAGGGAAGGGGAAGCAACTTGGGAAAAGTTTAAAGGTGGGAAGGAAGGAACGTTATGGTACTATCACACTCTAGTGAATTTATTTTTAACTACCGATCCTAATTCTTGGTTAGTTAGGGAATTAAACGACGTTGTTAGCGAGTTTAACAGTGACCAGTCACAATTTGCTCAAAGTAATCCGGTAAGATATTAGGCAGCATAATTGAGTCGTTGCTCTATTTCCTGATGCAAAGCCAGGTAATGACGGTAATCATTTGCCCATTCTATAAATAGAGCATCATCTGACAATAATCCCCGAATCCAACCACACTAGCTATTTATTTCTGCTATTTTTACATTCATCCATCTTTAAGTGTAAAACGCTGAAAAACAGTAACAAGCGCTACTGTTCTTATCCCTAACTCCTATTACTCAATCATCAATATCATCCTGTTCAGAATTGTCTTGAGAATCCTCATCGGATTCTTCATTCTTACTCTGTGGTTCGGGACAATCTATTTTTTCAGATTTATAAAATCCCCAAAGAATCTCTTTAGTTTCGCGATAAGCCGGGTACGGCGGCGCTGCCATGCGATCGCATTGTTGTTCAATGCGTTCTAGAGTTTCTTTTTTTTCAGATTCATACTTAAAATTGAAGTCAAAATCAAAACTTTTTTCGCCAGACATAACTTTTTTCCTGCATTATATAATATATCCCAACTTAATCTCGACGCAAAACTCTTTTAGAGCAAACTTACTCGCTCAAAGCTAAACCTAGGGCGAGGGATAAATTAGTGTGGCATTTTATACTTTATATAAAAGTAAAGAAACACAAAGTGAAATGCAATGAATGTCAAGTGTAAAAATGCCACATAGTATAATTATCCTGATACAAATCAATAAAACTTAAAGGGTCAGGATGATGGGGGAATCTACTGTTAAACTTATAATTGCCTTGCAAGATTCAGATTTAGACGAAGAAGAGTTAGACAAGCTGACAAAGAATTTGCTGCAAGAAATAAAAGACCTGGATGATATTGAAAACCCATGTCTTGCGGCAATTACACAAACACCCCAAGGGACAAAGTTATTTGGAAGTTTTCATGCAGGGGATGTTGCCGGCTGAAGTTAGCACTGGAAACCTTAAGAAATTGATTGGATTTGTGGGCGATCGCTTGGGTAACAAATCCATTGATTTTAAAGTCCAAGCCAAAGGCAAAAAACTGAAGCTCAAAGCCCTAGCTAGCTAGAGCTGCAAGCGGTGTTTCAGGCAGCGAGAGCGATTTGTATCATTGATGTAGAAATCATCATGGCTAAGAAAGTTGCACTACTGATTGGTGTTAGTGAGTACGGACAAGGTTTAACTCCACTCCATGGGGCTGTAAAAGATGTGGAAGCAATGCAGCAAGTTTTGCAGCACCAAGAGATGGGTAATTTTGATGAGGTGATGTCGTTATTAAACCCCGATCCTCTGGCAATGATGGAGGCGATTGAGAGTTTATTTTCTGGTCGAGCCAAAGACGACCTTGTACTGCTATTTTTCTCCGGTCACGGAATTAAGGATGAGAACTTTAAGCTTTACTTTGCAACTGGTATCACCCGCAAAAGCCAAACAGGAGAACTTGTGAAAGCAACTGCAGTTCCAGCAAGTTTCATACATGACATGATGAACAATAGTCGCTCAAAGCAACAAGTGGTGATTTTGGATTGTTGCTTCAGTGGAGCTTTTGCCCGAGGTTTATCAGCAAAAGATGATGGTTCTGTAACTATCAAAGCGATCTTGGGTGGCGAAGGAGGAGCCGTCCTAACATCTTCGACGTCTACCCAACTTTCTTTTGAACAGCAAGGGGGAGACCTATCAGTTTATACTCGTTATCTAGTCGAAGGTATTGAGACGGGCGCAGCTGACATAGATAATGATGGTGTGGTTTCTGTTAATGAGTTGCACGACTACGCCAAACAAAAAGTTCAAGAAGCGGCTCCAGCGATGAGACCAGAGATATATACCATCAAAGAAGGTTATAAAATACGATTGGCTCAAGCACCTACTGATAATCCAAAGCTAAAATACCGTAGAGAAGTTGAGCGTTACAAAAGTCAAGGTGAGATCTCCTTTGTTCGTCGTAGTATCTTAGACGAGCTTCGAGATAGTCTGCAACTATCACCTGAAGACACTGAAGTTATTGAAATGGAAGTTCTTAAGCCTTATCGGGAGTACAGAGAAAAATTACAGCGATACGAGACTGTGTTATCTGAAGCGCTCCAACGCGAAAATCCCCTCAGAGACAATACCCGCGATGATTTGAAACGCTTGCAGCAAATTTTAGGTCTAAGAAAGGAAGATGTAGAACCAATTGAAGAACGAATTCTTGGGAACACATCAGAAAGGGAAGCGAGCGATCGTCTTTCACCCATACAACAGACTCTTACTTCACAGCCTCAAACTGTGCTTCCAGAGCTAAATGCTAGTATAGACATTTCTGCACGACCCCCAGGAGCGCAACAAGGTACACAAGCCAACGATCTTCGCAGTGCTTCCACTCTTCGTAAACTGCTACTACTGGTGATTGGGGTAGGTATTACCACTACTGTGACCATTGCGACTTTCAAATGGGGAACTCCAAAATTAACTTCATCTGAATCGTCGTCATCAAACTTAACTGATATTGATATACTGACACAAAAACCTCTGACACAAGAAAAATGTAAACGGTTAAGAGAGCTATACCTCCATACAAATGAACTATATAACCGTATTCCCCTTGAAGATGGGGATATTAGGATTGAATGCAAACAAAAGTGGAATGTCGTTATTCCTACCGGCTGAGTTCTGTTGCTGTAGACTGCTTTTTAAGCATCCTCCCTAGAGCGTCGGTCTAGTAGAAGTAGTTGACATAAAATGCAGGATATGAGTCTCGTGTAAATCGAACTTTTAGGCGCTCAGGTTTTATGCGCTCGCTAAAAACTAGATCTAAAAATTTAGCCTGAAATAGGCGGTTTAACTTATACACATAATTCTATTTTTGTCAACCGTTATTATTTAACTGACGCTCTAGTAAAGTTTGTGGTGAAAATGAAACTTGTTCCTGAAGGCACTCGGAAAATGACGTGAATTTTAAGTGTAGGTTACATACCACAAACTGGAGACAAAGTATGATCGGTCACTCCTCTCAGCGGACAATCGAGCTGAGTATTTTTGCTTTCTTCTGTTTTAGCCCAATAGCTTGTTCACTTGTGTATCCGAGGAGGATCGTCGGTTTTACGCTCTAAGCCAGGAAGACATAACGCAATAGTAGGAGAACTTCCAGAGGACACAAAGGTGAATCTTATTTCTCAAAGAAATAACAAGAAAACAATGACTACAACTGCTATTAATGAATATACTGCCATTCCACATGAGATGACCACAACGATTACCGATCAATATACTGGAAGTCGAGGTGAGTGGATAAAAGTCAGAGCTCAAACAGACGCAGAAGGTTATGTCTTAACAAGTCAAATAAGACCCTGCTTCACGCATCCCTAATGAATTGCCTTGCAGATAACTTTATTAAGAATGATTAACTACAACATAAATTCATTCTGTAACACGATAAAGACTCTTGTTCTGTTCCTCGGCTAGTGCGATCGCACGCTCATTTTCTTCATCCGTTTTAATTACCTTGGGTTGATATTCAACCAGTAAATTGGTATAACTTTCTGGATTAATAGTAAGGGTCATTTGTCCACTTATCTTTGTCGTATTCGGCATGAGTTAAAACATATTTAATAAAAATTGTGGCTTCTGGATAGATAATATCTACTATTAAGCGATACTTGTGACTGTAAGTGCGATCGCCTCTTTGGAAAGCTGCGTATTTTAACCACATTTCCCCTACTAGTTGCTAAGATTGATGTATTGCGCTCGTTTAAAACTTTAATTTTACATGACAACCATGCCACAGAAGGCTAATTTGAAGATAAATATCTTATTAGAGAATAAAAATGATAGGGTAATTGCTTCTGCCCTAGAGCTTCCCTCTTATCGAGTGGAAGCTACTACTCGCGAGGTAGCACTTGAAACCCTTGAGCAACTCTTAGCGACTCACCTTAAAG
The DNA here is from genome assembly GCF_000346485.2 of Scytonema hofmannii PCC 7110. Lineage (NCBI taxonomy): Bacteria > Bacillati > Cyanobacteriota > Cyanophyceae > Nostocales > Scytonemataceae > Scytonema > Scytonema hofmannii. The sequence continues at coordinate 4,067,668 of NZ_KQ976354.1, forward strand.
ATGCAGAAATTATTCCTGTAGAGATTAATATGTCTGAAGCTACAGATGAAGAAAATCCTTGGATTAAGTTTGCAGGCTTTTTCAAAGACGATCCATATTTTGCTCAAATTGCAGAAGCAATTCGAGCTGAAAGGGAGTCAAACGATGATTCAGAGGTTGACCCCTCCTTGTACATGGTTGAGTAGTTCATGTCATGAGTCGATTTATACTAGACACAGACCATGTTTCATTATGGTTTCGAGGTCATTCCTCAATTTGTGCTAGAGCCGCGCAATCTTCATCTAATATTGCAGTTACGATTGTCACGGTTCAAGAGCTGTTTAATGGATGGGTTGTTAATATCAATAATCCCTCCTCTGCCAAGAATTTAGTCGAGCTGTACACAAGGTTCTGGGCAACGGTAGAGTTTTTGCAAAGCGTAAAGATATTAAATTTTGATGCGGCGGCTGACACACAATATTGGCAGCTACTTAAGGAGTATCCCCCGCTCCGCAAAAATCGAATTCAGAAAGATGTGCGGATTGCAGCGATCGCCCTCTCGGTCAATGGTGTTTTAGTGACTCGCAACCAGCGTGATTTCTCGCAAGTCCCAGGCTTGCTCTTGGAAGACTGGACACAAAATACTGTCTAAGCCTGGATAGATCTATCTCAAATCTTATGAATCTTCTAAAACCTCAATTAGTGAAGCCCGTCAACGCACTGGATCTGCAGTGATGACTCGTTTGTTTGAGATGGTAGCTAAACCATTAGCAACGATTTTAACACCGGGTGCTTTTTTGGGAGGATTGCGAATCATGGCCTTAGACGGAACAGTTTTTGATATACCTGACACAGTTGAAAATGCCAGAGTCTTTGGTTATCCAGGTTCTCCCAAAGGTACACATCCAGCATTCCCGAAAGCGAGATTAGTTTTCTTGCTAGAAGCAGGTACTCATTTAATTATCGATGCCTTCATCAGTCCATATCGAATTGGGGAAAGAAAAGGGGCTTTAAAACTCTTACGAAGCGTTGGTTCTGGTATGTTACTAATGTGGGACTCTTGATTGCATTCTTTCAAGATGGTTTACGCAGCCATCAATCAAAAGTGCCATTTTCTAGGTCGAGTCCCAGCCAATGTAAAATTTGAAGTTGTCAAGACTTTAGCCGATGGTTCGTATTTGTCATGGATTGCACCTGATGGCAAATCTAAAAAGAAGGGTGCGACGCGAATTCAAGTTCGCGTGATTGAATATGTGATTGAAGAAAACGGCACTGAACAAGTTTACCGTTTGATTACCGATTTGATGGATATTAGCACCTATCCGGCATTGCTTCTAGCACAAGAATATCATCAACGCTGGGAAGCAGAAACCACATTGGATGAATTAAAAGTTCATCTAAACGGTCGCAAAACTCCTGTCCGCTCCAAGAATCCTCGTGAGGTGATTCAAGAAATTTATGGTTGGTTATTAGCACATTATTGCATACGTTCTCTCATGTTTCAAAGCGCAACGCTAGTTGGAATTTCTCCTTTACGTTTAAGTTTTACTGGTAGCCTACGCGTGATTCGACGTGCCATTCCTCAATTCCAACAAAATCTTGACAATTCTAAGAATCTCAACATATATTTTAGCTGGCTAATGGAGGAAATATTAGACTTAGAAATCCCCCCACCACAAAACAGAACTAATCCAAGAGTCGTCAAGAAAACTCGCTCAAAACATAAAAGTAAAAAACGATGTCATAGAAATAATGGGACTCAACGACAACAACTCTCTTTCTTAATTTTTCCAGCCGCTAGTTAATAGAATTTCTGTTTGTCATTAAAGCCAAGTCTTCATTCTCAATTGATCGTTTAACGTTTTCAGTATTGGTTTTCAATTAACAATCAGGTTTGTTTGACAGAGCTAAATTCACTACTGTCACAAGTATCTTATCGGTTGTTTTGTTCTCGGAAATAAAACGCGAACATATTAGTCTTTATTTCACCCCCCATTTCTCCTTAACCGAGCAGTATTGCATCGGGTATTGCTCATCCTCATATTTTTCGCTCAAAGCAATCAAAAGTTCAAATAAAGCAAATTCTTCTGCTGTTTTATTTTGACGATGCGCCAGATCCTCAGCTAGTGCGATCGCACGCTCATTTTCTTCATCAGTTTTAATTACCTTGGGTTGATATTCAGCCAGGAAATTGGCATAAATTTCTGGATTAATAGTAAGGGTCATTTTTCCGTTCCCTTTAATAATGAAGTATAGATTTATCCGCGTTCATCTGCGTTTATCTGCGGTTCCATAACTGCATTAACATTTTGACCAAGAGGCTTGACATAAAAGCATATGTACGCATCTTTTGTATAGATACTTATCCCTTACACCTCCAACTCAGTGACTACAACATAACTTCGTTCTGTAACACAATAGAAATCCCTTGCTCTTGGCTCTAAAAAGTCAATCCCCTTATCAAATAAGACCTGAAATTTCTGTCCGTCTTTTTGATAGACTTCAAGTTCTCGTGCGTGAGGAAAATGGACGCGATGTTGCCAAGGTCGAACAATTATATTTAGAGAAACTCCCCTTTCTTTGAGTTTGCTCAGAGCTAATTCGAGTTGGTGTTTTCTCTGTTTCTGTGTTTCTCCTTGTGAATCTTCTAAAACCTCAATGGTCACAGAAGAATTTTTATTCAGCCCATCACTTTGTAACAGATGGGCAAGAATTTTAGCTCCTTTTTCATTTAAGTAGCGATCGCGATACACTATCTGGCTGAGACTACCTAACAAAACTTTGTCTAATCCCAGTTTATGACGCAACTGAGGTAATGTTAAATCTCCCCAATTTCTATCTGGGAATGCGACTGAAGTTTGTGGATCTTCGAGTTCTTTAGCTGTCACTAACTTGGCTTGTGATCGCAAACCCTGTAATCTTTGAAAAACAGTACTGACTCCTTCATAGCTTCTTGTTTGAAACCATTCCCATATACCAATCTCTGAATTTTGATGAAGTTGCAAAGCAATCCGGTTTTGTTGCTCGGTATTCAGACACAAAATTGGCAAAGCGCTAACGGGAGTTTTATAAAGTTTAAGCAATCCTTGGTCTATCCACTGTCCCAAGCGTTTGTAGAACACCTGTAGATAAGTTTTTTCTGACTCCGAAGCAACACCACGCGCTTCTAGTAACTGATTGACAATTAATTCTAATGGAATTTTGCTACGTTGCATTGAGTAAACAATATCTTCTAACAATGCAAACCAAGATAACGGTGAATTATTGTTTAAATTATACCTATCTAACAAACTTGGTAAATAAATTGTACTCACTTCACTCGCCCTTCGCGAGACTGCAGGTAAGCGATCTGCCATCTGAGCTAATTGCACGCGAGACGCATGAGGAGCAAAGTTTTGTAATTCTGGATCGGGAGCAAGTTTTTCTACTAAAGGTCTTAGAAAGTCAGCTATTAAATTCCGTTTTAACTCAGCATGAAATGGCTGATTTGAATAAGTTCTCAAACAATCGTAACAACTCGTATCGCAGCTACAAGTGGTAACAATTTGATAAGCTAACTCTAGTACCTGTTGAAAATTGTCTGCAATTCGTTTGCTATAACCAGCGCCTCCTGGCACGTTATCATATATAATAATCTCAGCCAATCCATCAGTTAAAGGTCTAAACAATCCATCGAGTTCTTGTCGTGGAATATCAATAGCTTGAGCGGCGGCGGCTAGTAAAGCGTAAGTGAGAGAACGCCAAAAATCCAAGCCATTAGTTGCTTGATTGGCAGTGTTTGTAACTGATGAAACGGTATTGCTATCCCTATAATTAACAACTTTGCCAAAAAGCAAATTAGGTTTGGTATCTCTATCAAATCTTATTTTGAGTAGATCGCTGCGGAATTCATGACCTAGATGAAGCAGTTCATAACCTCCTTTACATTCTCTCCCAGTAATAGGGTGATTGTGAATCAGCAGTTGAGATGGCGAAGGAGTTGAGGGCTTTTTACCCTTAGGCTTACTATTATTTGTTTGGTTCGCTATTTGAACCCTCTCACTTAAGTTGTAACCGCAAGTTTTACAAATCGCAAAACCTTGCTTGTTGAATCCTTTACCGGGTGCTAATCCTTGGTTTGCAAGGAAGAACCTTCCGCCTTGACTGGTTGTGAGAAAATAAAAGCCAGAATGAGAAAATTCTTCTGCTTTTTCTCCTTCACCTGCTAAGAAAACCTGAGATGTTGGTTGGCGTTGGGGTTTGGTGTATGGAGTCACTTTTGGAGTTGCTGTCCACTCCGTACAGAAAGCTTTGGGAACTTTATATGCTTTCATTTTCTTAGCAGCTGTTGAGGGTTCTACATTACAGACAGGACACTCATCGATCGCAACTGGCTGATTTGAGCGAAGAAAATGATTGCAATTGTGACAAATCCAGTAGTATTCTTGCTCTAAATCTCCTGGTCTGACAATTGCTACGCTTTGATAAACTCGGTCATCTACAATTATTTCTTGACCAGGTGCATATTCACCCAGGGCTAAACGGCGATCGCGTTCCAGTCTGTGTTTCCCTTGAGAGGATTTGTACTCATTGCTTTCACCTGTCAGTAAACGCACGACATCTATAGGGAAACCGTAAATTGGCAAAATACTGGCTTGCACTAATTCATCATGAAGTCGGCGTTTGGCAATTTTATCAAGCTCATCTTCAACACTATCGCGCCGCTTTTCGAGCACCTTGCGTTTTTTGCGATCGCTTTCTGCGCTAATGTCTTGCAGAATATTTTGCAGTAGTGATGTCAGTCCGTTCCAGTCTCCAAGCTGCTCTCGCTCAAAATTTGATAGTGCTTCCAAAAACAGATCGATAACGTTTTGAGCAGTCCCTACACTCTTCAGTCGCTTAATCCAAGATTTTGCAATGGAACGAGCGCGATCACTATCCAACCATTCCTGAAACTCACAAAACAGTGAAGTTGCAGGCGAGCTAAAATTTTCAGCAGAATAGTTTTGTGGTAAACTGAAGAAATCGCCAATTTTGACTTCCTCTGCACCTACATTATGAATTCTCAAAAACTCAGCTAGTAACTCAGATCGGAGGTGACGCTGTTGAATTTGAAGGTTACCCACATCTAATTTAGGAATTTGATTGCTACCTGCTATGAGCTTTTCTGGCTGCTCAAAATAAAATCGATCGTGAGGACGCCGCTGTCCGTACATTAAAGTAATTGCAACACCGTCAGTACGCCTTCCCGCACGTCCAGCCCTTTGCTGATAATTACTGACATGAGGTGGAAAATTCCGCAAAACGACGGCTTGGAGTTCCCCTATGTCTACTCCCATCTCTAAGGTTGTCGAACAACTGAGCATATTGATTTGTCCGCGTCGAAAACGATTTTCCCGTTTTTCTAATTCACCAACACCTAGCTGTGCTGTGTGTTCTTGCGATCGCAACGGTAACGGCGCTCGATGTTTGATAAGATGCTGTTGATAATGCTCGTTTGTGACTCGTGTCATTTTTTCGCAAGAGTAAGGTTGAAGCTTCCCTTGACACTTATATGACGGACATCCAAAGACATTAATTGTTGGTTTATCTACTTTCGATAAACCAGGAACGTGAGCAATGTGCTGACAAGAACTACATTGATACCAATCTTCCTCTGTGTTCTGAAGATTCAATTTCATCCAATTGAGTTGATAGCCATTTTTAGCACTGACTAATAAACGAGAATCTTTAAGCTGCTGAAAAAGCCAAGTTAACTTTTCTCGACTTGGAAATCTTTCCCCAAATAGCTGAAAATAATACCAGCCCAGACGATTTTGGGCTGCGCTCACTTTTCCGTCTTTTCTCCACTTTGGCAAAAATGAAGGAGAATCTTGAAATTTTTTCCTTTCTTCTGGTGATTTTTCCAGAAACAAATAATTTTTAGATTTTCCTTGAACGTCCACCATCTCTGGACGAACATTCTCAACACCACCAGTTTCAGGAAAGTACCGCGATGCACCATCAATACTCACAATTCCCGTGCGGCGAATAATATCTGTAAGCACTGTCAAGAAAATTTGTGCTTCATCTTTGGAAATTTCAAATTGAGTAGATACTAACTCAATCAGGCGTTCATCTAAAGATTCAAGATGACAAGCCAAAACCGTAAATGCTTCTAATGTATAACGACGGTTAAAAGGTAAAGCAAATTCTCGGAGTAATAGCTCCTTCGCACGTGCTTCAGAAGCATCTTGGCAATCTTTCTTATTGTCTAGACTCTCCTCATCTTCTGGAAAATAGCTAAGGTAGTTACGTCGTGAATCTCGGTCAGGGTGGGGAATTGATGTTTCTAAAAATAAGAGTTTTAATTGGTTAATGACTTGAGACATTGAAGTAATATTATCGTTATCTTTGACTTCTTCAAAAGCTCTCCAAATCATTTGACGGTAAAGGATTTCTGTATGATTTCGCTGATAATCAGAAGCAAAAAATGCAGCATCTTGGCGACCATCAGAAAAAGTCAAGAGTTTTCGTTTGGTAGCACCTCCTTGAATAGCTTCTGATTCTGGTAAAATCTTAAAAAGACTATCAATCATAGCCTCTAAAGGTTCATCAGTGTAAGCAACAAAACGATTAATTGCTTGAGCGCGAATCGGTCTCGTACCACAAGCCGCACACTTGGGAAGGTAGCATCCTTCTAAATCTTTGGCATTGTTTTGAGAATGACGATACCAAGCTAAATGAAATTCACCTTGTCCTTGAGATTTTTGTGAAAAGGTTTCATTGGAGGGAATCCCAATCCAACCATTTCGCTGACGTATTGTAAAAGTTTGTGGTGCGGAAGAACTAATTTCCTCTTCTATTTCACCAATCTCCTCGTCTTCTATGACGCTGTCTAAAACCCCTGAAGTCAGGGTGTAAATGTTTTTATGATTTTCTTTTTCTCGCAATCCTTGATTCGATCTAGGAAGAGATTCTAATTTAGATGAATTATTTAGTTGAGTGAAAGTATAAGCTTGACCGCATTGAGCGCAACTACCCAACTCTAAAACTGGTGCGGTACAGTAATCGCAAGTTATCTTTTCATTTAAATAAAGACGACCGTAACGTGGTGACTGTGGATAGTCTGGATCGCATTCTACACCAGAACAATCGGGATTAATACAAGCATAAACACCTTCTAAACTCCGAAAAAGAAGATGCAGACGAACTGGTAATAAAGGCAAATCTTCAGGATTTTCACGCGCTAGAGTGCCTAATTGTAGTAGATTAGATAGTGCTACTTTGGCATCTGTATCATCAACTTGTCCATCTAAAGTGAAAGGGAGATTGATGCACCATAATTCTTGCGATCGCGCAACGTGTTCCCATTGTTGGGGTTGACGGCTGAGGAGATCGATGAGTCGATGTAAGAGAGGATGTTGTTTGAGAGCAAACCAAAGAAATTTATGTATATTGCCTTGGGCTTGAGATTGTGCTGATGCTAATTGTCCTTGTGGGGTGATATTGCCAAGTACATCCGACCACTGCTCAATATTATCATCAAGATTGGGGAGTTCTAGAATTCTCAAAAAGTTAAAGACTTCTTGATGACTGAATTCAGAAGGTAAAACATAAGGGCTACCCAATCTTTCTGTAGCTGTAACGCGGCTACCTCGAATAACCTGACTAAATGGCTCATGAAAAAAATCCTCAGCGAACTGCAAGACTTGCTTATCGACTAATGCATCTCCCAAGCTCGCACTTGTAGCAATACAGCGTATTTGTCCGGGTTTTTCTATACCGATTGCTACCTTTAAACGCTCTAATAGCATGGAGACTTCGCTACCAGTAGAGCCGTTATAAGTATGTGCTTCATCTACAACTAACATTTTAAACGTTGATGTTGATACCCCAAAAATTTCGTTGCGTTCCTTTGGGCGAATCAACATATGTTCTAGCATTGAGTAGTTTGTGACCAATATGTGAGGTGGTTTTTCCCAAATCTCTTCACGGGAAAGACACTGAACTTTAAGAGTTTTTTCAATAGCTTTATCGATTAATTTTTCCCGACTGTGGAGTTTTAAATTTTTTATTTCCGTTTCTGTAAATAACTCCTCAAGTTCCTTATATTCGTAAGCTGCAAATTCTTGCTCTAGCGCCTCTAGGGCTTTTTCTTTCTTTGTTTCTGTCCGGCTTGTATAAAATCCAAATCGAATTTTTATCGTTGTTTGACGACAGAGCAACTTTCGCAGACGCTTAACTTGATCGTTCACCAAAGCGTTCATGGGATACAAAATCAACGCTCTGACCCCTGAGATCAATACTTCTGTCTCCTCTTTAAGAAGCATATCCAGCATTGGTAACAAGAAGCACTCTGTTTTCCCGGAACCCGTACCAGTCGCAACAACAATATTTTGTTTGTCTTGAATAACTGCTGTAACAGCTTTTTCTTGATGTTCGTAGAGGGGGCGCTGACTGGGTACAAACAGCGGTACCATTTCTGGATGCAAAATCTTTTGATTGACTAAGCTGTTAACGCTGCTAGCTGGTTTGTAAGGTTGAGAACCTTCTAAGTAAGGATGTTGCCAAACTGTCCCCGGTTGTTCGAGTTGTTGCTTCAAAGCGTAACGGAGATGGCGATCGCGCAGTGGATATGCTGTGAGCAAGTAACGAATAAAATCTTGGCGGGGTTGTTCTACTGCTGCAATTGGGTCGAGATACTTGCTGGTCATACGAGGATGCATCCTAGTCGCTGAAATACGATTTCTACAAAGGGGTGATTTTGATTTTCAAATAGTCGATGTCGGTATCGTTCGCTGTCTGGTTCAGATAACCGCCAAAGCAATTGAGCATAAAGACTTGGTAAGATAGTTCCTTGGAGATTCAACCGACCTGGTTGTATATCCCATGGAATTTTTAAAGGATTGTCTGTTTCTCGATCTTTGTCAAACATTGCCAGAATTGCTGTATCTGGTTCTAGTTCATAAAAAGTTTGGTCTTGAAACCAGAGATACTCTCCTGTGGGAAGTTGTAGCAATGCTTTGTCTTGTAATTGGTGATAGCTAAGCGGTGTCCAACGTTTTTTTTGGCTTGTGTCGCGACGAGGTACGTACTGTTGTATGGTGCGATCGCTCCAATTTTTGACTTGAAAGGGGTTTTCCAACCAAGGAGAACGTAAGATAGCTTTGGATGGTTGGCAAGGAGGGGGTAAATACTCAATACTATCAGCAACGGTAATGAGGCGAATTCCTACTTGGTTAAGACAAGTGTTGATTCTATCAAAACCGTGTATTTTAGGGTGAAGTGATGAGTCATCACGACTTTGTTCTGTTTTTAGGGCTTGGTGGGCTAGGGGAAGATAGGCGCGATCGCCTCGAAATCTCAACCCAGTCGGGTTATCTTTGCTTTGGGTTAAAACGGTTGGAGGCGTCATGCAGTAACGATTTCTGATTCCGGCGTAAACTTCTCCTCGTGCTTGCAGTTCGGTCAAAGCTTGCTGAATTTCGGTTTGCGATAAGCCGGGTACGGCTTGCGCCAAGGGCGATCGCTCTTGCATGGAGTTGGGCGAGCCACTCGAACGGAGTAGCGAAACAATCTGCTGTTTCGTCAGCGTCATTGGTATGGTTGGGTTGTTGGGCTGTCTGTGATTGCTCAGCAGAAGAATAATTTTGTCAAACCACATTATAGTCATTTCCACTTTTGTGAGGTACTTGGATAATGAATTAACCGCAGATAAACGCTGATGGACGCTGATGAATTTTTACTTTCGTAGACTAGGAATTGCTATAGTTTACTCCTAACATTTCGCTTGCTTTTTGTAGAGATAATGGTTGCTTTTCTATGTTGTAGAAATATGCAATTTTTCTTAAATGAGGATAGGCTTCTTGATAATTATTTAAATGTAGTAACAAAATATTTTCATAAACTGAATCTTTGGGAATCTCTACTGATACAATTATATTTTGCAATTTGTTTTTGGTAATCGCTTCTTCTAAAATCTTTTTAAATAGGTCTCGTTTTTTAGGAGTCGCATAAAGTAAATACCAATTACTAGAGGGAGATTTAACAGGATCTTCCTTTTTCGTAATATATCCTGCATTCAAAAACTCTAAAAGTCTTTTAAGCTTACTTAATAAAAAATTTGAATCTAACAAATTCGGAAAATGATACTGTTGATTTTCTAAGCTAGAAATTCCTAGTTTGATTTTCTCAATATTAAAATTTAACTTCAATTTCTTTATAGTATCTATAAATTTTTCTGGCGATACATTGTTATCCAAGACTGCATACCAGTAATTTTCTCTACTTTTCTCTCCTAGTGGAACCTTAGACATATTACTCTGATCGTTAACAGACCACCATCCAAGATTTTTTATTAAGTCTTGACCACTCATCAATTGAATATGATAAACACCAATTGGTAAATTCAGACTGATTAGAATCCTTTCTTCAATCTGTTTGACGAGGGGAATCTGTACCTCTTCTGGTTGTCGATCTGGTGACAGTAAGTTCCAACAGAGTAAAGAGTATAGTTTCCTGGGCAAAAGCCCCGTTATACCAATATTCTGTTTATCCCAAACCCAACTTAAATTCTGAATTGAAGTTGGCATTTCTAACAGTCGTTGGGGTTCGTATCCCAAACGTTGGTAATCTAAAGCGTACCAATCAGAAGGAGGAAGTAGATCGTGTAAAACAGATACATGAATCGCTAAAATACCAAGTGTATCTGCTTGTAATTGATAGGAGATTTTCTCATTCTTATTAGATAAGAAGAAGATCACTTCTTCTAATGGCCAAAGTTCTTCGATTTGAATGACTTCTGCCCAAAACTTTTCTACAGTATCTTGTTTAATAGGCAGGTTTGTTTGCTCAATCCCTAGATGGTTGCGAATTCGCGATCGCTTTAAACCAGGATTTTCCAAAATTTGATATCGCGATCGCACCTCGAATTGATACGACCATCTCTTTTGAGCAAACCAGAAACGGGCTTCGTAATGTCCTGGTTCATTTATCCACTGATTCAAATGAACTGCAGCCCAACGAGGTGATGGCGATAAATTTTCAACTGAGCGAGCAACAATAACTCGCTTATCAAAACTTTCTATTAAGACATTCAGGGCTAAAACTCGATTGATGGGTGGATACCAGAAAGTAGGAGGTTCCAAGTAAATAGACTTTTTGCCCTTTAACCTTAATCCTGTCAAAACAGGTTCACTGTTATCAACGAGCTGCCAAGTAATCACCTGGGACTGATTGGTTTCAGATAGTGTTAAAGTAATAGAAGATATTGGAACTGTCAATCTCATTTGCCGACCCAGCCACCCCTTCATACTGGAAGGAATGCAACTATCTACAATTTCAATACCATCAGCTATTGTTGGTTGGATGTTGCGTGGAGTGTAACAGATGATTTCTTCAACAGCTAAAATAGAGGGATTGGGTAAATTTAATTGCAAATGTTCGCCTGTTAAAGCATCAAATATTAAACAAGGTAAGTGACTGCTAATACCTTGATACTGCCACTTCATCAGTTCCTGACGATTGTGGTTTAGTAATTGACAGTTCCAATGTTCTGCTTCTCGATTGACCTCTATAATGAGTTCTGGAATAATCAAATCTCCTTCTCTAGGAAATGTTTCTTCCCAATTCGCTTGTGGAATTTGACAGTATGTTTCCCGCAATAATCGCCATTCTGGTTTCCACAGCTTTTGTTCTGGCAATACTAATTGTGTATTCCAAGAGTCGCTAATATCCAGATTCATCATTAAAGGCTGGACGCGCCGAGCGATAATACCTCGGTTGCGTTTAACACCTGGTTTGGGTGTTAAGACTTTTATTAACGAGTCCCAATTCCGTAAGAAAAAATTTTCTGGTAAATAATTATGACCCAGTATTTCTTCTCGACCCTCTTCATTTTCTAAAGCTTGAGGCGATAATTTTTGACGTTCTAATTCTTGAGCTACTAAGGCGATCCCTTGTAATAGTTGTCCAGAAATAGGCTCCGTCTGTGTTGTCTCAGAGTAGGAAGCTTTGAGGAAATTAATCAGCGTACCCCATTGGGGATGTTTTTCCTCGCAAATGCTCAATAAGACTTGTGATAATTGTTCAACTGGGGTGTGTGCGAGTTCCCACCAACCAAAGTCATCAGCTATTTCTTGAACGAGTTGAGCAAAGTGGTTTAGGTTTTGTTCGGGAACGCCACTTTGTAACCATAGTGTGGAGACGTATTTGTATCCTCCACTAGCACGCACTAAACCTAAAAGATTTATTCCTTCGCCTACAACCTGACGCAAGGCAATTTCTACTCGTTGATTATGGTCAATATCTAAGCGATCGCAAAAGCCTTGCCAAAATTTGTCACTGGAGTAGTAGTAAGCGTATTCTGAAGTCGCGAAAGTAAAAACTTTTAACCAGTCTTGCTCCAATGCGTAAAAGTTTTTTTTCAAAGAATCATAGGTAACTGTATTTAGTTTTTGTAGGTTTTGTCCAACAACATCAAGTACTCGATCGCTCGTTTGGCGATGAACGCGAACGCTACCAAGAAATCTCTGTCCTACAGGGCGATCGCGATGCGTCCAATGAGGGAGTATTTCTTCTTCCCACAATTGTTTATATTGAGAGTTGGCAAAGGTAGATCTACTTTTTATTTCGTGTTGTAATTGATTTTTTTTAGAAGCGAGTTCTGATAATTCTTGATTCAGGTGTTGTTTTTGTTGTTGTAAATCTCTAAACTGTGTTTGTAAAGAATTAAACTTGACTTGCGCTTCTTGTTCTTGATTGCCAAGATTGCTGAGAGATTGATTCAGCAAAACTAACTTTTGTTCTAAGTTAGCGATTTGAAGTTGTAAGTGAGAGAGTTGAATCTCTAGTTGCTGCTTCTGCTGTTCTAAATTGCTTATTTCTTGAGTTAGTTTGGAGCGATCGCTCTCTTGTGCTGCTATCTGATTTTGCAGTTGGGTTAACTGTTGGGTCTGTTCATTGAGACTTTTTTCTTGTTGATTTTGCTGGGCTACTAGAACACTTTGTAGTTGACCTAGTTGATTTTTTGAGGAATCAAACTCATTATCTACCTGTTGTTTTTCTCTAATAATCGCTGCTAGGGCTTGGTTGAGTTCTGTCTGTTGACTTCTTAAGTGTTGGATTTGTGCTTGTAAAATCTGAGTTTCCGCTTCTAACTCCTGTTTGTCAGCATTTTGAGAAAGAACTGCTCGTTCAAGGTCTTGTTTTTGGGACTGATGAGATGAAACTGCTGTTTGCAATTGCTCTAGATCTGTTTGTCGAGTCTTCAGTAAAGCCTCTACCTGTTCCTTTTCTACAGTTGCAATGGAGATAGCTTTCTGTAAACTACCTTCGTGTAGTTTCAGTTGTTCTGTTTGTTTCTCTAATTCTGAAGCCTTTGCTTGTAGTGACTGTGTATCTTTCAGTTGCTGCTTGCGCTGACGTTCTACAAATGCGACACCTGCACCTGTGGCTGGTAACGTAATCAACCCTGTGAGGGCGGCTCTTCTAATATCTTTGTCAAGTGTCAGACTGATACCGAACCCCACGCCAAAGCTAAGTACACCCAAAACGAACCAGTTTCTATTTTGCATAGCTTGTCCTTTGCATATTTGAGAACCTCACTTTGACGCTGAAAAAGATTCTATGTATCAATCTAACACAGCAACCTGTTGCCAGATCCCCGACTTCTTTGAGAAGTCGGGGATCTAATTGGGGTTCTGACCAACTTCAGCCATCAAAATTGATGTCCATCCAACGACGCGTACCAAAAAACTGACATGACAAAGAAGCCACATGAGACGCTTGCTCAAGTGCATCTGTAAAACTTGACCGCAAAATATAATGACAGAACGCACCGTGAAAAATATCTCCAGCCCCCAGTGTGTCAACAGCCCGAACACTCGGCACATTTAAAACACCTCTTTTACCATCAATACGGTATTGAATGGGGTTTTCTCCGTGAGTTATGGCAATGTGGGGAATGCCAACTTGACTCAGATAGGCAAAAACTTCTTCCTCACTTTTACATTGGGGAGGATGAAAATTAGCAGAACAAATAGCGTAATCTACGAAAGGCAAGAGTTCTTCAAATCCTGGTTTCCAGCTACCACCATCAATGACAACAGGGATATTTTTGATTTTGGCCATTTGGGCGATCGCAATTCCAACCGTCATTTGATGCCCGTCCATTAGCACAATATTAACATTTTGTACAACATCTAAGGAAATAGATTTCCCAGACGCCTGAGTTTTGACAGCGTTGATGGAAATAACTGCTCGTTCACCAGTGGATTGGGTAACAATGATGGAAGAAACAGGTGGTGGGTTTTGGGTAGTAGAGTCGAGATCGATGATTCCTACTTTGTAGTTTGCCAAATCTTCTCTAATGAGTTGTGTCATTGGGTGAGAACCTACAATTCCCAACACAGTTGCGCGATCGCCCAAATGACCAAAAGTGACTGCAGCATTCGTTGCAGGTCCCCCTGCAGCCACAGTATAATCAACTGCTACAATTTTCTGGTTATTCTTAGGGGGAGACTCTGCAAGATAAATTAAATCCAGAGTCACTAAACCAATGAAGAGTCCGTTAATGGGCATTTGTTAGTGGTTAGTGGTTAGTTGTTAGTTGTTTTCTCTCCCTACTCCCTACTCCCTACTCCCTACTCCCTACTCCCCACTCCCCAATCATGCAAACAGGAATACTTTACATTGTCGGCACGCCTATTGGCAACTTGGAAGATATGACATTCCGGGCGGTGAGGATTTTGCAGACTGTGGATTTGATTGCTGCAGAAGATACACGACATACTGGAAAGTTACTTCAACATTTCCAAGTCAAGACGCCTCAAGTGAGTTATCACGAGCACAATCGTAGCAGCCGTGTTCCGGAGTTACTGGAGCAACTGAATCATGGTAAAGCAATTGCCCTAGTGACTGATGCGGGAATGCCAGGAATTTCCGATCCTGGATATGAACTGGTTAAAGTTTGTGTTGAGGCTGGGATACAAGTTGTGCCAATTCCTGGTGTAACTGCAGTCATTACGGCGTTGAGTGCAGCTGGATTGCCAACGGATAAGTTTGTTTTTGAAGGGTTTTTGCCAGCTAAAAGTCAACAGAGGCGATCGCATCTTGAATCTCTTAACACAGAATCTCGTACACTCATTTTCTATGAGTCTCCCCATCGCTTGCGGGAAAGCCTCAAAGATTTGGCAGAAGTTTTCACTCACTCCCGCCAAATTGTTATTGCACGAGAGTTAACCAAGTTATATGAGGAATTTTGGCGGGGAACCATAGCAGAAGCAATAACTGAGTACAACCAACGCGAACCCCAAGGCGAGTATACCTTAGTTGTTGCCGGCAGCCCACCGACTCAAATACAGTTTTCAGAAGCAGAACTTAAAGCAGAATTGGAGAAGTTGATACGTCAAGGAATATCGCGAAGTCAAGCCAGCCGTGAATTAGCAAAACTGACTTCTCTTACACGACGTCAACTTTATCAATTGGCTCTTTCTCTAAAGGACGAAGTATGAAGGTAAGACATAGCTACCGATCGAACACAATTACTCGGGTAAATCGAAAGAACGGCTATTACAAACATTCATTGCCTTTTCTACTCCCTGCTTGAGGCACATTTCCGTACATTCAATAATAAACTGCAGTACAAGAGACATAATTTGATTTTCAGCAACAGAAAATTTTCCCAAGACGTGGGAAATTGTACCAGAATCATCAGTGGCAGAACCTTTTGGTCTGCCTATACCTATACGCAAACGAGGAAAGTTTTGGTTTCCAAGATGGGCGATGGTACTCTTCATCCCATTATGTCCACCAGCAGAACCTGACAAGCGCAAGCGAATTTTACCCATCGGTAAATCCATGTCATCATAAATCACCATAACCATTTCTGGTGGTAATTTATACCAACTAGTAACGGCTTGTATGGACTGTCCCGAACGGTTCATGTAAGTCAGTGGTTTCAGCAGGCGGATTTTGTCTCCATTTGGGGCAAATCCTTCACCGTAGTCTCCCTGAAACTTACGATTTTCTGATAAAGGAATTTTCCACGCACGAGATAGGGCTTCTATGGCAGCAAAGCCAATATTGTGGCGCGTCTGGTCATATTTTGGTTCTGGATTCCCCAACCCCACAACAAGCTGGGGAATGACAAGAGTTTTTTTGGCAACCGCTTCTGTCATCTAAAGTGTGAAGTGTAAAGTATAAAGTGAAGAACAGAGCATTTCATCCTTTAGTCTTTAGCCTTCATCCTTTGTAGCTGCTTCTATTTGTTTGGGTTCGAGTTCGGCTGTTGTCTTGACAGCTTCTTCTAGCTGTACAGTTTCCTTCTGAAACTCGTTTTGGAACTCTTTAGAAGCATCTTGAAAACCGCGAATCGCCTTTCCCACACTCCGACCAATCTCTGGTAACTTCTTGGGACCAAAAATCAACAGCGCTACGATAAAGATAAGAGCCATTTCTGGCAAACCGATACCAAATACGTTCACAACCCTTCTCCTTTAACAGTGACCAGTGATAACAGTGACCAGTGACCAGTGACCAATCTAATTTTTAACTTAATAACTGCCACAACATCTCACATCTTGTAGTTTAGTCCAAGATTTGATTGTTCGTTAGTGGTTAGTGATGAGTTGTTAGTAGAGATACCAGCCACTAACTACTAACCACTATCAACTAACCAAAGAAAGAAAAAAACCCGGAAGAACCGGGTATGGGATAGTTTTTTATACAAGTTTTGTAAATGTTGTCAATTATCTGCCGAGGCTCCGCCAATCGACATTTACGTCTTGAACCAAGATTGACCTGTTGTAGAGCTGCAGAATAATCAGCAGAAATACGAAAAATAGTCCTATAAAAACAGCCATTAGGGGGGTAGTACCCCATCCTGGAGCCACTTTACCATACTCAGCGTTTAAAGGTCTGAGGATATCTCCCAACCGCGTCCTTTGTGCCATAGTTCACCTAAGATGAATTGCCAAAGCATTTTTTAATGTTCTGTAATATTCTATAGGAAGACTACTCATAATATATACTTCTTATGGAACCCGCAACAGTTCTTAGCATTTCTGTCGGTGCGATCGTCGTCGTCATCACGGCGTTGTCCATTTACACCTCCTTTGGCCCTCCTAGCAAGGAATTGAGCGATCCGTTTGAAGATCACGAAGATTAATGCTAGTCATTTGATAAGTGTACTAAACATCTCTAAAAAATAATGTAAAGACGTGCCATGGCGCGTCTTTACAAGGTTTGTACGCCATCCACAATGAATTTTTGGAGATGTCTGCTGTCTTTGCATCACAAACCCTAGCAAAGAGTGTAAAGCTGGCGATTTTTACAGCGTTCTTGTAAAGATTTGTGAATTTAATGAGAATTGGGGGATGACCTCCGCTCGCTGAGAGGACTAGTGGTAGCCCTCTCAGATCCCATTGCTACTGTCTTTTTTGTTGTTCTGATAGCGCTTGCAAGAATCTTTCTATTTCTCCTGGGTCAGTAATAACATAATCAGGGTTAAAGATACCCCGCCCACCAGTAACTGTTTTAAGATCCTCGTCAGGAATTTCCTCAAATTGCAGTGTTTCGGTTTTGATATCGGTTTGAATACCAGATAACAAATCAACAATTTTGATTTTGGACATAAGTACTCCTAGTTGTGTATTTAGAAGCACCCCTTATTGTTTACTCTTATACCATGAATAAATTTTTAGCGCACAAAAATTAAAAGAATTGCCAAGACTTATCAACAAGGCGTATTGTTCTAGATTTGACCTTTATATTATTTAGCTATAAGTCTTGACAAAATAATAAAAACATGGTTGTATTTTACAAGAAAAACTCTAAGAAAGTTAGCTACATTTCTTTAAAATATTCCTTTGGCTGCTTAAGTATAGCAATGAGAGCATCCCAATTTGGAAAAAACACCTAGCAATTGAAAATCGCGGCTATACAAACAAAGTCCACCTACGTGGACTTCATATGAAGTCCTTGCCTTGCGGACTTGGCTTGTATAGCAAGAGAATTCTATTCTTGCAGGCTTGTGCCAAATTGGGATGCTCCCATAGCAATAAAATTAATTTTTTTCCATTGAATAATAAAAACTAAGTTTTAAAAAATAATGCAGACATATATTTTGTCTGCAAATTGTCTGCGTTAACTATAAATTGCTGGGGGTTGTTTTAAATTTTTCTGGAGAACCTAGAGAATAATCTTCTAACTTGAAGTCAGCAAATGGTTTTTTCTCTAACCTATCCCTAAGGGCTTCATCTAAAAGAACACCTTCTGATTGTTTTCTCACTCCAATGATAATAATGCTTCTTTGATAAGCGGTTAAATCTTGGCTCGCCTGACAGTCGTTTCGACGAAATTGCCCTAAATTTAGTAAGCGATAACCTTTGACACTATTCGTATTACTAAATATTTTTTTAGCTAAAAGCTGTATCTGTTTTGAACGCTCCAGCGCCCTACGTTCTTCAGCTGCTACGACTCCTTCACATGAAGCTGTTCCTACAGAAATAATCTCTGTAGGATTTTGCATAATTCTCTGTATACCTTCTTGCTCTAAATTGGATTTTAAAGCATCAAGATTAATGATTTGATCATTGTATTTCACTTGGAAATCACTACCCAAAAGCCATTTATATTCTACTGAAAGAACAGCTACGTTAAATTCAGCAATTCTACCTTGGCTATCTCTACCTTCTTCATAGGGGAAGTAGTCAACTTTTCCTTTTCTTTCTGGTACTTGTCCGTAATTGGGAATCGAAGCAAATTGTGGAGACCGTGTTGCTAATGCAACGATACCAAGGAAGCCCAAGACCACTAGCAGGGCTGCAAACAGAGAAAGTAATGGCACTTTTTCGGATGGCTTCTGTGGTGGTACACAGTTGGATTGTGGCGGTAACGTTGTCGTATCTGGTGATGACAACTGTTGTGTATCTAAACTTCCCACAACATTGACAGTAGCGACAGCACTTCCACCCAACTGTTGTTCGATCGCAGCGAGGCGTTTTAAGATTTCTTGAGCATTGGCTGGACGTTGACTAACTTCTCTTGCCATTAGCCAATCGATACAATTTAACAGGAGTGGTGAAATGCCAACAGTGCGATCGCGCCAATGCAATACGTTGTGATGAGCATCGTACAATGTTATTGGGTTTTGTCCTGTCAGCAAAAATACAAAAGTGCGCCCCAAAGCAAAAAAATCTGATTGAGTTACAGCCAATCCATGCAATTGTTCTGGAGGGCTATAACCGGAAGACATAATTGCTGTGACACCGCCTGCACTACCATGTAGTTTTGCTAAGTAAGTTCTCGTCACCTCCCTAGCGGTGCCAAAGTCAATGAGTACCAATTGCCCATCCGGTCGAATCATAATATTAGATGGCTTAATATCTCGGTGCAGATACTGCTTTCCATGCACAAGCCCCAAAATCTCTGCTAATTGTTTCAACCAAGCTATGGCTTGGTCTTGAGAAATGGGTCTATTTTGCTGTTGTCTCAGCCACTGTTCTAAGTTAGGACCCTCAATCTTTTCCATCACAATGCAGTGTAAATTCAAACCGTCTCTGGTTTGATACTGGAAGTAGCTATCTTCATTGGGAATGCCAGAATGTTCTAATTGTCCCAATACAGCCACCTCTTGCTGAAAAAGTTCCACCGCTTTGGCGTCCCCTGATAATTTCTCTTTAAGAACCTTGAGAATTTTTGGCGTGTCCCGTTCATAAGCCTCATAAATTTTACCAAAACCAGTTTTATCGCTTAAAAGCCGCATTACCCGATAGTGTCCCTGCAATTCCATTAGGGAACCACAGCTTTGACAAAAGCGATTTTCATCATTATCTGGATGGTTGGGTTGAGGACAGATGGGATTTATGCACAGGCTCATGACAAACAATGAATAAGCGTACCAGTACTTTATAGTAGCGACTAGGAGTTACTTGTACTAATGACAGATATACGTAATTAAAGTTGCAATATCTCACGCAAAGACGCTAAGAAATATTTTGCGCTTTATTTATTTACAGGAGTTGTCAGATTAATAGAACACATGGAGTGGGGTGGGCGTCCTCGCCCGCTCTTTTATTCAGTACGGGCGGGGACGCCCGTACCACAAATACCATAAGTATTATAAGTACCACAAGAAGATGCTGTAGTTTATTGACTTGAACATTGCTCTAAATCCTGTAAAAACGCTTTTACAGTTTGATTAAATATCTCAGGCTGACTCAAAAATGGCCAATGATTACCAGGAACTGTGCTTATCTGTAAATTTTTCAGATAGGTTTTGTAGGGTTTGAGTTGCCAATCTTTGCGGTTAACTCCTTTTTCTGGTTGTATAAACAGGGTGGGAGTGTGAATTGGAATTGTAAAACCAGGAACTCGCATCACTTCTTCAAAAATTCCATTACGGGCTGCGATGGTAAATTTACTACCCCAGCTACCATCAGGTTTTTGTTCTATACCTTCTTTAAAAACCTGCTGTTGTAGCGGACTCCATCCTTGGAATTCATATAACTGACGTGCTTTCTGTTCTGCTTCTTCGTAACTAGCAAACGGTCCCATACCTTTAAGAAAAGATAAAGAATTGTACAAAAGCGGAAAAGTGACTTTGAAAATACTGGGGATTTTCCAGATAAAAATTGGGTCTATTAAAACCATGCTCCGGACACGTTGGGGATTCAGTCTTGCCCAAATCACAGCCAGTTTTCCCGACCAAGAATGACCTACAATATGAGCAGATGACCATCCTAGTTTATTCATGAGTGCTTCTAAGTCCGCGATCGCACTCTCAAAACTGTATTCTTTTTCGGGTTTGCTACTTTCCCCATGACCGCGCATATCTGGCGCAATGATATGGTAGTCTGCTGCTAAGTCATCTCCCAAGCTACACCAAACTAAGGCATGGTCGGCTAAACCGTGTAACAGCAGTAATGGTTCTTGGCCTTGGTTCCATTCCAAGTAAGAAAGTTGCATATCCGGCGTTGACAAAGTTTGACGTACAGGCTTCATGGGAAAGTTACCACACTTTGAGACTTCTTAATATTCTGTTATATCCAGGAAATTTTTTCTGCTAACTTAGCTAGTATGAATAAGTAAGACCGTGGCGAATAAAATTCACAACTATACAGGCAAAACCCACCTGCGTGGGTTTAAAAACCTGAATTTTCATTACTCAATTAGGATTGCTATAAGTCTGCGAGGTTACAAAGATTGCTAGAGCGCCAGTACAATATTCCAAAAGGGGGCAAACAACTCGGTTTCTCTTTCCAGCCAAAGCTTACAACAGTTTTCAAATAAACGAACCACACTTTGCTCTTGTGGTACGGGCGTCCTCGCCCGTGCATTAGAGAGGATGGGTGTCCTCGCCCACCCCACTCCATGTGGTCTAATAAGAGCGAAAATTGCTGTAATATCTCGTTGGCTAAACTTCAAGAAACCGGGTTTTTGAGATTACTTCTATCCCGCTCGAAGATTACCTAATTAAATAAACCGCAAAGACGCAAAGGACACGAAGAAAGAGGAGAAGAAGATCGGTAATCTTATGGCGGCGAGGGAGTAGTGTACCGATGCTCTAGATTTTCAGGTGTTCTTAATAATAATGCTAACCAACGGAACGGGTTTTCCGTATGAGCGCGATGCTTCCGGAGAGAGCCGCCTACTCGTGCGATCGCCTACTTTATGTGTCCGCATATCTTTAATTGTTGTGCCGCTTGCGTTTTACAAAATTGTGAGATAAGTTTCTGAAGGGCTAATGGGTAACACCTTCAAAGTTTGATTTTGCAAGTCAATTTCTAATCCCAAAGCTTCTAAAGGAATGACACCTAACAAAGCATCTGAACCTCCAGGTAACTCTAAACACTCAAAAGTCCCTTCGCGATCGCCCAGAGATATTTTAGCATCTTGGAAAATTCTAGCTTTACCAATGCCCATTGCAGTTGCAACATCAACTTCTCGAAGTAGCTTTAGTCCTAACTGGGCTACTACTTCTGGTGGTAAACATAAGGTTGTGGCTCCTGTATCCACTAACACATTTCTCAGAGTGATTGAGCGCACTCGATCGGGTGTAATTGTCCCATCTTCAGCACGAATTTGGTCGGCTCGATTGGTTATAGTCAAGGTAGTAAAGACTTTACCCATTCCGTTTGTATCTTTTATTTGCATGACTTCCAACCACTTAATTATGTAAAGCCTTGGCTCTAATTTTTTATAAGATTAGTTTAACGTTGCAGAACTAAAGTGAAGGTCTGACTGTAGCCAGTTCTTTGTGTGCGATGAAGAAGCGATTACGGAGTACAGCCGTATCGCGAGCGTGATTTTACGCTATAAAAATATAATGAAGATACGTAAAAAACGCAACGCTCTGCGCCAATCCCTTGCAGTCTTTCGATACAGTGGGCGAGCTGTAAGCTTAGTCTGGACGACTAACCGCTTGCTGACCGTTATTCTTGCGAGTTTAACTTTAGTCGCGGGTCTTTTACCAGCTGCTGTAGCCTATATCGGCAAGTTAATTGTTGATGCTGTCATAGAAACACGCAATTATGCAAACACACATAATAACGATTTTGTCAATATTTATTACCCATTAATATATGTCGGACTAGAGGCAATTGCTGTCGCTTTACTAGCAGCAAGCCAACGAGGTCTAACTGTTTGCCAATCGTTGCTCAGAATGCTTCTCGGTCAACGGGTAAACGTTCTTATCCTGGAAAAAGCTCTTTCACTAGAACTCACTCAATTTGAGGATTCAGAATTCTACGATAAAATGACCAATGCGAGGCGAGAAGCATCCGTTCGTCCTCTATCTCTTGTAACTCGCACCTTTGGCTTGGTACAAAGTGCGCTATCACTCGTCACTTACGGTCTTTTGTTAATCAATTTCTCAGTTTGGGCATTGCTGATGTTAGTTGTAGCAGCAATGCCAGCATTTTTTTCGGAAACCAAATTTGCGGGAGAAGCCTTTCGCCTCTTTAGCTGGCGTGCGCCAGAAGCCCGCCAACAGCATTATTTAGAAACACTTCTTGCTAGAGAAGACTTTGCTAAGGAAGTGAAGCTTTACCAGCTAGGAGATATGTTGCTCGAACGTTACCACAGTATCTTCAATCGACTCTTTGGAGAAGATCGCGACTTGACACTGCGGCGAGGACTGTGGGGCTACCTGCTCAGTTTGTTGAGTACTGCTGCTTTTTATATAGCTTATGCCTGGATTGTGGTGGAAACAGTTGTAGGCAGAATTTCTCTAGGAGATATGACAATGTATCTCACCGTTTTTCGTCAAGGACAATCAACATTTTCTGGTGCGCTCACCTCTATTGGAGGAATGTACGAAGATAACTTGTATCTTTCCAATCTCTATGAATTTTTAGAACAGGGAATACCAGAACCAAAAGGCAAAGCAATCAAAGGGCTGAAATCCAAAGATGGTATTCGTTTTGAGAACGTATCATTTACGTATCCAGGAAATTTGCAACCAGCGCTGAAAAATATTTCCTTCCATCTCAAACCAGGAGAAAAACTAGCCATTGTTGGTGAAAATGGTTCCGGTAAGACAACACTTATCAAACTTCTGACCAGACTTTATACTCCCGATTCCGGGAGAATCTTATTAGATGGTTTAGATTTGCAAGAGTGGAATGTGAATATATTGCGGCGGCGTATTGGGGTGATTTTTCAGAACTTTGTTCGTTACCAGTTTACAGTTGGTGAGAATATTGGTGTAGGAGATGTGGACAATATAGAAGATAACACTCGCTGGGTAACGGCTGCAGAAAAAGGTATGTCACTTCCTTTTATTGAACATTTGCCTGACAATTTTCAGACTCAGCTTGGTAAATGGTTTAGGAAGGGACACGAACTTTCTGGAGGACAGTGGCAAAAAATTGCCCTTTCCCGTGCTTTTATGCGAACTCAGGCAGATATTTTGGTTTTAGATGAACCAACTTCAGCTATGGACCCCCAAGCTGAGTTTGAGATTTTCGATCGCTTTCGCACTCTTACTATTCATCAGATGGTTTTTCTAATTTCTCACCGTTTTTCTACAGTACGAATGGCTGACAAAATTATGGTTGTTGAAGCAGGGGAAATTGTAGAACAAGGAACTCACGAGGAGTTGTTAAAATTGGGCGGACGCTACGCAACACTGTTTTCTTTGCAAGCTGCAGGGTATCAATAGCAGTCAGAAGGCAATACTACTCGGATCTGCTTATATCAATACAGTTCAGTTAAGCAGTTATTTAGAAACCCGGTATCTCCAAGATACTGGGTTTCTCGTTTTCTTTTCACCGAGCAGTATTGGATACCGGGTTTGGTGCTCCCCTCGCGACTCTTAACTGAACCGTATTGCTGCCTATATGCCAATCATTAAAATGGCATGCGACATATGGAATAATTAATTAACTAATAGTAAGTCAAAAGATATATTGTGCTTTCATGAATAAAAATTACGGTAATCATGAAAGCATTTTCATGCACAAACCGTTTGCTTTTGTCTAGACTAGAGAAGGGGAAAATGAAACTCAAATAATATTGTTCAACGCTTGAGGAGTAAGTTTATGAATTCGATTTTGAAGCGTACACTACTATCAAGCCTGATGGCAACAGGTTTAATTGGTGCAACTTTTCTGCCATATCAATCTGTACTAGCTGACAAAAAAGTGGGACGCGATGCGGCTGTTGGCGCTGGCGTTGGTGCTGTTTCAGGGGCTATTAGAGGTCGTGGTTCCGTAATCAACAATGCTGTTAAGTGTGGTGCTGCTGGTGCTGCTGTTAACGGTGCTAATGGTTTGAGGAAAAATCCTAGAAACCGTAGTTTGGCTCAAGATGTCGCAGTTGGTGCAGCATCTGGTGTAGCCGTTGGTGCTATCACTCGTCCTGGCAAAGATACCCTTGGTGATGCCGTTGATTGTGGGGCTGCAGGCGCAGTTATTAACATAATCAATAGAAGAAAGAAGTAGAAAATTTCTTGTGGTGCGGGCGTCTCGCCCGCCACTAGTATAGGACGGGCTAGAAGCCCATGCCACAAGACAGATAATTTATTTCTTGAAAATCCCTAAAAATCGGTCGGTAGAGAGGTGCTGTTTATTCAGCCATCTCCTCGACATAAATGTACGGAAATTCTGGCTAGGAGTTAACAGTGTAAACTGGGTGTAACATAATAAAAAAAATCTTTTTTGGTAGGTTTTACCGAAAGCACTGTGAGTTGTCCAGACTGAGCGGTGCTTTTTGGTTTCTATATTTAGAATAGGCAGTGTATAGGTAATTGTAAATACTTATGCTACATTTCGTATATGCAAAGCCTGAAAGGTAGAAAAATCTAGAAAAAGTAATACATAGACGTTGCATAGGCATTGGTTAGATGGCTAGTCTATGTATAGACGAAACAATAAAGAGAAAACTATGGCAGACGGGCAATTAAACATTCGTGTGGACGATAAGCTTAAACGGGAGTTTATCGAAAAAGCTAGGCATAATGGCACCACAGCTACAGATGTCTTAGTGGAATACATGAGGCAATACATCGCATTGCCTCACCAAAAAACGGAAGCGGAAAAAATTGAAGAGCTGGAACGAAAGCTAGCGAAAGTAGACGAGTTAGCTAGGGTTGATGAAGAACTAGCCATCAGATTATCGAGAGTAGAGCAAGTGTTGGGGGAATTCGCAGCCTGAGAAAAGAAATCTTAGACGAGGTTCAATTTCTCAGGCACTGGCGTTCTCGCGTTCGCGATTCATTACAAGCAAATCCAAAATCCCCCGATGATGAACCGGGGGATTTTGCTTAAGTGGGTCGTATATACTTTACTTAGGCGATGTATTGACTTGCATATGCTTTGCCTATATAATTACTAGTCAGGCGATCGCACTCCTACATAGCTTAAAAACCAAAAACCTTCAGCATCTGTTTGAACACGGTTGCTGGAGATTGGTCAAACCAAAAGATAAGGAGATCGCGTTTCCTTGCCCCCAACAAAGAAATATGCCAAAACCGAGGTACGACGAAGAAGAGGACAAGTCTCGCCATGCAGCAGCCAGTCCAAAGCACTGCAAGGAGATGGAAAGAAAATACGGATGGAAACTTGTTGACATCGAGAAAACAGGTGACAGCATCTTGAAGGTCGATTGTGTTTTCAAAGGTAAGACCGAATTTCCAAAATCATTTCAAGAAAACGAAACGGAGGAAGAGTAATGCGTAAGTGGATTGTTTTCAAAGCGATTGATGACGATCTGGGATGGGAGAATCGCTCATTCTCTCACACTGGTTCTCTAACTGACATTCTAGCTGAGCACTTCGATTCTTCAGACAGTGACATACCTAAAGTTGGTTACAGACCTCCAGAATTTATCAGAGTGGAACAATTGATTGACCCTCAGTTCCCCGAAGCCAAAACCCATTACCGCCATAGTAATTGGGAGGTGACAAAAGTGGAAACTTACACTCCCGATATCCCTATGGGTGAATTTGACATGATTATAATTTGTCATTGCAAATACTCTCCTATCAACGCACCGCTTAAGCCAATGCCAGAGCGTCAGGTATCGCTTGACTCATTCGGTGGCGATGAGCAAGCTTACAAGCAATGGATGGAGCAAAACCAGGTCGCGGCTCAAGTAAAGCAAAGCGCTTAAATCAAACCCCCACTGCCAGGTTCTCAATCTCCAGTAGGGGGTGTTTTTATTTGACATTAAAAGCGACTGGGATCGTCATCAAGTGCGAGCAAGAAATTAACTAGGTCTGCTTGCTGCTTTGGACTGAAACCAGCTTGTTCATCCACATAAAAGTCATGACCTGTACCATCAAGGTTATTCCTGACTAAAGCAGGGTTAGCTTTGTTAGCGGCGATCGCTAGAGCGCGAAGTTCCCTATCTACTAAAGCACGCAAGCTGCTTGCAGCATCAGCAGGTTTAATTTGGCTGAGGGTACCAGTCAGTCCTAATCCACTAGGGTCAACAACAGTAAAACTGCCATCCTTAGCAAAATTTAAACTTCCCGAACGCACTGCTACACCACCATCATGCAAATATGGCGCACTTAAATAAAGACCTCGTAAAGAAGTTGTTTTGTAACCACCATTTGGTAGTATGCCTTGGGGTAGGGTTGTAGGACTATCAGAAATCCCCTCTGTTGGTACATCCAGGACCTGGGCGTTAGCAGGTATGGGAACAGGAGTATCAAAGGTGTAGAGCTTGGGTGGTACTAATAACTTATTCAGCCCTAAGCGAGACTGAGCACGCGCTGGATTAGTACCAATTTCATCAACAGAATGAATTTTGTTGTCAGTGAAGAAGGGTGGAATGTGACAAGTTGCACAGTTTGCTTGCTGAAACACTTTTGCCCCCCGTATAACAGAACCGCTCTTCAACGCTCGCAAGTTTTCCGGAGTGCGGTTAGCAGGTGGAACTAAACTATTTTGAAAAGCCGACATGGCGTTGTTGGCAAATAGGAAAGTGCCACTGGCAATATCATCTGGATTTTCACTATTTGGGCTGAAAACTAAACCGTTGTAAGTAAATAAACTGGGTTGTAGGTTTGGATAAGCATCCGTACCTGGAGCACTGACTTGATCTTCTAACTCTGCTTGTGTAAATTCTGGTGCAACTTTGCGGAGCCATTCTGAGGGTTTTACAGGTTCTCCGGCGGGTAAACGGAGCCTGGGATCGGCTGCATTCTGAAGAACTGTACCAAGATAAACTTCTGAGTCAATGTTCAGAACTTTTTCGCTCAGTTGGTAAGCTGCTAACAAGTTAATTTCAGAAGAGTGAACTCCATTGTTAACCGAGGTGAGTCCAGCAAACGGACCAACTGCACCCTGTCCATCAGCTACATAAGGATTTGTTTTAAATGTAAAGAGACTGGGAATTTGGGTAGTGTTATTAATACTATCTGGTGAACTCTCAAAGTGACCAAAAGGGACATCCAACACAGCATTGTCGAAAGCTTGTTCAAACTTCTGAGGATCTGGTAATTTTACTAATTGACCTTTACTGTCAATAATAGTTTTGCCGTTTCCTTGATATTGTGGGTCTAAGGGGTTGAAGTTTAAGCGTGCAAACCCTGCGGTTGTATTTGGTGACAGAGCAATCAATAGTGGAATCCCTAGTACGCCATTTGGTACTCCCGTAAGGCGCTCACCCTTATTGTTAAGGGTTACATGACACACTGCACAAGTCACGTTACCATTTGGTGTGAGTCCTAAAGGAACAGTCCCTCCCTTTTCTACTTGTAAGCCTGTATTAATGACAGTTCCTGCGGGAAAAGTCCGACTTCCTAAAACTATATCCTTCTGAAGGGTAATTTGTAAGTTTGTTGTCGGCTGACCGTGTAAATTGGTAATTGCGACATTTATTTCTGGCAAAATACTAGCCAACCCTTGTGCAAAACCAAACACTCCTTGTAAACCAAATGTATCGCCAATTTTGCGGTTGAAAAATATATCTTCACCTTTGGCGATTAATTCCTGAGTGATTTCAACTGCTCCTACTTGTTGATAGGAAGTTGGGTTATTAGAATTGAGTCCCTGCTGTTCAACTAGCTCGGCTGCTTGTTGAGGACTCAGCAGTTTGCCAAAATAGTCATAATAGCCTATTGGTTGAGTTGGAGCAGGTTGCATTATGTCTATTTTAGCCAAAGCTATTTGGTCTGCTGTTAACCAATGTGATAACAAAATTCCAAAAAAGCTCACGAAAAAAACGAATATTAAAAAGAGAATTCGTGCTTTAAAAGCATACAATTCCCTCAAAAAAGCATTTTTAGAGGTTGCTGTTTGAGGTTTCATATGAGGTGAATTGGAAACTTGTAGCTTAGGTATATCACATAGATAAGTAAATGTAGAAAAAATCGAATATTTTTTACATTTGTTGATATGTTTCAAAGTTGATATTTGGTGCTCCGCTATTTTGCTATTTCAACTTACTTTTTAATTTTATTTGCGATTTGCAGCTTAACTTTTTTGTGGCATCATGAAACCACAACTTAACTATAATTAGTAAGCTGTTCGCTTATAAGAATGTACGCGAGAACTAGCGAGGACGGAATGATGATTTGCTCCAACCTACTTACTTAACGCTCGTATAACTAAGCTTTAGGAAAAATGATATTTTTCTTTACAGAAATTAATTTTTTGACATCAATTTCCATATCGAGAGCAGGTATCAATACCTGTCGGTTAACTGACTTTTATCTAACATTCGAGCGATTTCGCCATGATTTTTCCCGGATGACGCTCAAAGAACTATTTTTGTACGCTGCACTATTTGTTGTGCTTGTAGGGGCGCAATGCCTTGCGCCCCTACGGTTGGTAATGTTGGTTCTTATTCGTTAAAAAATTAAATTCCAAATCTTAATTGTTTCATCTGCACTCCCACTAGCAAGAGTGCGATCGCTTTTGGGATTGAAAGCTAAACTCCAAACTGCTTTATCATGTCCTGAAATAGTTTTTAACAATTGCCCGTTTTGCACGTTCCATAACTGAATTGTCTTGTCATAGCCACCACTGGCAATAGACTTTCCAGTAGGACTAAAAGCAACTGACCAAACTGCATTGGTGTGTCCGTCAAGAGTGTTGAACAACTGTCCGTTGTCCAAATTCCATAGTTTAACTTTTCCTTCATAGTCGCCACTAGCGAGAACTTTTCCATCAGGACTAAAAGCAACAGACGTAACGGCTTTTTCATGTGCAGCTAAGGGAGTTTTTAACTGACCATTCGTCAAATTCCAAATCATAATTCTTCCGTCTTCAGTACCACTAGCAACGAGTTTTCCATTTGGAGCGATCGCAACTGTTTGTACTGGGTGTTTATGATATAATGTGCGAATTAATTTACCAGTTTTCAAGTCCCATAATTTAACTGTTTTATCCCAACTGCCAGAAGCTAAGGTTGTCATATCTGAGCTAATAGCAACAGAATCTATATTATCTAAATGTCCTTTTAATGTATGAATTAATTTGCCATTTTCAAGATTCCATAATTTAATTCGATTATCCCAACTACCACTAACGAGAATACGTCCATCCGAGCTAATCGCTAGAGATTTTACTGCATCACCATGACCGTCAAGCGTATCACCTTTGATAGTGTGAAGTAATGTGCCAACTTGTTGATTCCAAATCTTAATAGTACCGTCATAACTACCAGAAGCTAAAGTTTTGCCATCTGGACTCATTGCGATCGCATAAACCCAAAAAGAATGACCTTTAAGAGTTTTATGATCTTGAGATGTTATTACACAATTTTCAAGGTTTGATTGTGAAAGCGATTTAGACCAACTTAATCCAATAACACCTATTATGGCACTGACTGCAAGTGCTATTGACACTTTCTTAGGAATCAATTTTGGTATCATATAAAAATTCTCTCGTCCTCAAGCTCATATTTTTTCTAAGCAGTTACCTCTATGGTACTTGCACCCTTATTTATTTATGGAACTAAAAATAATATATTATTCAAATTATTTACTTTGAACTGGTCACTGGTCACTGTTCACTGTCAATTTACTTTCTGGTAACAACCGTGCTACGACTTTTTTCTGTTGTTTTTGTTTTTTAGAGAAGTGTTGAATCCAATAATGCTTATAAAGAAATAAAACTGTGACTCCCGATATTGCTGTAATTCCAATAGGCGTTAAATACGTCCAATGACCTGACATCTTATCCCAAATATGCCAAGTAATAAGAAACATGGCAAAATAAGTAAGTTGGTGTAATTTCTTCCAGTTTTTCTTCAGTTTTTTGACACTCCAGTCGTTTGAGGTAATTGTTAACAGGGCAAAAATGATGAAAGTAGCTATGCCTTGAATATAAATCCAAGATGTTTTCAAGTCCAACAAATCGATATTTCTTTGTCTAATTAATGGAAAACTATGCAACACGGTAAAAACGAAAGCTAAAATACCTATCGAACGCCGATGCTTAAGAAGCACTTGAGGAATACCAGTTTCTTTTGTCTGGGGAAAAACTATTCTCAACATGGTCGGGAGCAATGTGAGAATATAGCAAGTTAATGCCAAGAACCCTAAAATATTAGCCTCTAACGGCATATCCATTGTTAGCATAATCAATCTCCTAATATTTTATTGAAGAAGAAAACCCTCACCCCCAACCCCCTCTCCCAATGGGAGAGGGGGCTTTGTAAGCTCTTCTGAACTTGGTATACGTTTCCTTCCTCTTACTAATAGGTGTCAGCAAAATCCCTTTATGCACTTAAGGGATTGTTATGTGCAGATTAACCGCAGATGAACGCTAATGTATGCAGATGAAATTTGTTTATACAAAAAGTCTATTGTTGTGTTTGGCTGTAACCAAGGACGCAAAGATGGTTGTGACAAGGGAAAGCACGATAACCAGTATAGCGATCGCTTAGGAGCATCGGTACAGCAATACCAAAAACCCGGTTTCTTTAAATTGAGCATACGAGATATTAAGCTTTGCACGAGAGAGAAACCGGGTTTTTTGCCTCCTTTTTGAATACTGTACCGACGCTCTAGGATGCTCACCCTATAAGAAAAATGTGTCACAATAGTGAGTGGTAAGTCATACAAGAAAGTTTGTGCTCATGTCTGTTAGACAGGATACTGGCTGGGATTTAGCAGTTTACAACAAAGATGGTCAACTAATGCTTGTCGTTCAGGTCAAGGGTAAACTCAATGCCTCACCCCAGTGGGCTTCCCAACTGCGAAGCAATATCCTTGCCCATGGCATCTACCCAAAACCGCCTTACTTCCTCATGGTTTTCCCTGACAAGTTTTACCTGTGGGCTAATGAAGATGCACAACTTGACATGAGCGAACCAACTTATGCTGTTGATGCGCGTCCTATCATTCAGCCTTATCTTGATAAAGCTGGAATAACGCTAACGCAAACCCTCAGTAGTCACAGTCTTGAGCTAATAGTCGCATCTTGGCTATCGGAAATTATTTATTGCGATCGTCCCCTTGAAGAAACACATAAACGAGAGCAATGGCTGCTTGACTCAGGTCTTTATGCTGCGATCTCTGGAGGAAGTTTCAACCGCGAGGCTGTTGCGTGAACGTTTACACTGAAACTAACTTCATTTTGGAACTTGTGTTTCAGCAGGAGCAGTTCGTCAGCTGTGAGCAAATTCTGCAACTAAGTGAAGCCGGACGTATAAAGCTTATTATGCCAGCTTACAGTTTAGCGGAACCCCACGAGAAATTGAGCCGTCAAGCAAAAAGTCGTAAAGATCTCCAACAAGTACTTGACACTGAGTTAAGGCAGCTTGCACGCACTTCATCTTATACAACTCGCATCAATAGCATTCAAGATATTGCAAGTTTGTTAGTTCAAAGCAATAAAGATGAACATCAACGCTTTGTAGAGTATAGAGTTCGACTTTTAAAGAGCGTGGAAGTTATTGCACTGACTGCTGATATTCTGACTGAAGCAGCAACATACGAAGACCCGTTTGATATGAACCACCCCACCGCACAGGGGATGGGGTTTCTAATTTACTGACCCGGTTCAGTGAGTCCTATAGTCGTACAACAAGACAAGCCTGCTGCCGTACTTTTACGTGATGATAATTTTTTACCTATCCAAATGTTGATTCTTTTGAGAATTTGACACACTCGAAAAGTAATTTTTGAAGTGTCAATTTTTGCCTTCCTTAGGATATTGCAAGCACCCTGAGCATCGGCGTTGACGACTGTTCCGCTTGCTGTTTTGTATTCCCCGCGTTTTGTTCTTCTGCCAGAAGGTTTCTGCTTCTTCTGGGATTCGGTTTCTTTTCCGAATATGGGGAGTTCATCCCCGTCAAAAAATGACATTTTTGAAGTGTATGATTCTTCTACAACTACGAATTCTATTCCATATCTTTCACATAAATACTTGAGTGTATCACGTAATGCGGTAAACGGCACTTGTACAAAATTTTGATTATTAACACGTCCGTTATCTATTTCATTCTTAATTCCTTGGTTCCAACCAAATACAATTTTACCTATCTTTGATTCTAGACATTTGTTGATTATTGTACGTGCTGACTTCTTAATAAAATCACGTACTTGGTTGTTCCTGGCTTGTGTTGCTCTAGCTAAACTGCCACTCCAGAAATTCTCATCTTTACCGAGCGTAAATAGAGAAAAAGGGGGAACCCTCAAGCCCCTTGATTCATCGTGGGGTAGTGCAGGATATCCTGTAATAGGGTTCCCCCTTTTTCTAAAAGCAAATTGGTGACCCTTTTTTAGCTTAGATACAGTCTTGTTATAAAACTGATTTATTGCCTTTAACGGTCGCCCATTTATAATAAATCCTTCTTGACCCGTATTCGGAATACAAGTAACAAAGTTGTTTAACCCTATGTCAATTCCTAAAACACTTGACTTATCTAATTCAGTAATAATTTCTTTTTTCTTTCTACATACCCAATGTAGATAAACCTCTCTATGCTTTGATGTAATTACTAGCTCAACAAGGCTTTGGGGGTCAACATCATCAGGAACCCTAAACTTCAATCTTTCATTTAAACTTGTTTCCATGACATCTTCTTTGTGCTGCTTCTTGAACATCATGCCAGTAGAAACAGTAGCAAATATAATGCCATGCTCTTGTGATATATTTACTGATTGACCGGGATACGTCACTTCAAACATACCACCTTTTTGACGATAACCTGGTAATTTAGGTTTCTTTGTTCCCTCGCTAAAATGTTTGTCTAAAAGCTGTTTGAATGATTTGAAATTCTCTGTCACCTTATGGCACACTGATTGTGCTGCTTGAGAATGCAGCATTTTGTAATGGTAGTTTTCTTTGAAATCGGTTTGTAAATCAATAGTTAGAGATTGAAAATTCAGAGTTTTGTGTACAAAAAATCCTTGTCTCAAATTGAATGTCAGGGTGTTGTATAAACTGTTTGCGTGTGACAAAATGTCAGATATTACAGCATAACCAAGATTAGACAATTTAAGATGCTGCACAACAGTTGAAATATAAGTATTTTTATTCTTTTCTTTATCTTGCTCTTTTTGTTCCTTACTTTTGAAAGCCATAGCTA
Source organism: Scytonema hofmannii PCC 7110 (assembly GCF_000346485.2). Classification (NCBI taxonomy): domain Bacteria; kingdom Bacillati; phylum Cyanobacteriota; class Cyanophyceae; order Nostocales; family Scytonemataceae; genus Scytonema; species Scytonema hofmannii. The sequence goes on from NZ_KQ976354.1 coordinate 4,101,601, forward strand.
AAATCCTATTGAGGGCTAACACGTGAAAAAATGGGGGAAACCTTTTTAGGTCTGGTCATGCCCTAATACAGATGGTACAAGTTGTTTTTAAGGTTTCCCCCATTTTTTAGGGGCCAAATGAAATAACGCAGATGTTTTGAATACACCCGAAATAGTCCTGTTTCATGTACAGTAAATTATGTAGTAGCCTGACTTGCTTGACTCGATATTATCGACTACAATCAATATAACATAGTTTCCAGATATGACAAGAAATCTTTATGACTAACTTGAGAAGCGGCTCACACGTCGTTTTTTCTATTCACCTGCATATAGTATTTGTTACTAAATACAGACTTCATGTGTTCACGCAACAAATGATTGATGATATGAAAGATGTATTTGAAAGAGTGCTGGTTGCAAATAACTCGAAACTGACTGATTGTAACGGAGAGCCGGACCACGTGCATCTACTGATTGATTTACATCCAGATAACAATATATCTGACTTAGTAGCGTCTCTAAAATCAGCAAGCAGTCGCGTACTAAGGGAAAGATACAAAACTACGATTGACAAATATTATTGGGGTAAAGCTAAACTTTGGCACGATTCCAAATGTATTGTGTCTTGTGGAGGCGCACCTCTAGAAACAGTCAAGCACTACATTCAAAACCAATCAGGAGGAAGATTGGAAAAGTCAGGGGCGTCGAACCCCTAACTTTTCCCCGCTATTCATCCCCACCGTGTAGACGGATGGGGAATTTCGCGGAATCTGTTAAACGACGACCGGTAGGATCGGTTAATTCTTCAGGACGCGCAAGACGTTGATGATTTGCTGTTTGTCCAATTTCAGGACGCAAGCGGATTTCTTTGTTTTGCTGATCGCTGTTATTATCTACAACAACCAATCCCCAAGTGCGTACATCACGAAAAATGCCATAATGCTCTAACAGTCGTCTGAGTTCTCGAATTGTATGTCGCCAGATGAGCATCGATCTACTTTCATCTACAACCAATGCTAAATCCAACCAAGGTTCTGGTTCTGGTTGAAAAACGGGGATGCAAATTCCTTCAGCAGCCGTGCGTTCGACTGTGGCAATTTCATCTAAAATCATTTCTCGACCAGAAGCTACCCGCCGCATCAAAGGACGCAGCGATTGAGCTAGTTTTATAGGTTCTCTCAGCGAAGGTGCATCTGGAATTCCTAGGGTAAGTGCTTGAGTATTGGTGGAAGTTTGAGTTTTGGTGGAAGAATTTGAGTAAATATTTGCGCTTGCAGAAGGGATTTCTGGAAAATTTGGGGGTATATTGGGGGTGGGTAAACCTGTTGGAATCTGGGGTTCTAGTTGTGTTGGTGGCGAGAACTGCTGTTTATTGGGAGTTAACTCTAAACTTTCAATCCGTTGCAATGTCAGCCAAAAGATATCGGCGATTTCTTCCCCAGTGAGTCCTAATTCTTCTTGGTTTAAAGCATTGATGAGTTGGTCTAGGAGAGGGTTGTTTCCCATTTGTTAGTGGTTAGTGGTTAGTGGTTAGTGGTTAGTTGTCATTAAATACTAATCGCTGCTAGTTAGGCTTCGTAATAAGATTTCTTTGATGGATTCTTCGTCTTTTTCTAGTGGCTTGTCTTCGCGGGTTAGCACGTAAATGGTGTTGAGCAATTGGTCTGTTGCTCGCTCTTGCGATTGATTGCTATCTTTTTTCATGAACTCGCCAATTATATCCTCAATTTTGGATTTAGCTTGTTCATCAAAGGATGCTTCTTTAAAATGTGCTTCAACAATTGCTTTTAGCGCTTCTTTCGTAGGGTCTGGCATTCTTACTCGCAAACAACGCCGCTTAAAAGCTGGTGGAAAATCTCGCTCTCCGACGCTTTGCCAACATATCCTTTGTGTCGAGTGCGGTTCATTCAAATCGGTAATCCTTGGACAGAACATGAGTAACTCAGGGAATGTTTTAAAAATTTTGGGCGAATAGAATTCGCGACTATACAAACGAAGTCCGCCTACGCGGACTAATGAAGAATCAAGGGTTTTAAACCCACGTAGGTGGGTTTTGTCTGTATAGCCGCGATTTCCAATCGCCAAGGCTAACATCAATTGAAACTTCACAAACCTCCTCGAATCGAATTGTTGGGTTTCGTTCCTCAACCCAACCTACTGCTGCGGTTAAAAACATATCTATCACAAAACGCCAAAACATCCTCGACTCGAATTGTTGGGTTTCGTTCCTCAACCCAACCTACTTTCATTCCCTCCCCATCCGCGTCCATCGGCGTTCATCTGCGGTTCAAAAAATATCTTTCACAAAACCCCAACACCACCAAAAAATCACTTGTCTGTTGTGGATAAACAACCTCCGGTCGAGAAACCAAGATCAATATTACACCCAACTCCGACGCCACCTGACGCTTTACATCCTCCCCTCCAGCAGAACCCGAAGCCTTACTCACAACCAAAGAAACACCCCATCGTCGCCACAAAGCCATTTCCAAATCTACAGATACGGGAGGACGCAAACAAATCAAGCGATCGCTCGTAAACCCAGCATCAAAAGCAGCGTCCAAAGCCACAACAGAAGGAAGCAACCGCGCAAACAAAGTAGCTCGCTTTTGCCAAGGTAAAAACAGATGCAACGGTTTATACCCTACCGTCAACAGCACCCGTTGATTCTCTAAATAATTTGCCTTAAAAATAGTATCAAAATCATCTACATAAACAACTCCCCCCCCTTCTTCTTCCAAAACAGGACGTTCATACCGCAAGTAGGGAATTTGCAATTTTTCACAAGCTGCGATCGCCACCTGAGAAATCTCCACAGCAAAAGGGTGTGACGCATCAACAACAGCAGCAATTTGCTGTTCCCGCAAAAACTCATTTAAACTGTCTACAGTCAATCGCCCCACCCAAACCCGTACCATCGAGCTATTTGGGTAGAGCGATCGCGCCGACTCTGTTGTGACAGAAACAGTACAAGGAATCTGGTTATGGGAGAGAAGAACTGCCAAAGAAGCGCTTTCTTGAGTTCCACCAATCAACCAGACACGTCCCACAGATACGCTTAACCTTTTAACGCCTTTCTAAAGTTTTGACGATAGGACTTACTTGTACTAAATAAAACAGGCCACATTAAAGCTAAACTAAGACGATTGGGTAAAGAGCGTTGAAAGTTAGTGCGGTCAAAGCCATTCCAAAACTTCCACAGACCAAGCCCGTAACCTACTACCAATATCAAACTGACTAATTCCATTTATACGACTCCACTGAACTCTATCTTAAAAAAATTCCAGCTAATTTAAGTATATGTCTAACAAATTCACAACTTTATTTATGTGATTTACTACACCATGATTTTTTATACTATACTGACATTCTATCTTAATCTTAGAATAAGATCCCCATATTATCTATTTTTTGGAATCAAAGTTAATTTTATTAAATTCCGTATATCTTGATTTTGTACCGATCGACAAGTTAGTGTCACGGGTAGTATACCTATTTCCGATTGGATGCATAAGCGCGAAAGTTCCCTAAACTAAGAGATACATAAGCATAGCTAAAGAAATTATCTTGTGGGTGTTGAGGTAGCAAGTCGTGCAAACAGCTAAGGAGGATTTATGCGTGCAGTTCTGATGGCAGGGGGTTCTGGAACACGGCTTCGTCCGCTTACCTGTGACCTACCCAAACCTATGGTTCCCATACTCAATCGACCCATTGCGGAACACATCATTAATCTTTTAAAACGGCATCAAATCACAGAAGTCGTTGCAACACTCCATTATTTACCTGATGTCCTCCGCGACTACTTCCAAGACGGCAGCGATTTTGGCGTCCAAATGACCTATGCCGTCGAAGAAGACCAGCCTCTGGGGACTGCGGGCTGCGTAAAAAACATTGCCGAACTTCTTGATGACACATTTTTAGTCATTAGTGGGGATAGCATAACAGATTTTGACTTAACAGCAGCAATAGAATTTCACAAACAAAAAAAATCAAAAGCCACTTTGATTTTGACCCGCGTTCCCAATCCTATTGAGTTTGGGGTAGTCATTACCGATGCGGAAGGTCGAATTCGACGATTTTTAGAAAAGCCTTCTACCAGTGAAATTTTTTCCGATACTGTGAACACTGGTACCTATATTTTGGAACCAGAAGTCTTAGAATACCTACCAGCAAACCAGGAAAGTGACTTCTCCAAAGAGTTATTCCCCTTGCTACTTGACAAGAATGAGCCAATGTACGGTTATATTGCTAACGGTTACTGGTGTGACGTTGGTCACTTAGATGCTTATCGTGAGGCTCAGTACGATGCATTACACGGCAAAGTTAAACTAGACTTTGCCTACAGGGAAACTTCTCCTGGAATTTGGATCGGTCAGAATACTTACATTGACCCCACAGCAAAGATTGAAGCCCCATCGGTGATCGCAGACAATTGCCGAATTGGAGCAAGAGTAGTCATCGAATCAGGAACTGTTCTTGGCGATAACGTCACTATTGGTTCTGATGCCAATCTCAAACGCCCTATCATCTGGAATGGAGGCATTATTGGTGACGAAGCTCATCTATCAGCCTGTGTCATTTGCCGTGGTGCGCGTGTAGACCGACGCGCCCATGTCTTGGAAGGCGCTATAGTTGGTTCGCTTTCCACTGTGGGAGAAGAAGCCCAAATTAGCCCCTTTGTCAGAGTCTGGCCTAGCAAAAAGATAGATTCAGGAGCCATCCTTAATATTAACCTGATTTGGGGAAATACAGCCCAACGCAATTTATTTGGGCAACGTGGCGTACAAGGATTGGCGAATATCGACACTACCCCAGAATTTGCCGTTAAATTAGGAGCCGCCTACGGTTCTATCTTAAAACCGGGTTCTCGGGTGACCGTTTCTCGCGACCAACGCAACATTTCTCGCATGGTCACCAGGTCATTAATTGCCGGTTTGATGTCAGTCGGTGTTGATATTCAAAACCTAGATGCAACAGCCATTCCCATCGCTCGCACAGTCATACCTACTATGCCAGTCGCAGGCGGTATTCACGTGCGGGTACATCCAGATCGCCCAGATTACATCTTGATTGAATTCATGGATGCTAAGGGAATTAATATCTCCAAAGCCTTGGAAAAGAAAATTGAGGGTGCGTATTTCAAGGAAGATATGCGGCGATCGCAGATTCATGAAATCGGTGATGTTGCTTACCCCAGCCAAGTCATGGATCGCTACTGCACGGCTTTTGAAAAATTGCTACACGTTGAAACAATTCGTAACAGTCGAGCCAAAGTTGTCATTGACTACGTTTACTCGGTTTCTGGAGCCGTTTTGCCACAAATGTTAGACAATTTTGGGGCTGATGCAGTGGTGCTCAATGCCAGTCTCAATAAAAACGCCATGTCAGCCACTGACCGCGAAACCCTCCTAACCCAGTTAGGTCATGTTGTAGAAGCATTGAAAGCAAACTTTGGCGTCCAAGTTTCAGCCAATGGAGAGCAACTGATTTTAGTTGACGAAGCAGGTATGGCCATTCGTGGTGAAATGCTGACAGCCCTCATGGTAGACATGATATTAACCGCTCAACCAAGGGGAACAGTCGTTGTACCAGTTCATGCTTCCAGTGCTGTAGAACAAATCGCCCGCCGTCATGATGGTAGAGTGATTCGCACAAAGGCAAACCCCACAGCATTAATGGAAGCATGCCAAAAAAATTCCAATGTTGTCTTGGGAGGTAATGGCGATACAGGCTTTATTTTCCCCCAACTGCATCCCGGTTTTGACGCCATGTTCTGCATTGCCAAACTCATTGAAATGCTGACCATACAAGAGCGTTCTTTAACCACCGTCCGTGCTGATTTACCACGTGTCATTCACAGAACGTACACAGTGCGTTGTCCGTGGACAGCGAAAGGAGCATTGATGCGCCACCTAGTAGAAACCCACCCAGCCCAAAATCTGGAATTGATTGATGGAGTCAAAATCTGTCAACCCTACGATGATAGTTGGGTATTAGTCTTACCTGATGCCAGCGAACCAATAGTCCATTTGTATGCTAACAGCAACGATCGCGATTGGGTCGATGATTCTCTAAGACAATACCGCTCTCGCGTACAAGCTTTTGTAGAACGAGAGCAAGAAACCGTTGCGGCTGAAGTGTAAGAGTGGGGAATGGGGAGTAGGGAGTAGGGAAATTTAACCTATTCCTTATTCCCCATTTCCCATTCCCCATTCCTCAATCCAAAATCCAAAATCCAAAATCCAAAATCCAAAATCCCTCATTATAAAAATATTGCCTGCTCTGTTTCTGGGTCAAAAAAATGAATTTTTTCGGGTGTTAAAGATAACCATAGTTGTTCGCCAAAACGTATAAGTCGGTCTGATGGAACTCGTACTTGCAACTCATTGGTTGAAAAAGCAGATTGTTGAAAATTGGGGTCAAGCAGTTTTGTGGCAAGATATGTATCATTGCCCAAATTCTCCACTAACTCTACTTTCACAGGTAAATTTTTGTTTGCAGGTACGCTGAGAATCAAATGTTCTGGACGAATACCTAATACCAGTGTTTGACCATCATATTTTTGTAAAACATTTCCCCAAACGTCTGGTAGGGTAAGGCGGAAATCTCCATTAGTAATCAGCAGGGGAGCATGAAACTCTACATGAATAAAATTCATTGGTGGTGAACCAATAAATTCTGCAACAAAGCGGTTCGCAGGATACTTGTAAAGTTCTAATGGCGATGCAACTTGCTGTAGCTGTCCTTGATTGAGAACAGCTATGCGATCGCCCATCGTCATTGCTTCTGTTTGGTCATGAGTCACGTAAATTGTTGTTACACCCAATTGACGTTGTAATTTGACAATTTGAGCGCGAGTTTCCATGCGGAGTTTTGCATCTAAGTTAGAAAGAGGTTCATCCATCAAAAACACCTGAGGATTCCGTGCAATTGCTCGTCCTAGCGCTACTCTTTGCCTTTGTCCTCCAGAAAGTTGCTTGGGTAAACGATTCAGCAAAGCTTCAATTTGCAGTAACTGAGCAACATAACGCACCCGTTCATCCACTGCTCGCTCTTTGTCAGAAATATATCTTAGCCCCTTCGGTAATTTCTTAGTCATTCCCACCAGGATATTGGGGAGTAGGGAGTGGGGAGTAGGGAGTGGGGAGTTGTTCTTTTCCCCATTCCCGATTCCCCATTCCCGATTCCCTAATTCTCTACGTCTTAATCCAAAAGCAATGTTGTCATACACCGTCATGTGAGGGTAGAGAGCGTAATTTTGAAACACCATTGCAATGTCTCGCTCTTTTGGGGGTAGATCGTTCACCAAGCGATCGCCTACCCAGATATTGCCACCTGTAAGGACTTCCAACCCAGCGATTAACCGCAAAAGAGTGCTTTTCCCACAACCAGAAGGTCCTACGAGAACCATAAATTCACCATCTGTCACCGTCAGATTGATTCGCCGCAGAACACCAGCATTTTCCGAACGGTGAACAGCATCACTGTTTTTATCTGATTTCGTTTGGGGTTGAGTGGGTAATGCAATACTTTCCCCTTTACGAGGAGGAAAACTTTTATAAACGTTTTCTAGAATAACTTGCGCCACGAGTTTTAAATAATAGTCAACGGTCAACAGTCAATGGTCATGTTATCAAATAGCGTTAAAACGTAGTAAATCTTGGTCAATCGTAGTAAAACTGTATTCGTAACCATCAGCACGATGAATAAGTTTGACGTATTGTCGATCTACAGCAATACGACGTGTGCTAATTAAGACTTCTACTCCTTTAGGAGTTGGAGTTTTAACTCTGGCACGATAAATTCCTGATTTAACGTGTTTACGATCTTTTAGCAAATTACAAATCACATAATCACCTGCGGTTGCATGAGTATATTGCTGATTTTTACTGACTAACTTGACTTCTTTTTTACCAGTAATGGGATTCTTTTTGATGCTGGCTATGGCAGGAAAGCCCTTAGCATTCACTCTTTGAACTTGTCTTGTGCCATGTCCAGTACAGGTAACACGCAATGGTTGACATATTCGCAATTTTACAATTTGGTCAGTTGCCACACAAGCCGAGTCAATCCAGTGTTGTTTGGGTAAGCGGCTTTGAATCCGAATCATCTTGGTAGATGCGCCATCGCCACTAATTACGGGTAATCCGAATTTATGTGCCATTTCAAATATTGCTTTACGAGTAGAATTTACAGCAGCTGCATCACTTAATGACTTTTTCTGATGGGATTTAATTTTTTGAAGAATTTCCGGTTTACCCTTAAGAAATTGCTCTACTAGCTTATTTCCCTTTTTTTGGTTACATTTTTCACTTCTATTGGGTTAAATTGGAAAAGCGATCGCTACCACCCTTACTTCGTGAATTAATATGTTCTATTTGTAAGGGTACATCTGTTTGACCGCAATAAACACATTCTCTACCCCAATGCTCAAGCAACGCTTCGCGAGTGAGTGTAGCCGAATAATGTACCTTGCTGATATTCAATGCCCTCTATATCTGGTGTCTCCATTTTTTGCCAATCGAATTTAACAGATTCAATTGCAATGGATTTAATTGGTGCTACTTTAAGTAATCGTTTTATCCAAGTCTCAGTAGTTAACAATCTATGCCTTAAACTTGGCGGTAGCCAACCATCTGGCTTTTTGCGGTCAAATCTCTTTTGGCGATAGCGAAGTCTTCTAGATCTTCTAGAACGTCGAACACCTGCTCGTTTAATTAAGTCCATTTTTATGGCTAGACCTCGATGTTCTAATTCCATTGACCAGACTACTTCATTCTTATTTAAATCTACGAGTGTCATGCCAGTAAATTTGCTACCTGGGTCAATTCGGAGTTCTAAATACGATTCTACATTTTCATCAACATCCTTCTCTAAAATTAGAGTAAATGGAAACAACTTGAGTTTTTTAGCTTTGCCAACAGATTGTAGAATTCTCGCTCTTGCAGGTGTTGTTGGTTTTAATATTTTGCCATTCTTGCTCAGAACAAATACGGAATTAGTAATCATTTGATTAGCTCCCTATTGGGGTATAGTGTGCCTCGACACTGCTTTTAAACTTCTCAAAAAGGTTCGGTGTTACACTATCACAAAGTAGCTATGTTCCTCCCTCGACGCTTGAGACTGGCTAATCTCATTAAGTCATCATTTAAAAGCGGACTTAAATCCTTGCGGATAACATAGAATAAACAGTTCTATGCTGAGTCTGGTGAAGTCAGTTAACCGAATTGCTCCGATTTACTACGAATTACTTCGTTTTGTGTACTTCTCAATTAAATTTGAGCTATTGACCAGTAACAGCGCCAATGATACACCGAATTTTCATCAACCGGGAGATTTTCCGGTTCAAGGACTTGGGTGCGTGTTTTGACTTCCACATAAAATCTACGAGCTAGAGCCATAACTGCGACATTGTGGTACAATTATACTATTGAAGTGTCAAATGCCATGCTTGTCAAGCAAAGGTAGCGAGAAGTTGTAGAGTTGTTCGCGACAATCGCTTGACTTTTGTGCTAGAAGTGATGCACAACAACCAATAGAGTCTTTTTTATTTTAAAAAACTATTGCCAAAATCTCATGCAAATTTTTCCATCCCAACTTTTCTGCTACTTGCCATTAGTTAATGTTATTAAAGCGTTCCTTTGAATTTTGCAATTGTTCTGATCGAGGAGGAATTACATGAATCTTTGTCTTTTGATGGTAGAAATCATCCAAGAACCACAACTGCGTCACACACCAGATGGATTGGAACTTACCGAAATGGTGGTACAGTTTCAAGGACTGCGAGCAGAAGATCCACCAGCAACCTTAAGAGCAGTGGGGTGGGGCAATTTAGCTAAAGATATTCATCAAAATTATCATCAAGGCGATCGCGTTCTTATAGAAGGACGCCTCAGTATGAATACCATACCGCATCAGGAAGGATATAAAGAAAAGCGAGCAGAATTGACAGTACAAAAGATTCATTCTCTAGGAACAGGGTTCGACATAAATTCATCACCGTCTGTTGCTAGAACATCTCCTGCACCTGTAGCGTCTGTACAACCCACTCCCACTTACAATTCTCCAATATCTTCTACATCCACTCCAGTGACAAATGGATCTGGTGTCCTTCCTCAAAATAACTTTGACGAACAACGCGTACCTCAAAGTACCAATTTCGAGCGCAACACTTATGCAACGCCTGTAGAAGAACAAGATCCAGATGATATTCCTTTTTAGCTAATGGAAGACTGGCTAATGTCTATTAGACATTAGCCATTAGCAATTCGCAATTAACTGCTAAAATCCAAATATTTATAAGCAACGCTTTAAACCTGACCGCTATGAGAAACACTATTCTGGACGTTCGCAATCTGCAAGTTGAATTTGTAGGTGATACCAAAGTTGTTAAAGCTGTGGATGGTATCTCTTTTGAGTTGCGCCGAGGAGAAACTCTGGGAATAGTGGGGGAGTCGGGAAGCGGAAAATCAGTGACAGCCCTGGCTGTAATGGGTTTGATACAAAGTCCTGGGAGGATAAGTGGGGGTGAAATTTTGTTTAGCCCTCAGGAAAACAGCACGCCTGTTGATTTGCGGAAGTTGCCTAGCGAGGAGATGCAACTTCACAGAGGTGGCGATATTGGTATGATATTTCAAGAACCAATGAGTTCTCTCAATCCAGTTTACACCATTGGGTTTCAGTTAACAGAAGCAATTTTGCAACATCAAAAGATTTCATCAGAAGAAGCGAAACGACAAGCGATCGCACGCCTGCAAGAAGTGAAGTTGCTTCCAAGTGATGAAGTGTTGAAGGAACAGTATATGGAGACTGAGAAAACTTCTGTTGGTTCATCAACTCCAGATGAGCAAAAGCTGACACAATTGGTCAAACAGCACAAAGAATCAATCTTAGACCGTTACCCGCACCAACTTTCTGGTGGTCAATTACAGAGGGTTATGATAGCAATAGCAATTTCGTGCAACCCATTGTTATTGATTGCTGACGAACCAACGACAGCGTTAGATGTGACGGTTCAAGCAACAATTCTTGAGTTGTTGCGGGAGTTACAGCAAAGTCGTGACATGGCAATGATTTTTATTACTCACGATTTAGGGCTGATTGCAGAAATCGCTGACAAAGTCGCAGTAATGTACCGGGGCAAAATTGTAGAACAGAGTCCAGCCGCACAAATTTTTGCCGCTCCCCAACATCCCTACACCAAAGGCTTAGTTGCTTGTCGCCCCACCCTCAACCGTCGTCCTCACAAACTCCTGACAGTTTCCGATTATATGCAAGTAGAGGAAACACCAACAGGAGAGGTGGTGATACAGCCCAAACAACCCGCACAACCACAAGAAGTCACGACTGAGGAGTTTTCTCAAAGATTAGTCACTTTGGAACAACAGCAGCCTTTATTGGAAGTCCGCAACCTTAAAGTTGGTTTTCCCGTGAAGGGATTGTTTGGCGGTACAAAACGCTACCACATGGCAGTGAATGGAGTTTCCTTTGAGGTCAAAAAAGGGGAAACTTTGGGATTGGTGGGAGAATCTGGTTGTGGCAAAACCACTGTTGGGAAAACCTTGCTGCGATTAATTCAACCAATGGGTGGTGAAATCTTGTTTGAGGGACGAGACGTTACACATTTTCAGGGTAAAGCTTTGCAAGAGTTGCGAAGGGAAATGCAAATTGTGTTTCAAAATCCTTTTAGCGCCCTCGATCCTCGGATGAAGGTTGGGGATGCAATTATGGAACCTTTGGTGATTCACTCTATGAGCAAGACAAAGCAGCAACGCCGCGATCGCGTAGCTTATCTTTTAGAAAGAGTGGGTTTGAGTGCAGATGCTATCAACCGCTATCCTCACCAATTTTCTGGGGGACAACGTCAAAGGATTTGTATTGCCCGTTCTTTAGCTTTGAATCCTAAGTTTATCATTTGTGATGAATCCGTTTCCGCTCTTGATGTATCGGTACAAGCGCAAGTATTGAATTTGCTCAAAGAACTACAAGATGAATTTGGGTTGACTTATATCTTTATTTCTCACGATTTAAGTGTGGTGAAATTTATGAGCGATCGCATTTTAGTCATGAATCGCGGTCAAATTGTTGAACAGGGTACGGCGGAGACAATTTATCGAGAACCCAAAGAAGAATACACGCAAAAGCTCATTGCATCAATTCCTACAGGTAGCCCCGAACGAGTACGTCAACGTCAAGTGAAAGCGTCGTAATTGCAGTTTTTTTGTTTTCCTTTTAGGGGCTTCCAAATAAAAAAATCCTCAATCTACTTCTTGTGGTGCGGGCTTCTAGCCCGCCGATACAGAAATCAAAATCGAGGTAAAAAACCCGCTTTCTCTCTGTTGCAAAGCTTAATATCTTGTAGGCTCAATTCAAAGAAACCGGGTTTTTGATATTACTTTGTTTTGTTGTACCTTACTATTCACTTTTACAAGAATGATGATTTTTCATTGATTGAATATTCAACACGACGAGGATTATCCATGCGCTGAGAAGCATCTGTTATTTCCAATCCTACTACGTTTCCAGATTGGTCATAATCAAAAATAACGCCCGGTTTCTCCTCATCGCTTTCTTCTATTGGCACATTGCTAAAAATTATTCTCAAAATATCAACTTCAGGGTCGTAGGTAATTTTCATGATTGTCTCCAGTATTTCTCGATTTTACTAGTTCGATAAACAGTTATCACAACTGGTGGCTCGACATCATCTGCTACAATAACGCGCAGCAAAAAGATTTTACCGTTATCAAACTCAACTTGTGACTGATAGGCTTTGCGCCCATTTCTTTCTTGGACAATCTGTTGAGGATTCTCGAAAACATGTCCAACCAAGGATAATGGGATTCCTCGTCGTTCTATTTCTGTTTGTGCGTGACGAGAAATTTTGTACTTCATTTGACCAAATTATCAACGGCGGGCAAGCCCCTGCTTTTAAGCATGGGGGCTAGCCGTTGGCATCTTACTGCAGTCAAGCTTCTTTTTGGTTCTGAATGTACATCTTAACTACATCTAAAGGTGCGCCGCCTACTGTAGAAACAAAGTAGGAATTAGTCCATAACGAAGGTAGTTTGCTTTTTAATTCTGGAAACTCTAGCCGCAAATATCTGGAAGTGGCACCTTTGAATCGCTTCACAACTCGATGAATTCCAAACTGTGGGTCTACCTCTACCAATAAATGCACATGGTCTGGCATTATTTCCATCTCTAGTATCTCTGCTTGGATTTCTAGAGCTATTTGAGCAAGCAACTCTTTTAATCTAATTGCCACAGCATTTATTAGCACTTTTCTCCGATACTTGGGGCAAAAAATCACATGATACTTGCATGAGTAGACAATGTTATTGTTTGATTTAAATTTTTCCATAATTTCCCGAATCATAGTTTCCTGTACCGTATCTATATGATAGAATACAGAAAACAAGTAGACAAGTACAAGGAGGTGATGGTAGTGCAAGTAAGATGGAACTTGAAAATCAAGGCAACTAAGACACAAGACAAAACTCTGTCTCGTCACCTCAATACGCTGCGAGCGCACCGTAATTTTGCACTACGAGAAAGAGAAACAGGTTACAACACTAATAATCAACATGCAAATTCAGAGATTGTTTATGCTTGGGGTTCATTCTGCGATCTCGAAACCAAGATGGAGTATGGGTCTTGTTGTCCTTTGTCGTGTCCTGTTTTGAAACATGGCGTAGTTCCACAAGATTTAAACATAGCGAAGAAAGTTAACAAAAAGACTGGTCAAGTTAGATGGGATTCAGCAAGTGGTATTCAATCCAAAATTACAACTGAGCTAAGAAATACTCGTGCCAACTTTGCTGAGATAGATTCTTGTGTTTTGCAAACTAACCTAGCCAAGCTAGATACAGCTTTTACCAACTTTTGGAAACATGGTCGTGGATTCCCTCAATACAAGAAAAGCCTTGATTCTTTTGAGTTCAAGACTGGCAGAGTTAGGATTAGAAATGTTAGAAACAACTACGCTACCATCTATCTACCTGGCATTGGTTCGGTCAAGATACACAATAGTCGCGACTTAAATGGCATTGAGGAATTTGGAACTTGCACCGTTAAGAGAGAGGGAGGTAATTGGTACATTTCAGCATTAGTCGAAGTCCCAAACTTACCAGAAACCAAAAAACTAGAGGACGTTAAATCTGTTGTTGGTATTGACGTGGGAGTGAACAAACTAGTTGCTTTATCAGATGGCAGCTTCATTGAAAACACCAAACCCGCAACCAACAAAAGAACTGCAAGGCGCTTAAAAATGCGTCAACGTGCTGCTAGCAGAAAGCAACTCGGTTCTCAGAACAAGAAAAAGGCACATCAACGTGTTGCCAAGATGCAACATGAAATATCTCAAGAGCGGGATGGACGCAACTGGCAAGGTGCTCAAAAGATTGTCAACACAGCAGACGTGATTGGACGTGAAGACTTGAATGTTGCCAACATGGTCAAACGTGCTAAACCCAAACATAATGGCAACGGCGGCTATCAGAAAAATGGGGCTAAAGCTAAATCTGGGTTGAATAAAGCAATCTTGGACTGCGGATGGAATGATTTGTTCAACAAGATTGCTTGGCTTGCTTTGAAAACGGGGAAGCCTGTAGTTCTTGTCAATCCAAAACACAGTAGTCAAGAATGTCCACAATGTCATCACGTTGATCAAAGCAATCGTGATGGCGAAAAGTTTTTATGTGTAAAATGCGGCTATACTGAACACGCAGACACTAAAGCTTCTCGAACAGTCGGGAAGAGAGTGGGGTTGGTTTTCCCCAGAAAAATTAAAAAAACCCTACCGAGGGACTCTCGGAAAGTCACGCCTGTGAAGCCTGCTAGTCAGGAAGCATCAACCGGATTGAGGGTTGAGTCCAGGAACCATGCCTTTGGGCAGTTGAATATGCAGTTGTCCCTCTTTGATACAACTGTTTATACAACTGCCGACAATCGGGTATCTAGGAGATACGGCAAAAACTCTTAGAGAATCCCCTTCCCTTTAGGGATGGGGAGTGTCAAAAATTTCATAATAGATCACCTAAAAGCCAGGTAAATTAAACATCCTGCTCTGCTAACCTAGACTTGAGCAGTATAGCGTAGCTTTGCTGCAAATAAGGAGGAATCAAAAAAATGCCCGGACACGACATTATCGTTGTCGGAGCATCGGCGGGTGGAGTCGAAGCACTGACTTTCTTGGTAAAAAATTTACCACAAGACTTGAATGCTGCTGTCTTAATAGTCTTACACGTACCCAGTCATAGTACTAGCGTTTTGCCCCGCATTCTTGAGAGAGCAGGTAATTTGCCTGCTGTCCATGCTCGAGATGGTGAACCCCTTTTGCTAGGAAGAATCTATATTGCCCCGCCAGATTATCACTTATTGGTGAAACTGGGAACTTTACAACTCTCGCGAGGACCAAGGGAAAATAGTCATCGTCCAGCAATAGATCCCCTGTTCCGTACTGCTGCAAGAGCATACGGTCAAAGAGTTATTGGTGTCGTGTTGACAGGTGTACTTGATGATGGTACCGCAGGACTAAAGGCCGTAAAAATGCGCGGTGGTGTGGCTGTTGTTCAAAATCCTGATGATGCAATGTATGCGGGAATGCCGCGCAGTGCGATCGAGAATGTCGATGATGTTGACTATGTATTGCCACTATCAGATATCCCAAGTACGTTGGTAGTTTTGGTAAACACGCCAGTGGAAGTTGTGGTAGAAAATCCTATTCCTAAGGACATAGCATTTGAATCTGATTTGGCAGAGAT
Source organism: Scytonema hofmannii PCC 7110 (assembly GCF_000346485.2). Lineage (NCBI taxonomy): Bacteria > Bacillati > Cyanobacteriota > Cyanophyceae > Nostocales > Scytonemataceae > Scytonema > Scytonema hofmannii. The sequence goes on from NZ_KQ976354.1 coordinate 4,117,347, forward strand.
GAAGATGGCACAACTTAACAACGAAGATAAACCGGGCAAACCATCTCCTTTTGCTTGTCCTGATTGTGGTGGAACCCTTTGGGATCTGTCTCAGGGGGATTTGTTGAAATTTCGATGCCGCACGGGTCATGCTTTCTCAGCAGCAACGCTGCTAGCAAAACAATCTGATGCCTTAGAGGATGCATTGTGGATTGCGCTGAGAGCATTAGAGGAGAAAGCCTCTCTAGCACATCGGATGTCTCAACGAATGCGCGATCGCAACCAAACTCTCTCAGCAACACGATTGGAACAAGAGGCAAAAGATGCTCAAAAGCGTGCTGCTGTCATTCAAGAAGTACTTCGTAAGGGCGATGCTACGATTGAAGATAATGTATCTTCATCTTTAGATATAGATGCACTAACTAAGGAGTAGATCAAATACTGCTGCATCATATGTCTTTTTTTTACTGCTATTTCTTACAAAAATCATATTGCAATACTGCTTGATAATAATTCATAAGAAGTATAAAAAAACATGAGCAATGACAAACCCAATCCTGAATTAGAAAAATTATTAGAATATATCAAACGCAGTAGAGGCTTTGATTTTAGCGGTTACAAGCGCACTAGTCTAAGTCGTCGAATACGGCGACGAATGGAAACAATTAACGTTGAAAACTATACTAAGTATTTGGATTACTTAGAAGTACACCCGGATTAGTTTATTGAACTATTTAATACAATTCTAATTAATATTACGGCTTTTTTTCGAGAGCCAGAAGCTTGGGAGTACATCGCAACCGAAGTTATTCTTCAAATTGTAGCTAACAAACGCCATGATAAACCCATCCGCGTTTGGAGTGCTGGTTGTGCTTCTGGGGAAGAAACCTATACCTTAGCAATTTTGCTAGCAGAAGTACTGGGAATGGAAGAGTACACAGCGCGAGTGAAGGTGTTTGCGACGGATGTGGATCTGGATGCTCTTAATCTTGCTCGTCAGGCAAACTACGGTTTAAAAGAAATGCAAAGTATTCCTCCAAATTTACAAGAGAACAGGACTTACGCATTGACAGAAAATTGACTATGTGCATTCAAGCCTACCTGTTGTTTAAGGTGTTCTAGAATGAAGTCACGAGCTACGTGAAGAGACAAATTTCTCTGGACTTCGTACCAGTTTTCAATTAACTCTTCTATTCTCATTAATTCTAATTGGGTAAAGGCGCGGATAGCACTAAAAAAGTGAGTTCTAATTGCCGCAGATGTCCTCACCATAAATCGCTCAATTCCACACACTTGTTTAATAGCTCGATGGTAGCATTCAATTCCCCAATGAATTGAATGTAATTCTTTAAACTCTGCCATAGATATTGAAAAAAGTGCATCGAGGTCAGGTACATACATGATGTAATATCTGTGAGCTTCGTTTTTGAAATCTCTCCGAAATACTTTCACTTGCCCAAACTTTTTCAGATACACTATTAAACCAGTTTCGGGAATTTCTAGATTTTGGACTTGGATAAAATTTTTACCATCGACTGAACAGGAACGATTTTTAGCTATCCCAGTTAAAAACCCTAATTCCTGGTTTTTTAGGAACTTCAAGTTTTTCTGACTGGAATACCAAGCATCAGTAGTCACTATCTTTGGCTCCAATCCCCACTCCAAAACCTCAGTAATCATTTCTCGTAAGTAGTCATTTTTTGTTTTACCATCTTGTTTGTTATAAATGCGATAATTTACTGGTACAGACTTACCCGACACATCGGTGTAATACAAGGTAATTAGCTGAATTCCTTTGACTGTACGATGATGCCGTCCCGAATAAAAATAACCAATTAACTCTGTTAATTTTTCACTATGAGCCTTGTCAATTACCGTATCGTCTCCACTTAATGTGCCACCTACCAAATTGATATGCGGCTTAACTTCATTAAACAAATCTAATGGTTCATACTGCTCACGTAACAAAAATCTGTTGACACTATCATGAGACAAATCTTCCATGATTTCTGCTAAACGTGTGCAGCCTGGATATTTCGATTCCGCCAGTAAAAACAGAGTGTAAGTGTTTAAATCGCATTTGGCCGTGGATGGCTTGGTAGTTACTCTAATTGCCCATACCCTCAATCGAGACAAGATAAATTATCCATCTTTCCAGTCTCCTACGGACTAGCGTAGGCGTAGCTCGCCGTAGGCATCGCCGATGTTTTTCGGTTTTTTATTACTGCATTTATTGTCTCATTTGTCAATGCGTAAGTCCTGGAGAAATACTTTGAGCAGGTGAACAATCACTATGTTGTTCAAAAAGAGTTGCGTCGTGGTGTGATTTTTGGTCGTCACGATTTGGTTCAAGATGCACCTATTTCTCGAATTGACTTATTAGTATGCCGGAATACTTTAATGTATTTCAATACTGAAACACAAGCTAAAGTTCTTGATAGATTTCATTTTGCTCTTAACGATAGCGGCTTTCTCTTTTTAGGGAAAGCAGAAATGTTGTTTAGCCGAAACAACTCATTCACTCCATTGGAATTACGACAACGAGTATTTATTAAAGTTCCAAACGGCAACTTCGGCGATATACTATTGAACTTCGCTTATTCTAGTAGGCCGCAGGCTGTTCCAGAAATGGTCGATCAAATACGCATTCATGAAGCAACTTTTGAGATTGACCCCATCGCTCAAATTGTTGTAGATCTCAAAGGCGCAGTCATTCTGGCTAATAGTGAAGCCCGTAACTCATTTAATCTCAACTCTAGAGATTTGGGTCGTCCTTTGCAGGATTTAGAGCTTTCCTACCGACCGGTAGAATTGCGATCGCGTATCGACCAAGTTCGCACCAATTGTCGCGGGATCGTATTAAAAGACATAGAGTGGTCTACACTCAACCGCGATCTGAAATATTTAGACGTGCAATTAATCCCCTTGTTAGATGATAACACTGACGAGTTGTTAGGTATAAAAATTATTTTTGTTGATGTTACCCGCTATAAAAACTTACAGCAGGAACTAGTTCATGCTAACCAGGAATTAGAAACGGCTTATGAAGAACTGCAATCTACCAACGAAGAATTAGAAACCACCAACGAAGAATTAGAAACCACCAACGAAGAACTTCAGTCTACTGTAGAAGAGCTAGAAACCACCAACGAAGAACTCCAGTCTACAAACGAAGAACTCGAAACTATGAATGAAGAACTGCAATCCACAAACGAGGAATTGCAGACCATGAACGAAGAACTGCGCCAACGCAGTGAAGAACTTAATAAAGTCAACGGCTTTTTGGAATCCATTCTCATCAGCCTTCGCGCCGGAGTTGTTGTTCTCAACCACAATTTACAGATCTTAATATGGAACCGGAAAGCTGAAGATTTATGGGGTTTACGGTTTGATGAAGTTTTTTCCAGACACTTTATGACTTTGGATATCGGCTTGCCCCTAGAACCACTTAGAGTGCCAATTGGGTCTATTATCAACGGGGAATCTGATTATTATGAAGTGGTGCTGGATGCTAGAAACCGCCGAGGTCGCGCAATTCAGTGCCACATAATTTGCACTCCTCTTTTAGGCACACCAAACGACCTTCAAGGTGTCATCCTATTGATGGAAGAGCGTTAACAAGAGAAATAGTCCAAAAAGGTCATAAGTTAAAAAAAGTATTTTTCTTTGTTATTTCATTTCATTATTTTGTCATTAGGAGGGATAATATAATCAAAAGGAGTAATCAAGATTTATTAGAAGTCAACACCTGACTATTAACCTAGTAGATAGATTAAGTATCTTGATAAGACAAGTATCTTTACGGTGGAAGAGAGGATAAGAGGAAAGCCCGTGAATCTTGAAAACTTTGGTCGGCAAGTACACGAGGTGCGCCGACATACCCAGCTTCTACAGTATCGTGTCAGGGAATCACCCGAAGGACAACAAGACTTGTTATCTGAGGCTTTTGAGGAACTACGTACAGCTTTGGAAGAACTGCACGTAGCAGAAGAAGAATTGCGCCTGCAAAACGAACAGTTGGCGATCGCATGCCAAGAAGCAGCCATAGAACGCAGACGATATCAAGAATTATTTGATTTTGCTCCTGACGGTTACCTGGTAACAGATGCTCAGGGAAAAATTTGGGAAGCGAATCATGCTGCGGCTAACCTACTAAAAATCTCAAAAAACTTTCTGATAGGAAAACCACTAGTTAACTTTTGTCTTCAAGAAGATCGTCGGGTTTTTCGTTCTCAATTACAACGCTTAATTGATATGGAGGAAATGCAAGAATGGGAAATCCAATTGCAACCTCGTAAAGGAAGCAAATTTGATGCCAGCCTCACAGTAAAAACTATCCGAGATAACGAAGGAAAACCAACAGGTTGGCGGTGGCTTATAAGAGATATCACATCTCGCAAACAAGTAGAAGAAAAACTGAAGATAATTCAAATCCAGAATTTAAAATTACAGGAAGCTTCACGATTTAAATCGCAGCTTTTAGGAGTGATATCTCATGAATTGCGTACCCCAATGAATACAATTTTGGGGTTTTCCCAACTGTTGTTACGCCGCTACTACCATCTGTTAGCACCAGAATTAAGAGAGATGGTAGAAAGGATTATTCACAGTGGCAAACATCTTTTAAAATTAATTGAAGAGATCCTTGATTTTTGCAAACTGGAAACAAATAAGGTAGAGTTAAACCTGCAAGAGTTTAATTTGGTAGAGTTAGTCACAAGAATTACAGAAGACTTGAGACCTCTAGCCAAACGAAAAAATTTGGCTTTGGTTTTGCACTTAAATATTGAAAATCCCAATATGATTATTGATTGCGATCGCTTGCAACAAGTGTTCGTTAACTTGCTATCTAATGCCATTAAATTTACAGATATAGGTGGTGTATTTGTAGAGGTACAACAAGTTAAGGGGGAGCCATTGGTGTTAATGGTTAAGGACACAGGTATTGGCATTCCCGAATCAGACATACCACACATTTTTTCAGAATTTTGGCAAGTTGACAAGTCTACAACTCGCAAGCAAGGTGGCGTCGGATTGGGACTGGCGATCGTAGATAAGTTAGTGCGCTTAATGAAAGGAACTATCACAGTTGAAAGTAAACTAGGAGAAGGCTCAACTTTCCGAGTAGAATTACCAGTGACCAGTGACCAGTGACCAGTGACCAGTGACCAGTGACCAGTGACCAACGAGAAATAAAGAACAGTACAATTGGGATCTAAATTATCAAAAAACAGTAAAAATTCGGAAATTTTGTATCCCAGAGCAATTAACAATGCAATATATATTCGATCCACCGATCCCCGTAAAAATTCAAAAAATGAAAGAACGGGTGAGGTGGCTGCATCCGAGTGTTGTTCAGCGAGGAATCGATCAAACTAGCTTGGTCTTGGATGACGGAAACTCGGATCATCCAGAATTTTCCTTTATGGTTATGGGTGATACCGGGTCTAAACCATCTTATGGACAGCATCCACAACGGTTAATTGCAGAGTTAATGCTAACTCAACGCGATGAGTGCCGTTTTATTCTCCATACTGGAGATGTGATTTATGTTGTAGGTTCCCATGAGTATTATCCGCAAAATTTTATTGAACCTTATCGCGAGTTTCTAGTAGGAGGGGAAAACTATAAAGGCATTTCTTACAATCGCATGACGTTTAGTACGCCGATTTTACCAGTACTGGGTAATCATGATTACTACGATGTGCCGTTGATGTATGGTTTAATAGCAGGAACCACACTACCACTGCGACGCTTACTGCGTTACAAAGATATAGAGATTGGCTGGCATGGTTCTTATCAAGGAAACGCATATGCCACAGCATTTCTTGACTACCTCAAGCACTTTTCTCCTGGCGAAAAGTTAGAACGTCATTTAGACAGCCATTATACAGCTAAAACCAACACGGGACGCTGTTTGCGGTACGAACCTGGAAGATTTACTCGCCTACCCAACCGCTACTATACTTTTCGTTATGGTGGGATTGACTTTTTTGCCCTCGACTCCAACACCTTTAATGCACCCTCTCCACTCCCTACAACAAAAGAGGGAGATATAGAACGCCGAAAGTTAGAAAAACGACGTCACTCAATAGAACAAGAGGAAACGCAAATTTTAGCAGCCTGTTCTCACCTCAATCCAGATATTCCCCAAGAAGCCGAACAACTTGATGCTCTCAAAAGTAAGTTATACCAAATTGATGAAGTCAAGATTGACATTGAGAAACAGCTTGAATCCCATCAAGCACCACCAGTAGACTTTGAACAACTCAACTGGCTTAAGCAAAGGTTAATTGAATCTTGGAATACTCAAGAGGTACGCGGACGAGTTGTTTATTTTCATCATCCACCCTATGTTACTGAAGCAAGCAAGTGGCATCAAGCACAAACTTTAGCAGTTCGTCACCGCTTGCGTGGGGTATTTGATGCTGTTGCTGACAGTCTTGGTTCTCTGACTCAAGGGCGTCCCGTAGTTGACTTGATATTAAACGGTCATGCTCATTGTTTGGAGTATCTCCGCACAACCGACACCGGACACGGTGATTCCCATATCCACTGTATAATTTCTGGTGGTAGCGGTCGCCGTCCCCGTCGTCAACGAGAGGAGGGATCGGAATTGATGGAAACTTTTGAAGATACCACAGGTAGCTACACTCGTAAAATTGCTGACTCATTTCTTTTTCTTGGTCGCAACGGATACGACACTCAGAAACGGCTTCCTTACTCATTCGTGCGAATAGATGTTCGAGACGGTTCCCCAGCCAAGTTTATTGTTAGACCATTTATGACAGAGCGCTTTCAAGGAGAGTGGTACAATCGGGAGTTGGAGCCGTTTGTTATCAGTGACCAGTGACAAAAGCAAGGTCTTCGCTCGCTTCACTCAGATTCTGTTTTTAAAAGTCTTTGCTCGGTGATGTCCTCGATCGCCAGTAAAATCATCTGGGTACTGTCAATCTTGAACATTTTGCGAGCTTTAAGCCGCATGATTTTACGTCCAATCCGCTCAAATTCATGCTCGACTTCAAAATCTTGAAACTGGGTATTACTGGTAAGAATTTCTTCGAGTTGCGATCGCAATTGGAGTATATCCCAATACTGCTCGGTTAAGGGAAAGTGAAGCCTAAAATTCCGAAGAAACTGTTCTCGTTTTATTTACGAGAACAAAAATGAGAGAAATTTGTATAAATGAACCCACAAGAGATGAGCAAGTATCTCTCAAGAATGTTTATATTTAATTGAAAAAATCTCTAAACCTTGTCCCTTTTAATTTTCTATCTAGTTCAACTATCTTCTACTACTAGATGATGTCAACTAGCGGTTGTAAAAATTGTAAAAGATAGTTGTTGCCGGGGAGTATAATTATTTCTATGACATCGTTTTTTAGTTTTAAATTTAGAACGAGTTTTCTTGATTACCCTCGGATTAGTTCTGCCTGAGGTTGGTGGTATTTGTAAGTCTAAGATTTCCCAGATTAACCAGCTAAAATATATATTCATATTCTCAAGAGAATGATTAACTTGCTGTTGAAACTGAGGAATAGCACGTCTGACAACTCTTAGAGAACTGGTAAAACTTAAACTTAGGGGAGATATTCCCTTGATTGCTGCACTTTGAAACATTAAATAACGTATACAATAGTGTCCTAGTAACCAACCATAAATTTCTTGGATAACTTCACGAGGATTCTTCGAGCGGATAGGAATTTTACGACCGTTCAGATGGACTTTTAACTCATCCAAGGTGTTCTCAGCTTCCCACCGTTGATGGTATTCTTGGGCTAAGAGCAATGCAGGAAAAGTTGAAATATCCATCAAATCAGTTACTAAACGATACACCTTTTCTACACCCTCAACTTCAATAATATATTCAATGACACGAACAGGTATTTTCGTCGCTCCCTTCTTTCTTGACTTTCCATCAGGAGCAAGCCAACTTAGATAGGAACCATCAGGAAAAGCTTTAACAAACTCAAATTTTACATGAGATGGCACGCGACCAAGAATATGACATTTTTGTTTGATTGCAGCATGAATCATTTTAAATGAGTGCAGTCCTCTGTCCCACATTAACAACATACTCTCCTCAACACTTCTTAATAGCTTTAAAGCTCCTTTTCTCTCTCCAATTCGATATGGACAACAAAATATGTCGATAATTAAATGAGTTCCTGCTTCGACTAAAAAAGTTAACCTAGCTTTGGGAAAAGCCGGATTTGTACCAGGACGAGAACCAGGGTAACCAAATACTTTAGCATTAGTTTCTGTATCAGGAACATCAAAAACTGTGCCATCCAAAGCCATTATTCTCAGTCCACCCAAAAAAGCACCTGGTGTTTTAATTGTTGCTAAAGGTTTTGCAACAATTTCAAATAAACGAGTCATAACAGCAGCACCAATTCGTTGTCTAGCTTCACTTATTGATGAAGATGTTGGTATCTTAAAACGTCTCTTAAAGGGGATTTGCAAAGAATTAAAACCCTGAATGAGATTTTTCAATACATCCACGATTGAATCGGAGGACCAAAAACTCATGGCGATTACTAGAGAGATTACTACGTGTGTAGGAAGTATTCTTTGACGCCGTGCGGTACTACTCGTTGTTGTAATCGCTGCCATAATCGACTCGGTAGGGATGATCTGGTTAAGAGCCAGCAGTAATTGTGCCCGATTTAGGATTTGATTGTTGAATTCAAAGTTAACTAGCATCATTAGCACTCAGTTTTGAAGTGAAATTTCGTATAAGATAATATTGATTAAAACACTTTTTGTTCTCGTAATCTATTCGAGAACTCTATCTTTCCCCAATTCCAATTGATGCCTACGAAAACTGACGATATTATTGCCAGAGCCGAACTCTTACAGCAAGCGATCGCTACTCTACAACTACAAATTCAACAAATTCAAGCTTCAGGAGAAGTTGCACCCGAAGGTTGTTGTGTCCTGCGCTACCAGGCACGCGGTCAAAAAGGAACTTACTGGTACTATAAGTTGCACGCTCAAATGCCGATTTTCCCTACGCAAACTCCTAATAAATTAAGTAAATATAAGCATTTGGGGAAAGCTGGAAGCCCCGCTCATATTGATGCTGTTATGCAAGTTACACGAAGAATGCAAATCGACACCTTAAAAAATACGATTCATTCTCTCAGACAAAACTGGATAGATTTGTACGAAAGTCTCAAAGACAAAAAATAACCTTGCCCATCCGCTTTCAGTTATCGTTTTTAATACGCGAACACATTTGACACTGTTTTACCCTTTATTTCCCTTAACCGAGCAGTATTGGAGTATATCCCACTGTCCGTTGCCCAATTCAAAAATTAACTGCTGTTCTGTTTGTATGAGCGAAACCTCAAACGTGTCGTAGAACGAACGATTTGCTGTGATGACCCGCAAGTCAGCATTCAGCACGAGCATCGGTTCCCAGACGGTTTCTACAATTGCATTAGCATAATCTTTCGCTTCTATCAATTGGGCATTACTGCGTTTGAGGTCGTCAATATCAATTAACACTAGCACTGCCCCATCGATCTTATTATCAATCGTGCGGTAGGGGCGAATTTGCAGGTGATACCAATGCCCGTCCCGGTCTTGAATTTCCTGAGCCTTTAAGTTGAGCGTCCGAATCACTTCTAAAATCTGTTGCTCTAAGTTAGGCATATTCAGCTTGTGGGTAATGTCGCTCAGGGGTCGCCCAATATCCGTTGAAATCAAGTTGAAGATGCCTTCCATTGCTGGGGTAAACTGCCGAATCTGGAGGTCAAATCCCAGCATCAAAATCGGGATATGAATACTGTTGAGCAAATTCTGCAAATCGTTGCTCACTTGCGTCGCTTCCTGGGTGCGACGGCGTAGTTCATCATTCACCGTGTTCAGTTCTTCATTCGCCGCCTGAATTTCTTCTTTTGCGGTTTCCAACTCCTCATTGGTACTTTGCAACTCTTCATTGCTCGACAAAATCTCTTCGTTGGCGGCTCTCAAGTCCTGGTTCGTGGCTTGCTGCTCTTCGATGATCGATTGCAGATGCTCTCGGCTCGTTGCGAGTTCGTGCTTGAGTCGAGCAATCTCAGCCGGTTCTCTAGTCTTGCGCTTAGAGGGGGCACTGCCATCATCGGTTGCAGGTGGTAACTCTGAAACGAGGGGGATATCTTCAAAGAGAACTAAGAAACACTCTTGAGCAGCGCCAATTTGGAATGGAATGACATTGATGGTAATTTGCCGGATGCGAGGCATGCCTAGCAGAAGGGCTTCGTTACCGCCTTCTCTCACCTGCAAGCCTTCCCGTTTGACCGGCAGCTTTTGCTGTTTTGCCTGGTAGATAGCAGTTTGTAGCTCTCGCCGCAATTCTTCTTTTGCCATTCTCAGCAGGTTCAAGCTTGCTCGACCGGGAGATGGTTCCAGATAAGGGCTAGTCTGTCCCCGAAATTGCAAAATCTCCAAGTTGACATCGACCACAACACCTGCAGGAGCATATTGATTCAAAACAATCCGGTCTGCTTCTCTCTGTAATTCCAGTTCGTTGGGAAACTGTTCTGTCGCAAAAGGTTGAGGGTTGATAATGGTTGGAGAATAAGAACTGGTAGTCAACTCGATGTTGGGTCGAGATGCTGTCAACTTTTTAGCATAAATTTTGTTTTTTTTGTCGCACAGGGTAAACAGGTCTACAAAGTCACCGACTGTTTCTGAAGTCCCTAGCATGAGAAAGGCTGTGGACTTGAGACCGTAGTGGAAAATTGGCAGGAGTTTTTTCTGTAAAGCGTTTCCTAAATAGATCAGGACATTGCGACAGCTAATTAAGTCCAGCCGCGAGAATGGCGGATCGCCAATCAGATTTTGTCTGGCAAAGACGCAAACTTCCCTTACAGATTTACTGATTTGGTAGCCTGCCTCAACCTGAACAAAGAATCGATAGAGCCGTTCTGGGGTAATATTAGCAACCTGACTGAGGGTGTAGACTCCATTGCGGGCATATTCGATCGCTGTCTCACTAATGTCAGTTGCGTAAATTTGAATCGGTATGCGGGGAACCTGTTCGGCGATAAACTCTAACAAGCAGATGGCGATCGAGTAAGCTTCTTCCCCGGTTGAACAACCTGCTACCCAGATGCGAATGGGTGTGCCTGGTGTTTTATCTTTAATGATGACGGGAAAGACCAGACTTTTTAAGGCATTGAAGCTTTCGGGGTCGCGAAAAAAACTGGTGACATGAATCAAGCAATCTTGATACAGTGCCATCACTTCTGCTGGGTTGCTCTGGAGATAGCGAGCATAATTTTCTAGGCGTTCGAGCTTGTATAACAGCATTCGCCTTTGAATCCGGCGATTTAAGGTTGTTTGTTTATAATGAGTGAAGTCGAGACCTGTTGCCTTCCGCAGCAAATTGAAGATAACGGCAAGTGCCTCCTGAGTGGTAGTCGGGGATGAGTCTGCCTCCGACTTAATTGTGGGTTGGCTTGCAATGTAGGGATGAGAGCTAATCTCAGCTAGCTTCTGGGCAATTTGGTCGGGCGGTAAGATGAAGTCTACCTGACCTGTGGCGATCGCTGTGTTGGGCATACTATCGACTTGTGCTGACTCCTGGCATTGAGCAAACGTTACACCCCCCGCCGCCTTGATTGCCTCTAGACCCTGCGCTCCGTCAGAATCGGCACCCGATAAAATGACGGCGATCCCTTTGTTGCCCCGCTCCTCGGCAAGGGAAAGCAGAAACATATCAACCGACATAAACACCCGACTGGTACTTAAGCGAGGCATGAGCTTTAGTACCCCTTGATCAATGGTCATACTGACATTAGGTGGAATCACGTACACTTGATTGGGTGCGATCGCCATGCCATGTTGCGCCTCATTCACGGACATTTGGGTTGCCCTGGAAAGAATCTGGCTAAGGGCGCTTTCCTGCTCTGGAGCCATGTGCTGAATAATGACATACGCCATGCCCGTATTGGTTGGCAAATAATTCAGCAATTGGGTAAAAGCTTCCAATCCTCCCGCAGAGGCTCCAATCCCAACCACTGGAAATAATTCATTAAAATTATCCTGCCGATTGTCAGTAGGAACTTTGCCATCAGAGGGATTGGGTTGAGATTTTTTGGAAACGCGTCTGGATGCCATGTCTAAAGCTGCTTTTCTGTCGAGCGCTATCGAGCGCCTAGCTATAAATTCAACTCTACTATAGTATTTCCGAAAAAATCGAATTACTTGAACTGAATATAGCAATCATATTTGATTTATGAAATCCGTCTGTTGATGTAAAAGCTCTAGTTCTTTCCGAGTACTTTCTAACTCGTTGTAAGCCATGCTGAGTTCATATTTTGTCTCTGCAAGGGTTTTAGAGACTCTGGCTAACTCTAAGCGAGTAGACTCCAGTTCTTGATTGAATTGCTTGTAATCATTTGTTTCAATAAATGTCAAAGTAACTCCCAGTAAATCATTTTTGGTGGTAAATACCTGCGAAATATGAATATCGAAATGCTTTGTGCTCTTGGAGGTCGTCCACTCAATATTTTTTAACACGGCTAGAGCCTGACGAGAGTGAAGTGCTTGCGTTAACGTGTTGGTACCGATTAACTTTGCAACTTTCAGATCTTGAAAAGGGCGTTTCCAATTGTTAAAGGTTAAGCCAAATAAGGTTCTTGCCCATTCATTGGCATGGAGCAGACAACCGTTTGCGTCAATGGCTAGATAAGCAAAAGAACTGGTCTCGAAGGCAGTTTCCCAGAAGTAGTTCTGAATTGGCAATAAATGAGTTGTGTGTTGTCTGTGAGACTTAGGAATGATGAGGCGGTAGTCATCTACTTCTAGCGTCAGTTCTTTGGCATAAATCCTCTGGTTTATATTAACAGGCATATAAATTTGCCTGCGGTTGATTACTGTTTCTGCCTTACCCAAGAAGAGGAAGCCCGTGTTTTTAAGCGCAAAGTGAAAACGCTTTAGGACGGAGACCTGAGTTTCTGAATTGAAATAAATCAATACATTGCGGCATATTAGGAGATCTATCTTGGAGATGGGAGCATTTTGAGTCAAGTCGTGACGAGAAAAGATAATGGTGCGGCGAAGTTCTGGGTGAAAGACATAGCCTGTTTCGGTGTACTCAAAGTATTTCTGGAGCAATTCAGCAGGAATGCCAATAATATCTTTGTTGCTGTAGGTCGCTTGACGTGCCTTCGATAGGGCTGCTTCATCCGTATCGGTGGCAAAACACTGAACTCGCTGTCGGCAAACTTCAAGACCGAGCGCTTCTGCTAATAAGATGAGAAGGCTATAGATCTCTTGTCCGGTTGCACAGCCTGCACTCCAAATTCGAATGGGTTCATCGGGTTGCTTGCTGGCAATAATTTTGGGAATAACCTCTGCTGCTAAATAATCCCAAGCTTTGCGATCGCGGAAAAAGCTAGTGACGTTAATTAGAACATCATTGAGAAGAGCACGATACTCTTCCCAATGGCGTTGCAAATATTGTAAGTAGCTCTCATAAGTGTCAATGTTGATACTTTGCATCCGGTGCCGAAACCGTCGCATCAAGCTAGAGCGTTTATAACCTGTCAAATCACAACCCTGGTTGTACTTGAGGTAGTCTAACAGGGTTTCAAATTCTAAGTTTACTTCATCCGTGTCTTGTACTCCATTGCACAAGAAGCTCTTCTGAGAAGACATTTTAGCAGACATTTTTATCCCGAACGTTAAAAAATTGACTTGAGCCGCCCCTATATGGCGGATTTTTTTACCGTCACACAGGAGTGATAGATTCATATATTCGTATGCAAATCTATATAATAGATTTGCATACGAATATATGATAACTTTAAAGAAAAATCTGAGTTTGCATACGAATCAAAAATGTCCACACTAAAAAAACTTCAATCTACCTTGGAAGCGCTCAACACCGAGCGAGCACAAGTTGCTGGGGCAGGTTGGTTTCTGCAACATTGTTGGTTAGTGCAAGTGAAGCCGGGAGGCACAGCCCGAACCAACTGTAAATACTGGCAGGTAAGAAGCCGTCAACCCATGTTTGATGGCAAGACACTAAAACACTTGAAACCGAATGAAGTGGAGGATTACAGAGTCGCGATCCAGCGGGGGCGGCAGTTAAAGCACATCGATCGCCAAATTGAAAAGCTGCAACAACAGCTTGCACAACTTACCCTTACAACGGACTCATTAAGGGCTGCATCAGAAAGTTCATCAGCCGCACATAAACCGCCTCTGCAAATTCCTATACTGCCGACTGGCGATCTTCAGCAAGCAATGAAAGAACAACTTCTAAATCAAGTGAAATTCACGAATCTAGCTGAACAAGAGCGTATCGTCACAGAAGTGCTTGCCAACAGTCAAGCATTGAGAGCTTCATTGCGGCAAGCAGTTGCTCGCAGCAAACAGTTAGGTGTCAGGAATATTGACCTCAGAAAGAAATTTTAAAAACCTTGTTTTTCTTCATTGAGCTTTATTTCTCGCTCCAGATTTTCCTGGCTCAATATTTCGTTGCTCATGACTGCTTGCCGAACCAAATCTCCTCGTCGCTTTGCGTCCTCGGCTTTTTGCAACAGTAGGTCTGCCGCCTCATGCTCGTTCATCTCGCGCAGATGCTTTGCGGTATGAGTCATCAACATTTCACTCGCTTCGATCGTGCGGATACCATCCCAGAGGGACTCCTCGATCGACTGCGTTACCTCGGCTAGAAGGGCATTAAGCGAATAGGCATGCCCTGTATGGCAGCGAAAGCGAAGCAGGTTACCTTCTTTTAACTGCAACAGTACGCCATGGCACTCAGGACACGTAAAGGGAGAAAGGTCACCTAGTTTCATAATGCCGAGTTCCAGAGCGTTATCTTGCCGCGCAACACCAACTTCAATATCCATTTTTTCAGACACCAGATTTTCCTCCTGTTCGGGAATTGCTTTGTTAACCAGATGCGCTAACAAAGCTCCCATTTCGATGATAGGCACACAATGATCGACTGCCACTGCTTTCAGCGCCGCCCTAGGCATCGAAGAGAAAAGCGCATCAGACGGGTCTTGAACAACGGCGATGCCGCCTCGCTCTTTAATAGCATATAGCCCTGCCGCTCCATCGTCGAGACTGCCGCTCAACACGACCCCAATGACTCGCGATCCATAAGACCAAGCAGCAGAGCGAAACAAGACATCGACCGCCGGACGAAAGCGGTTTTCTTTGGGACCGCGAGAGAGCCGGACAACCCCTGGCTCAACTAACAAATGGCGATCGGGAGGAGCCACATAAATACGACCCGTTTTGATTGGCTCGTTGTCAACAGCGTGTGCTACTGGCAGTGAAGTGAACCGCGCCAAAATATCGGGTAACATACTAGGGTAATCTGGGGAAACGTGCCAGACGATAAAGACAGCAGCAGGAAAGTTAGAGAGCATTTGAGAAACGAGTATTTCAAAGGCTTTAAGTCCTCCGGCTGATGCTCCGACAACAATAATATCTGGCTTTAACACTCGCTGCTCCTTACCATTTTTGCTTTTTGCTACCCCTAATCAGCCAAGGTAACATACTGGCTTGACCTACAACACTTCCTTTGGATAGGGCTATAAAACACTGACAAATGACAACCGACAAATGACAAATGACTAAAGCAAAATACGTTTTTTTTCCTTTGACTGTATTTATTTTGGGTGTGTTCTGTTTTTGGATATTTGGCTTGAAAAATATAGCGATGCTGCAAAGCAGCCGCTACGCGATCGCGGATTCTCTATCATCCTCGGTTGTTTACGAACAACGGCGTCTTCATAACCCAGATGGAATTGGTAAATTTTATATGGGTCGAGAGATAGCCAGAGTCATGGGACACACGGGTGCGGGTTGGCTGGAAAGACCAAGCCGTGAAGGTGAGGAACAGCCCAGCAAAGTGGTGAATGGTCTTAATCTTAAGTCTAGCGATATTGTGGCGGATATTGGCGCTGGTACGGGTTACATAAGTTTTCGGATTGCGCCTTTACTTTCTACAGGAAAGGTTTTAGCTGTGGATATTCAGCCAGAAATGTTGGAGATTATCGAGTTTTTTAAGCAGGAGAAAAAGATTGCTAACGTTGAGCCTGTTTTGGCGACTCTTAGCGATCCCAAATTACCACCAGAGAGTGTTGATTTGGCTCTAATGGTGGATGCTTATCATGAGTTTGAGTATCCGCGAGAGATGATGCAAGGAATTGTCAGGGGTCTGAAACCTGGTGGTCGTGTTGTACTCGTTGAGTATCGGGGCGAAAATCTTTTTATTGCAATCAAAGCTTTGCATAAAATGACTCAGAGGCAAGTTAAAAAGGAAATGCAAGCTGTCGGTTTAGTTTGGCGGGAAACGAAAGGCTTTTTACCCCAGCAACATTTTATGGTGTTTGAAAAGTCCTAAAATGTTGTATTATATTCTCGGTTAATTTTGCGATGGAAATAGGCGGGCGCTTTTGGTTGTACTATCCCAAACTATCCAAGCAAATTGGCTATCTAAATCAGTTGTATTTTCTGTGACTTTGAAATATATCTTTTCTCCGCCTCTGGTTTCTACAGCAAAGTCGCCATTTTGAGCATATACTACCTTGAAACCGCGATCGCGCAAACAATACATTGCCCAAGCTTTTAATGATTGCCTTTGCGGATCGTGTGTAATGGGAGGTCTCTTAATTGCTTCTTCAATGACTTGGTATGTCTTGGGATCGATCATTAGTGGTTAGTGGTTAGTTGTTAGTTGTTAGTGGTCAATAGTCATTTGGCAACATTCTTTCCCTCACTCCCTCACTCCCTCACTCCTCCTTGTCCCCCTGTTGGGTCGCAACGAATCTCGATCATAAAGCCATCGGGGTCATAAAAGTAGACTCCTCTACCTGTTGGACGGCTCACTGGTCCGTGGGCGATGGTAATTTGATTTTGTCTTAAAACTTCAACTGCGCGATCAAATAACTCAGGAGCGATGTCAAATGCTAAATGATATGCTCTGGTGAAAGTTCTTTCTGGGTTTGGGTCTGGTGGTGGTAAGTCTGGTTCCCAAAATAAATCGAGGATAGTGCCATCGGGGGTGACGAAATTGGCTACTTTTCCTTGTGCTACTAAATCTACGAGGGTTGCTGGAACTTCATCACCTGTCAACTCGTGCAAGCCCAAAATACCATTGTAGAATTGCCTTGACGCTTGCATATTTTGCACGTTGAGGGCTATGTGATGTACTTGTCGCAGATCTCCTACATTAAGGACTCTTTTGAGAGATTGGGAACTTGGTAGCATGGGTGGCAAATTTGACTTGTTTAGATCGGAGTCTTTTGAATTTAATTTACCATGCTCAGTGATGTCCAGATCCCCGACTTCTTCAGGAAGTCGGGGATCTAACTTTTCAATACTGCAAGGTATAAGATAATTGAGGTGTCAGAACCCCGGTTTCTTAAAGAAACCGGGGTTCTAATTTCTGCTGAGGCGACGTAGTATTGATACTTGATTAATTTATTTTATGACTTTTGATTACTCTTTAGATTTTAAAAGTATTGATTTCCGAGAAAATCCTGAACTTTATCGCGTTGGTAAGGGCGAGCAGGGAGTATTGTTGGTAGAACCGTATAAATCAGAGATTCTACCTCATTGGCGGTTTAAAACTCCTGAAATTGCCAGACAATCCAGCGAAAAAATCTACCAAATGTTTCTTGAATATTTGGAGCAAGATGATTTCGTTGGAGCAGATATGGCACGTAAGTTCTTACAGATGGGTTATACGAGATCGCGCCGCTATGCCAATCATAAGAGTGGAAAAAAATACAAAACCAATCCTCAAAAAGCAACTTCTATTGAAGCTGAAGCTAAAGCTAGAAAAGATATTTTGCCAAATGAAGTAGACCCTGTTAAAGCTGAATCAGCAGCAATATTTAAAGAAAAGTGGATGCTGGCAAAGAAAAATGACAGATATTGTCAGTTATTGGCACAGCATAAATCAATACAATGCCAAGAGCGCTGAAATCTCCTTTTCACCCAGTGTTTTAAACTACAGGAGCCGTTTTCCCTCTGAAATACTAAAGGCTTACTCCTGTAGGTTTTTCCTCGGTAACGGTAACAGTAAGACTTATTGCTTAGTAACTGATACCACGGTATTTTCGTCCTATTTCCTCAGTTACCTGGTCTTTGGGAGGGGTTAATTCTCTTTGGTCGGTGTCATTTAAGTTTTCATGATGGTCTTCCATTCGCTGCAAAAGTTTTTGGGTGGTGATGAGAATAACTAGGAGCAGCAAAAGCAAAACTTGCCATGGTGCGAACACCAAGCTTAAAGCAAAGCAGAGAGCTGCGAATATCCCCACGAAATACCCAATTTCGTCAGTACATTTTTTAAAGATATAGCCACCTACCAAGCCGGTAAATAGCGGAATCAAGAAAAACAAAGCCATTTTTCCTCACCTCTGAGCCAATAGCAGAAGCGTTAATGTGTGTATATTAGGTTTGTTGTCGGTAACAAGTGTGCCTAATCTAACAGCTATTCAGTTTTAGCTCTAACACGTTACTCATAACAACAGCGTATAAATACAAGATTCCGAATCAGTCTGTTAAACTAGCTTAACATTATCTACTTGCGCTGATAAATATATCTAGCGTATTACCTTAAAAAAAGTAGCGTTTTCAACTGCAACACCCGATGCTAAACATTCCTAAATCACTGGCTGTCGAACTAGACCTTAAACCCTATCAGGTGCAAAACGCGCTGGATCTTTTGGCGGAGGGTGCGACAATTCCCTTTATTGCGCGTTATCGCAAAGAACGTACTGGGGAAATGAATGAAGTTCAGTTACGTCAACTAGCGGATAGGTATTCTTACTTAACGGAATTAGAAGAAAGAAAATCCACAATTTTAAATGCGATCGCAGAACAAGGTAAACTGACTGACGAACTTAAAGAAAAGATAGAATCCTGTTTGCAAAAAACAGAACTTGAGGATTTATACCTACCCTTCCGTCCAAAACGTCGCACTCGAGCTACTGTTGCAAAAGAAAAAGGGTTAGAACCGCTTGCAGAGTTTATTAAGTCGTTAAACGTCAAAAATGGTGTCGCCGCTTCTCTGGATGAAGAAGCAGCAAAATACGTCTCTGAAGAGAAAGGTGTCAAAACCGCAGAAGAGGCGTTGCGGGGTGCGTCTGATATTCTTGCAGAAGAAGTGGCTGAAAAAGCAGAGTCGCGTTCTTATGTGCGGGAATATCTTTTAGAGGAAGGAGTGTTTGTTTCCCGCATTAAGAATGATTATCCAGAGGGTACAACTAAATTTGAAATGTACCGCAATTACCAAATGCGGGTACGAAATATCGCACCTCATAATATGCTGGCATTATGTCGCGGTGAAACTGAGGAAATCTTGTCTTTTGACATTTCTTTTGATGAAGATGTTGTCTTGTCTTATTTAGAATCAAAAGAAATTAAGACAAAAGTCCGCGCAATTAGGGATTTTTATCAAGCAATGCTCAAAGATGCTTTTAACCGTTTGATGAAAACATCCTTAATGAGTGAAGTGATTTCTGATAAGAAAACTTTTGCAGACATTGAGTCCATCAAAACATTTGAAGCTAATTTGCGAGAGTTATTACTGTCTGCACCAGCAGGAATGAAACCCACTTTGGCGGTAGATCCGGGTTTTCGGACTGGATGTAAAGTCTCAGTCCTTGACCAAACAGGTAAATTTTTAGAATATCAAGCGATATTTCCCCATTTATCAGCAAATCAGCGTTTGGATGCTGCAAAAACTCTTAAAAATTTAATTGAGAAATACAAAATTGAGTTAATTGCTATTGGTAACGGTACCGCTTCTCGTGAAACGGATGAATTTGTCTTGGAAGTCCTACAAACGTTGGACAGAAAACCAATTAAGGTGATAGTCAACGAGTCGGGTGCATCCATTTATTCAGCTAGCAAAGTTGCTCTAGAAGAATTTCCCGATTTAGATGTCACTGTTCGGGGAGCTATTAGTATTGGGCGTCGCTTGCAAGATCCCCTTGCAGAACTTGTCAAAATTGACCCCAAATCCATTGGGGTAGGGCAATATCAGCATGATGTGGATCAAAAATTGTTGAAGAAGAAATTGGATGAAACTGTTGAAAGCTGTGTTAACTATGTTGGTGTAGACTTAAACACGGCTTCTAAAGAACTTCTCACCTTTGTTTCTGGTATTACGTCTAGTGTTGCTAATAATATTGTGGCCTATCGCAACCAAAATGGGGTATTTAAAAACCGCCGCCAATTGTTAAAAGTCTCGAAATTAGGACCAAAAGCATTTGAACAAGCTGCAGGTTTCTTACGCATTCGTGATGGTGAAAATCCACTCGATAATACTGCAGTGCATCCAGAAAGTTACTCAGTTGTAGAAGCGATCGCATCTGATTTGAAAGTCTCATTAACTCAGATCGCAAAAATTGCCGAACAACTGAAAAAAAACAATCTCAAAAAATACGTAACCGACAGCGTTGGCGAACCAACATTACGCGATATCTTGAGCGAATTGGAAAAGCCGGGAAGAGATCCAAGAGCTGAGTTTAAGTATGCCACCTTTAAAGAAGGAATTAAGGAAATCACTGACTTGAAAGTCGGAATGGAACTAGAAGGTAGTGTTACCAATGTTGCCAACTTTGGTGCATTTGTTGACATTGGCGTACATCAGGATGGTTTGGTGCATATCTCTCAACTGGCTGACAAATTTGTAGACGATCCCAAGAAAATTGTGAAAGTAGGACAAGTTGTGAAAGTCAAAGTGCTTGAAGTGAATGAGAAACTGAAGCGGATTAGTTTATCAATGAAATCAGTCAAGCAGTGAATGTTTTTAGCAAAAGATCTCCAAAATCGAGCCATCGAGCGTTTCGACTTTAGTCGAAACGCTCGATGGCTTTTGGCTTTAGTCTGTTCCTAAAATTAGGCTGAAGGGCAATGAATGAAGTTTGAGAGCCAATAAATTTAATTTTATGTTCCCTGAATTGAGCTTTAAGCTCTCGACATTGAGCTTTAATTTCACATGCCTGCTTTACAAGCATTTTAGATTTCGTCACAGTTTCACGTTCTGGCTTTCTCACCGCCGTAATCTTAGTTTGATCTGCTTCATTATTAGTAAGTCTGCAATTCGCTGGAGGGCTTATCAAAGGTTGAATAGAATTTGATTTTTCTCTTGGCTGTAACTCCAAAGGGTTAACCGTCGAATTATAGATAATGCTGATAAGTCTTGCTAAAATTTCATTGATAGGCTTTTTACTGACCAACATTTTTGTAACTAATTCTTTAGCCTCATTAAGTGATAGCCAAGGTGAATTAATTGCAGCACACAAATCCGCATTTGTATCGCGCAACTCTTGTTTTGTCCGTTGCTTTTTACAATTCAATAGGACTTATGCAAAGAAACCTGGTTTCAACGAAAAATCATAGGTTTGAACACAAGTTTTCTACGAAGAAACCGGGTTTCTAGCCTCATCTGCGTAAGTCCTGTTCAAATAGGATTGCTATAGTATTTTCTGAAAAAAAGAATTTATTAATAAATTTCCCTACTGAAAAGTAGGGAAAATCATTGGTCATTGTTAAATATTGCTTCTGCAATTTTAACTCGCGTTCCCTTTTTTTCTAAGATAAGTTATCTACTTATTAAAGACTTCTGCCCTAAGAGGTTGTTTGAAAAGTGGGTAGTTGTGATTTTAATCACATTATTACCCCCCTTAGTCCCCCCGATGGATTGGGGGGAAACAAGAAAAATCTGGTTCCCTCCCCTTTCTAAGGTCCGGGTTAGGGTGGGGTAAAAATATTTGATACATCAATCATCAATACTTGTCGGTTAAGGATAGTTGAGGTGCCAGAACCCCGGTATCTTAAAGATACCGGGGTTCTCGTGTTCTCTTAACCGAGCAGTATTGCATCAATCATGACTTTTCAAACATCCTCTAAGGAATGGATCTATCTGTTCGTAGTTGTACTGTCTTCAAATACAGCGCAACTACAAACTAATACTTGACCAAATTGATTTTGAGGGATTCCAAGATCCCTGGCTTCTTAAGTCGGAGTTCTGAGCAAACTTAACTATCAAAACTTATTTATGAATTCTTCAAAGAGCGCTAGAAACATATTGTATCTCAAATTACAAGTTATTTTAATAAAAAATTAACTTCAGATAGAACTTCATTCAATTCTTTAGTTAGACGTTATTTCCTTTTTTTGTAATTATGATTATTGAATGAGAATCAAAAAAACAAATATTTTAGGAGCATCTGCAATCATGAATAGCCAATTGATAGCACCTCCCAAATTCAACACACATGAAGTCGTTCGTTTTCTAGGAGGTGTAGGCAGAATTTTATATTATCAACCGGATTCTCACACTTGGAAATATGCTGTTGAAATGGCAAAGGGTCCAGAACCAGATATGGGAAGAATTGGTCCTGAAACCACAATTTTATTGCATGAAGAAGACATTTATGAAACCATGAACTAATGGCTTGGCGACAAATGGCATCTTGCCTTATTTTTGAAGCCTGCTCCTAATGCTGCCACTCTAAAAGCCAAGATTACGCTGCTCTTGAGCTTTATGTTCGTTATGCTGAAGCCATTCCAGTTAGGAGTGAAAAAGTACATTGACCTTCTGGAGATTATTGACAACGAAGAAAAGCTTGTCAACTTTCTGCGGATGGAGAAATGGATTTTTGACAGCCCCGATCAAGCTGGTGAGGCTTACCGACAGTTTATTAAAGACTTCTATCAAGGAAACAAACTGATTAAAGGTGAAATCAAGATTGGGGAAAAGCGAGTAGATTTAAGGAATATCCGCATCCCAGTTTTGAACGTTTACGCAACACAAGATCATCTAGTTCCCCCTACATCCTCCTTGGCTCTTGAGAAATACGTTGGAAGCAAGGACTACACAGTTTGCGCTTTTCCTGTAGGACACGTTGGCATATACGTCAGTAGTAAAGTTCAGAGGGATCTACCTCGATCTATTTCCGATTGGCTGAAGGTGAGATTCTCCTGAAGTAGGAGGTTAGTCAGCTAATAAACAGTTATCATAAAGCCAACTTATATCTAAGAATCATGATAGCTGGCATCTTACACCGTACCTCCTTCGGTGATGGTGCTAAGGATCACAATTGGGATAGTCCTTTTTACCTAAACGGAAACGTAATTTTATGTTAACTTCTCAAGGTCAAACTCAAGCTAAACGCATACTAGTTATAGATGATACACAAGATAATTTGTATCTTTTAGAGGCAATTTTGGTAGAAGAAGGGTATGTAGTTGATGTTGCTAACAATGGCAAATCAGGGTTAGCCATGATAGAAGCATCACCGCCCGATCTGGTGTTGCTTGATGCTATGATGCCGGGAATGAATGGTTATGAAGTTACTCGGCATATTCGGCAGAATAAAAAACTACCTTTTATTCCTATTCTTCTGATCACGGCTTATGTAGAAGCTGATATACCTGAAGGATTAAATTTAGGAGCTAATGACTTTATCCGCAAGCCGATTGATTATGATGAATTAATAGCAAGAATTAAAGCCTTTTTACGCTTGAAAGATAATATGAGTAATGCAGTTTGAAAAGGACGAAAGATGAAAAATACTTTACATATTTCATCTTTCATTATTCAAGCTAGAGTTGACTTTCAAAGGCAAAATAACAGTGAAAGTGGAGCCAATTCCTAATAGCTGAGTGCGGTAAATTATCGATACTCGAAATTTGTCGATCTAGGCGAACTGCTTCAACCCAGTTTTTGACGATGGTGTCTATTTTCTTATCAAGCAACTGACTAAAATTCATTGTGATTCGGGTGCTGAGAAGAGTGAATCGAAAAACCGTCTTGGTTTAATTTTAACTAGCAGAGAAATCAAAACTCATACGACTTTCAGACTCTCTCGTTCCCAGCCTCTAGCTGGGAAGGAGTACAACTATGTTTTGATGAGTTGTCTCTGTACAAGTTGAAGTTTTTGAAAGAATGAAACGAGATCTGTCAAAATTACATTTCAACTTAACACTAATACCTTCATTTGGATATAGCAGCAAATAATTTATCACTCTCGTTAGTTAGAGTAAAAAGAACTCTAGTTTTTTTAACATGATGTCCAAAGCCAGAAAACTGATATTAGCCTTCTACAAAACTTGGAGTCATAAAATATGAAAAACGTTACGGCAGGAAATCTAACAGAGCGTTACTGTGCTCTGACAATTGGAATTCTCTTTTTGATTGTAGGTGTAGCTGGGTTTATACCTGGTTTAGTCTCAGTACCAGAAACAGACTTATCTTACGTCCCACTTGGCGCAACTGAAAGCCCCTATGCTATGGGATTTGGCTATATATTTGGCTTGTTCCCTACTAATTTCTTGCATAACCTTGTACGCTGTTCTGTTGGATTATTAGGAATTGCTTCCTATTTCAGTGCAAGCAGCGCACGTTTATTCAATGTTAGTTTTGCAGTTGCTTATACCGCAATCGCCATCATGGGATTGCTACCCTTTGCTAAGACAACGTTCGGTTTGATGCCACTGTTTGGTAATAATGTTTGGTTCAATGCCTTAACAGCGCTAGCTACTGCCTACTATGGCTTTATTATTCCAGCTAAGGTAAAGGGTGTAAGTGTATCGCACAATCTTTAGTCCATAATGCGTAAAGACTCGTCATGACGAGTCTTTACAGATTCTATGTAATGCCTGTAAGGAAAAGTTTATGGCACCAAAAGACTCGTTACGTCTTATTGAGGAGCAGTTTATGGCAACTTCAGACTCTCCCAGCACTAGCATGGCAGACTTGGATATGTCCGAAGATACGCCAGACCTAACTCAAGCACCAGAGCCAGGTGTACACGTCACTTTAGGCGATTCCACAATTTGATTAGTGATGAGAAATACAAAAATTTCAACAGAGAATTAAGGGTTTGAGATGAGATAAAGCTGTTCTGTATAGAGAGCTACATAATAATATTTATCCCTTTTGGATGTGGGTCTATTAACGACCTAAAGTCAGAATAGGAATATGCACATTTACTACTTTTTTAAAAGCAGCTAAGTCACCTCAAGCCTCTATAAGCACCGGAGGCTTTTTTTATTGGTTAGTTAAGGGTCGCGAGGGGAGCACCAAACCCGGTATCTTGGAGATACCGGGTTTCTAAATAACTGCTTAACTGAACTGTATTGCTACCAGCCCTTGTCAAAGTGCAAAATATCAGTTTATGGACTCAGTCTGAGTGCAAGAGCCAATGTGTCTCCCTATACAGCAAATTTTTATATAAAGTCAATCTAAAGATAAATACTTTTTTAGAAAATCTTTTTCTACACTTAACAATAAATATTTCTTTATACGAACGCCCTTGACATTTCATCTACATTACATAAATCTGATTTAATATCTAAGGAAAAAATATTTATTTAATAGCTAATTGTTGCTGGCTACTGAGTCAAACTTCTTCTGTCATTAAGCAAGAGACTAAGGATGGCAAATATGATTATGTTGAAGAATTCAGAGAAGCATGAGCTATACGATCGTCAAAAACTTTTTCAAAATCTAAGTGGATTGCAAGTACTTGTCATAGATGATAATGCTGACTTTCTTAATTTAATGGTCTTAATTTTGGAAGATTACGGTGTTACGGTAATGACAGCAGAATCAGCTAATGAAGCTATTGAAGCTATCAAAAAATTTACAATAAACCTTTTAATTATTGACATTGTTATGCCGGATGAAGATGGTTTTTCATTAATTCGTAAAATTAGAACTCTTATAATTCCTGAGAAACGGTCAATTCCTGCTATTGCGTTAACTGCTTTAGATATAGATGCAAAGCATAACCTCGCTCTCGTATCTGGGTTTCAAATTTATTTGAATAAGCCTGTAGAATTGATAACTCTAATAGAAAAAATAGCAAAGCTTGTAGATAAATGTACTTGCTGCAAGTAACAAAAATCCCGTCCTCAACCGTATTGTCTGAGACGGAGTGAAAATTAAGTACTTTATGTGCTTAACGCTCCTCTGAACCCATGATCGTGTTAATGCTACCTACAATTGGTACAACACCTGCGACCTTCACCACGCCTATTGCTGAAAGCATCCGTGCAATGAACAATGTCACCGCTTCAATGTTATCATCAGAAGAGGCAAACCTTGTTGGCGGTTACTTTAACTACCTAATCGCTGCTATGTACTAAGGTTTTGCTAAAACTTACTCTCTGGAGTTGTTCATGTCAAACTTCGTTTCTCCCATCCAACCCGCCGTCTTAATCACCATCATTGGGGAAACGGTGCTGAAAGACCGTATTGTCAAACTGCTGAAAAGCCATAATGTAAGCGGCTACACTATTAATCAAGTACAGGGCGAGGGCGGGCACGGAAGACGCTTGTCAGATTTAGCAGGCTACAACACTAATATTGAAATCAAGACTATTGTTTCATTAGAAGTATCTGATGCTATCCTTGAAGCCCTGAAAGAGGAGCAGGGTAAGCACGCCTTGATTGCTTTCCGACACAATGTAGAAGCATTTTATTAATTAATCTTTCTAATTAGGGATGTCTGAGAAGTCTTATTTAAGACTTAGGTAAAATTGTGCTAAGTGATAGTTTGTCTTCTTGGGTAAAAGAAACCCGTGCTTCATGCCTCAACCTCAAGGCTTTTCAGCTTAGTTTCTTATAACTAAAAGGCGATCGCTATATATAGGACTCCTATTTGATTTTTGAAATATACGTAGGTAGGGCTATGCCGCACACATAAAGCTTGTATGCGGCATAGCCCTACCTACAGTACTGAGATTTTTTCATAAATCATTTATGATTCCTATCAAAATATAGCGGGAGCGTGAGAACCCCTGTCTTTTAAGCAGGGGAGATATCAAATTGAGGAAGCAATTGTTTAGAATCTGGTAGAACCAGAACGAGTTACCTCGTTGGGGTCGCGATAGGCGTGAGGTTGAGACCGCTTGGGGATAAGACCTGTAAGACCAATGAGACCAAGCAAGCCAAGCCATCCCCAATCGAAACCACGATCGCCTCTGACTTCGCTGGTTCCTTGAGTTGTATTCGTAGTATCTGTAGTATTAGTGGGAGTACCTGTAGTGGTGTCAGTACCAGTGGTGCCAGTGCCTGTTGTCCCTGTACCTGTAGTAGTGTCAATACCAGTGGTGCCAGTGCCTGTTGTACCCGTACCAGTACCTGTAGTTGGATCAATACCAGTGGTGCCAGTGCCTGTTGTACCCGTACCAGTACCTGTAGTCGGATCAATACCAGTGGTGCCAGTGCCTGTTGTACCAGTACCAGTACCTGTAGTTGGATCAATACCAGTGGTGCCAGTGCCAGTTGTACCAGTACCAGTACCTGTAGTGGTGTCAATACCAGTAGTGCCAGTGCCCGTTGTACCAGTACCAGTACCTGTAGTGGTGTCAATACCAGTAGTGCCAGTGCCCGTTGTACCTGTACTGCTACCAGCACCAGTTGTACCAGTGGTTCCGCTAGTACCTGTACTGCTACCAGCACCAGAAGAGCCGCTTTGGGCAGAAACTGGCAAAACTGGATGTAAAGTCACAAGACCAAAAGCAAAAGCACTTGCCCAAACAATTTTTGATAAGTAAGAAGGCTTCATAGTTACGATTCCTTGGATATTATAAATTCTGGTTTTTTTGATTTTTCAATTAATATTGTCTGACTTTCGCAGATGCTCTCCTTTGAGTAATAATGGCTTAGATAAAGTAAAGGTAGATCAGTCTAATTGAGGAAATTTAGCAACACAAAATAGCTAGTTTGATTAAAACAATTTCTATCATTGGTCTTATTGGATTGTGGTGAAAATTACATAGGTATGGTTTAAACTAATGTCTTATAAGGCTATGATGTAATTTCTAAAATATACGAAAACAGGGCTATGTCACACAAAAGCCTCATGTGCTCAGCTTTACCCCTACCTAGGGTACTTAAAATTTTTCATAAGTTATTGGACAGAGGGTCGCATTAGCTGTAAGCTCAAAAAAACTCTATCGATTTTCCTAAGTAGTTCCGTGCATCTATAAAAGTAGAGGAAATTTAAGATGGATATAAATAAGGTAGAAATAGACAAATTTGTTCACCGTGCACAGAGAATGCATGGACGGTTAGCAGATTTGTATCAAAATGTCAACATCGAACCTTTAATACCAGATGTGCTGCCACAAACTTTTGTGGAACTTGGTAACGCATCAGAAATAGTACAGTTAGCTACAGAAGAACTGTACCAGCAGAATGAGGAACTCATACTGACACGAAATCTGGTAGAACTGGAACGCCAACGTTACCGAGATTTATTCGAGTTTGCACCCGATGCTTACTTCGTGACTGATACTAAGGGCATAATTCAAGAAGCCAACTGTGCTGCTGTTAAGTTGCTTAATGCCTTGCAACAGTATCTAGTGGG